>NZ_VMNX01000202.1 GCF_009377235.1 Streptomyces acidicola
GTACGGGGAGGGGTCGGTCGGGTGGCCGGGGACGGCCGCGTGGAGGGGGTTGACCTGCACGAACCCGGCGCCGAGCGCGCGGCCGGCCCAGGCGGTCAGCTCGGCCAGGTCGCCGAGGTCGCCCATGCCCCAACTGCGTCGGGAGAGCAGGGAGTAGAGCTGGGCGAGAAGTCCGTATGTGCGTCCGGGCGGGGCGGGCAGCCGGGTCGGGGCCACGACGAGGTGGGCGTCGGCGGTGCGGCCGTCGGGTGCGGTGGCGCGCAGGGCGTGCACGCCGTGCGGCAACTGCTCGGCGGTGTAGCGGAGTTCACCCTGTTCGGTCTCGATGTGCAGGTGGGTGCCCTCGGGGAGTCCGGCCAGTGCACCGGGGGTCTGTCCGCCCCAGCACACCACGGTCGGCGGCAACAGGCGCTCCCGCAGCTCCTGTTCCCGTAAGTCGAGGGCCGCGCGCACGGCCTGAGGGGTGCTCGCGTCGACGTCCAGTGCCGCCAGGGCCGTGACGATCGCGGTGTCCGAGGCCGCGACGGTGCGGTCCGGGGACGGGCTGTAGGAGGTGGCGACGCCGTGCAGCGCGGCGAGCCGGGACAACGGCGTCCCGCCTTCGGAGCCCTCCGGGCTCCCCGGTCTCCCCGGGCTCTCCGATCTCTCCGATCTCTCCGGGCTCTCCGGGCTCGCCGGGCTCTCGGAGGAGCCGGGGTCCTCGGCGGGTCTCGGCTCCGCCGCCGGATCGGCCTGCGCCATCTAGACCCCCAGGGGATCGAGGCCGGAGTAGGCGGCGCCCGTGGGCGTGGGCTCGCTGGTCAGGGGCGCGGTGTCGGCGAGGGGCGGCTCGCTGGTCAGGGGCTCGGCGTCGGGCAGCGGGGGCTCGCTGGTGAGGGGCGGCTCGGCGCAGGCTCCCTCCGCGCTGAACACGCACAGGTGCTCGATGTCGGCGGACTGCTCCGCCGTGGGTTTGGAAGGGGCCGGGAACAAAAGATGTGCGGCCACGGTGGCCTCCTTGTCGTCGTGCGGCAGTGGCGGGTCAGGGTCTGACTGACCTAGGGCCTGCCTACCCAGGGGGCGTCTGCGCAGACGTATTCGGGCGGACAACGTGGTTCTGGTCACACACGTTCCGTTTAGGCGCGGTCACCGACCGTGCATACCGGGACAATTGTGACACGCGAGAGTTCCCTCCGGCACCTTCCGCACGGATCACTATTCACTCGGTACATATACCGAGTACATAATGATCGGCATGAGCACCCGCCACATCCTGTTGGGGCTGCTCGCCGGAGGGCCGAGCCATGGCTACGACCTCAAGCGACGGCACGACGAACGCTTCCCGCAAGCCCGGCCGCTGGCCTACGGGCAGGTCTACACGACCCTGCAGCGGCTGGTCCGCGACGGACTGGCCGAGGTCGACGGAACCGACTCCGACGGCGGCCCGGAGCGGACGATGTACCGCTCGACGGGCGAGGGCGCGCGTGAGCTCGCCATGTGGGCCGCCGAGATCGCCCCGCCCGCACCGTTCGTGACGAACGAGATCTTCGCCAAGGTCGTCGTCTCGATCCTGGCCGGCGGCGATCCGGCCGCCTACCTCCGGGAGCAGCGCGCCGCGCACATGGCGCGGATGCGGGAGCTCACCTCGGTGAAGACCGCCCCGAGCGCCGACCTCGCGACGGTGCTCTCGGCGGACTACGCCCTCAACCACCTCGACGCCGATCTCCGGTGGATGAACACCACCGCGGCCCGGCTCACCACTCTGACCGCGGAGGTCGATGCCTCATGAGCACCAACAGCGAGAAGCCGACGCCACTCCTGGCAGCCCGTGGACTGGCCAAGAGCCACGGGAGGACCCGGGCGCTGCGGGGCGCCTCGGTGGAGCTGCGCGCGGGCGAGATCCTCGCCGTCACGGGCGCGAGCGGCAGTGGCAAGTCCACGCTGCTGCACTGCCTGGCGGGCATCGTCCGGCCCGACGAGGGGTCCGTGGTCTACGGCGACACGCGTCTGGACGGGCTCCCCGAGAAACGGCTCAGCGAGTTGCGCCGTACGGACTTCGGGGTGGTGTTCCAGTTCGGGCAGCTGATCCCCGAGCTGACGGCCCTGGACAACGTGGCGCTGCCGCTGCTGCTGGCGGGCGCCTCGCGGCGGGACGCGCATGTGCGGGCGGGCCAGTGGCTGGAGCGGTTCGGCGTGCTCGGGCAGGAGGAGCTGCGGCCCGGCGAGATGAGCGGCGGGCAGGCACAGCGGGTGTCGCTGGCGCGGGCGCTGGTGACCGGTCCGAAGGTCGTCTTCGCGGACGAGCCGACGGGGGCGCTGGACTCGCTCGCCGGCGAACAGGTGATGTCGGCGCTGGTCCACACGGCCCGGGAGTCCGGTACGGCGGTGCTGCTGATCACACACGACGCGCAGGTGGCGGCGTACGCGGATCGCGAGGTGCAGCTGCGCGACGGCGCCGTGGTCCCGCTGGGGGTGGCGGCGTGAGTCAGGTGAGGTCCATGAGATCCGACAGTCCGGTGCGGTCCATGGGATCGGACAGTCCAGTGCGGTCCATGGCATCCGATCTGCGCACGGCCTGGCTGCTCACCCGCGGCTCCGGCCGCCGGGAGTGGTGGCGGGTGGCGCTCACCGCAGTCGGGGCGGGGCTGGCGACGGCCTTCACGCTCGGGGCGACGGTGCTGGCCTCGGCATCGGGGCGGTACCGCGTTCCGCTCGCCGCCGGGCTGCTGGACGATCCTGGCACGCGCTCCGGTGTGATGCTGGGGCTGACGCTCCTGCTGGTGCCGGTGCTGGGCTTCCTCGGCCAGTGCGCCCGGATCGGCGCCGTGCACCGTGACCGGCGCCTCGCCGGGCTGCGGCTCGCGGGGGCGACGGCCGGGCAGGTGCGGCGGATCGCCGCGCTGGAGTCGGGGCTGGCGTGCCTGGTGGGCTCGGCGGTCGCCACGGCGTTGTTCGTCCGGTACCTGCTTAGCCTGACAGAGGACCCGCCCGGGTTCGTCTGGGCCGGGATCGCGCTGGTGGCGGTCGCCGTCCCGGTGCTGGGCGCGCTGGTGAGCGCCCTCGCGCTGCGCCGGGTGGTGGCGTCGCCGCTCGGCTGGGTGCGGCGGGTGCGGCCGGCGGCCCGGCGGGGTCGGGGCGCCCGAATCCTCGCAGCGGCGCTGGGCGTGCTGGCGGCGGGGCTGGTCCTGGTGCCGGACGCCTTCGGCGGGTATGCCCCGGTGACGGTGGTCGTCGTGGTGGTGGTCCTGACCGCGACGGGCGCCGTGTGGCTCACCGGCGTGACCTCGCGGCTCACCGGCCGACTGCTGGCCGCCCGTACCGGGAGCCCGGCCGTGCTGATCGCCGCGGAGCGCCTGCGCGACGCCCCGTGGACAGCGGCCCGCACCCATGCGGCCGTGCTCCTGGTGACCGTGGTCGGCACCGGCTTCATCGGCGTCCGGCACGGGCTGCTCGTCGTCCTGAGCTCACGCGAGCCCGACGGGCTGAGTAGGGGCATGTCCTACTACATCACCGGCATCGACCTCGCCGGCGCCGCCGTTCTCATCGCTCTCGCGATCACCCTCTCGGGCCTCGCGGTCGGCGCCGCCGAGTCCCTCGCCACCCGCCGCCGGGGCCTGGCCGCGCAGACCGCGGCGGGTGTGCCGTTCAGCGTGCTCCGCCGGGCGCTGCTGCTGGAGACCGCGCTGCCGCTCGCCCCGGCGGTGCTGGTGGCGGGTGTGGGCGGCATGACGATCGGCGTCTGGTACGGGGTCGTCACCGGCGACAGCAACTGGAGCATGCCGTACGAGGCGCTCCTGGTCCCGGTGGCGGTGTACGTCCTCTGTCTCCTGGCGGCGGCCACCTCGCTGCCGCTCCTGCGCCGGGCCGTGCGCCCGATGGAGCTGCGCTACACGTAGGTCCGCCGTGACCGCGGCACCCCGGTAGGCACGGGGGTCTTTCCGGGGCGCCGCAGGGAGACGGGCTATGCCGGGCTATAGGGGGCGCACTACAGGGGAGTGCGCGCGGCGAGGGGCGGCACCCGGAACGCTTCGGGCACCGCCCCTCGCCGTACAGCGCACTACGCGCGCTACGCGCGCTACTTCATCGGCGGGGCGATCGGAGCCGCCCGCTCGGACTGGGGCGACGACGTGGAGGAGTACGCCGACGGGGGTGCCATGCCCGCCGTGGGGTCCGTTTCCTGCTCGACCTCCTGCTGCAGCGGGATGCCGCCCACGATGGGGATGTCGGCCGCGTCGAAGGCCAGCTTGATCCGCCAGCGCAGCTCCCGCTCCACGGAGAGGGCCTTGCCGGGCATCGTCTTGGCGGAGACGCGGACCACCATCGAGTCGAGCAGGACGCTGTCCAGGCCCAGGACCTCGATGGGGCCCCAGAGACGCTCGTTCCACGGCTCGTCCTTGCTCATCTCCTCGCCGACGGCCAGCACGGTGCGGCGGACCTTCTCCAGGTCCTCGATAGGACGGACGGTGACGTCGACGCCGGCCGTGGCCCACCCCTGGGAGAGGTTGCCGATGCGCTTGACCTCGCCGTTGCGGACGTACCAGATCTCGCCGTTGTCGCCACGCAGCTTCGTCACGCGCAGCCCCACCTCGATCACCTCGCCCGAGGCGACACCCGCGTCGACGGTGTCCCCGACGCCGTACTGGTCCTCAAGGATCATGAAGACGCCGGAGAGGAAGTCCGTCACCAGGTTGCGGGCGCCGAAACCGATGGCCACGCCCGCGACACCGGCGGACGCCAGCAGCGGCGCCAGGTTGATCTCGAACGTGGAGAGGACCATCAGCGCGGCCGTGCCCATGATCAGGAACGACGCGACCGAGCGCAGCACCGAGCCGATGGCCTGGGAGCGCTGGCGCCGCCGCTCCACGTTGACGAGCAGCCCGCCGAGGGCGGTGCCGTCGACCGCCGACGCCGTACGGTTCATGCGGTCTATGAGCTTGGTGATGGCCCTGCGGATCGCCACCCTGAGGACGGCCGCGATCACCACGATCAACAGCACCCGCAGACCGATGGCGAGCCACGTGGACCAGTTCTCCTCGACCCAGCTCGCGGCGTTGGTCGCACTCTCCTGGGCGTCCTGGAGCGTAGGGGCCGTCGGTGCGTCACCGGGGTCGGCGGCCGACAGCAGGACGGACAAGGACACGGCAGGTACCTCCAGGTGTAGCGGGTCTGCCGACAGACAGGGGGGACACGGCCAAGGACCGAGGACCGTTGCAGACTCGTCATGAACATGTACGAGCCGCGACCGGACCGTGGACAGACGCGGGACTGTCGGGCAGAACCACCACACTATCGGGGCATCCTGTGTGGATCGTCGTGATGTTCCAGGGAGAGACAACTCTCACCACGGGAACTCTCTCCGGGCATGAACTGGCGGGATGAACCGCTCATGATCCGGGGGATGGATCAGTGTGTGGTCGAAAACACTCCCAGCCCGTTACCAGGACATGGTGGCGCTTCGACCAGGCATGAGGGGACACTGGCTACCGAACGTCCCGGCGCGAGCCACGCGCCGCCGACGCACAAGGAGGCATCCGTGCCGCATGTCCTGGTCCTCAACGCGTCGTACGAGCCACTCGGCGTCGTACCGCTCCGCCGCGCGCTCGTCCTCGTCCTTGAGAACAAGGCCGTCTGCCTTGAGGAGTCCGGCGCCTATCTGCACAGCGCGACCGTCACAGTCCCCGCACCCAGCGTGGTCCGGCTCAAAAGGTTCGTTCGGGTCCCTTACCGGGGGCCCGTCCCGCTGACCCGGCGGGCACTGTTCGCCCGGGACGGGGGCCGGTGCATGTACTGCGGTGGCGTCGCAACCAGCGTCGACCACGTCATCCCGCGCAGTCGCGGGGGCAAGCACGTGTGGGACAACGTGGTGGCGTCCTGCCGTCGCTGCAACCACGTCAAGGCAGACCGCCATCTCGTGGAGATCGGCTGGCGGCTCCGCCACAAACCCGCCCCACCCACCGGCCTGGCCTGGCGCATCATCGGGACCGGCCATAGGGACCCGCGCTGGCTGCCCTACTTGCAGCCGTACGGCGCGGACGACGCGTTGGCCCGGATCGACGGCATTTCCGCCTGACGGTCCGGGCTTTTGCATGACCCGGCGCGCCGCCGAGGCCGCCGGGTGCCCCACCGGGCCCTGGAGACGCACGCGCTCCGGGGCCCATCGGTGTGCGCGTACGCCGGCCGCGGAGTCCCGTGTGCCTGCGCCGATCAGGGGAGCGGGGCTCCACCGGGCGAGTGGACCTGATGGTGCCTGTGGGTGACTGCCCCGAGCGCCTGTCGGGTCCGCCCTCATTTCCGGCTATGGACCATGCGTCCCGCGCGCCGACCGATGGGTTGTCCCGACCATGCTGAAGACCGCATTCCGGATCACTTCCGCCGCCACCCTGATCGCCGCCTCGCTGGCGTTCACGTCCCCCGCCGACGCCTCGACGGATCCGTACCCGGGCACCCCGGAGCAGATCCGCAGCACCGCGCCCTGCGGCCCGACCGGCGGGTTCAAGGAGACGAACTGGGCGCAGACCACGACGGATCTCGGCATCCAGCCACAGGTGGACATGGCCGCGCTGCGCGAGGCCTGGTACTGGCGTCACGACGACAACACGCTGTGGCGGGGGGACACCCGCCCCGACCCGGAGCCGGTCTTCCGGAACGGCTTCACCCCGAAGGGTTCGGACCTCAACCCGCTGCCAGTGTGGATCACCGGGGGCGGCGGGCAGAACACCGCGCACGTCAGCACCAGTTGCGAGCGGTGGGTGGCGCAGGGCTTCGCCACGTCGGGCCCCGGTACGAACAACACCGGGTGGGTGTACGCGATCCAGGCCCCCGGCGGGATCGACATCAACGCCACCGCGCGGCAGACCGGCATCGAGTCGACCTTCCTGTGGAACAGGGAGATCGACTTCCCCGGCGGCATCCAGGGCAGGTTCATCGAGGGTGCGTGCCAGTACCAGTGGATCAAGCCGCCCCCGGGGGAGCCCAACATCTACCGTCTCCTCGGCTGCCGGACGAACAGCCACTTCAACCCGAACTGAGGCCCATGGCGGACGTCACCCGAAAGTGGGTGAACTCGGCGGGAACCGAACCGAACCCGATGGCGTATTCATGGGCGGGGGGTGGTGTGGGAAGCCTCTCGCGGTGCGGGCAATCGACAGCGGGGACTGCAACGGGACTGCAATCCGAACAAGATCCAGTCAGGACCTGTTCGGATGTCAGTCACGGCGGCGATACTTGCGGCCGGACGCCTCCGTTCACGGTGCGGTTCACCGGGCGGAAGTGACCGGCGGATGACCATGGGGGAGGTCAAGTGACGGACACGTCGAAGGGGAGCGCGGCGCCACCGGCCCAGGCCGCGTCCGCGGCCCCGGCCGTGCCACCGCAGGCCACGCGGCCTGCTCGGCCCGCGGCGTCCGGCGCGCCGGACGGCGGCCCACCGCGCCGCACGGCGTTCATGGAGGGCGTCGACGAACTGCGCGCGGCCGCGGCGACCGAGCCCGGTCGGCTGCGGATCATCGGGGCCGCCCTCGCGCTCCTGGTCGTCGCCTTCGGTGCCGTCGCCGCATGGCAGATGTCGGACCGCTCGACCGCCGCCGACGACGTGCTCCACAGCAGCCAGCCCCTGAGCGCCGCCGCGGCCGACGTCTACCGCGCCCTGGCCGGCGCCAACACGGCGGCCTCCAGCGGTTTCCTCGCAGGCGGCCAGGAGACCCCCGAGTCCCGCACCCGGTACGAGGAGGACATGAGAGCGGCCGCCGCCGGTCTGGCGGACGCCGCGACGGCCTCCGAGCCCGGCTCCTCCTCCGCACGGACCATCGCCGAGCTCAACGAGTTGCTGCCCGAGTACAAGGGCCTCGTCGAGCGGGCCCGCGCGAACAACCGGCAGGGCTACCCGCTGGGCGGCGCCTACCTGCGGTACGCGAACGAGAAGATGCAGGAGGAGATGCTCCCCAAGGCCGAGCTTCTCTACAACAACGAGAACGAGCGCCTGAGCGACGACTATGACAGCGCAACCGCCTACCCGTGGGCCGCGATCAGCCTCGGCGTCCTCGCTCTCGGCGCCCTCGTGTGGGCCCAGCGCCGCACCTACCACCGCACGAACCGGGTGCTGAACCGCGGCCTGTTCACCGCCTCCGCCGCAGCCACGGCCGTCCTGCTGTGGCTCGTCGTCGGCCACACCGTCGCTCGCTCGGCACTTCTCGACTCGTACGACGACGGCGTGGTCTCGGTGAACGTGCTGAACGACGCCCGGATCGCCTCCCTCAAGGCACGCGGCAACGAGAACCTGACGCTGGTCAGCCGGGGCTCGGAGACCACCAGTACCGGCGCCGACAAGTTCGACAGCGACTTCAGGGGCGACATGAGCGACCTCTCGTCGTACCTGGGGATCGCCGGACACATGGCCGACGACCAGGCGGGCCAGCGGCCCGTGAAAGCGGCCACCCGCAACATGAGGGAGTGGCTGGAGCGCCACAAGGAGGCCCGCGAGTTCGACACCGACGGCGACTACCAGGCCGCCCTGAGCAAAGTCATCGGCTCCGCGGACGACAAACCGACGGGTGAGTGCTTCGACAGCGTCATGAGCAGTCTGGAGAAGGCGCTCGGGCACGAGCAGGCCCAGTTCGAGCTGGCGGCCCAGGACGGCAGGAAGGCGATGACCGGGCTCCCCGTGGGCGCCGCCGTGCTCGCCGTGCTGGGCGCGTCGGGCGCCGTTCTCGGCATCGGGCGCAGGCTGTCGGAGTACCGGTGATGAGGCCGGTGGCGGAAGGGGGCGCGGTGATGAGTGCGGCACGACGCCTGAGGGCCGGCCTGAAGGGCTGGGGCGGCGTGGGCGCGATGGGGGTCACCTGCGCCCTCACCGCGGTCTTCACGCTGCTGCCGCTACGTGACGCGCCTCTCGTCGAGGGCGGCGCGGCCACCGGCGGCCAGGGGCCCACCCGGGTCACGTACGCGAAGGCGGACGACTGCGAGGACGCCGACGCCTGGAAGCAGAGCCTGGAGCCGTCCTCCGACGAGAGCGGTACGACGATCGCGGACATCAAGAAGAAGGGCTACCTCACCGTCGGCGTCGACCAGAACAGCTACCGCTGGGGCTACCGCGATCCGAACAGCGAGAGCGACAAGGCCGAGCTGGAGGGCTTCGACATCGACCTCGCGCACCGTATCGCCGACGAGATCGTCGGCGGCGACTCGACGCACAACATCCGCTTCAAGGCCGTTCCCACGAACCAGCGCATTCCGGCGATCCAGAATGGGCAGGTGGACATGGTGGTCCGCACCATGACGATCAGCTGCAAGCGCCTGGAGGAGGTCGCCTTCTCCGCGCCCTACTTCACGACCGGTCAGCAGGTCCTCGCACCCAGGTCCTCGACGATCGACGGCTACGACTCGCTGGCCAAGACCAAGATCTGTACGGCGAGCGGCTCCACCGCGCTCGAAACGCTGAGGGACGACCAGAAGAAGGGGGACCTCCCTTCCTCCGCCGACATTTCCACCACCGTCCCCAACCAGCTCGACTGCCTGGTGCGGCTCCAACTCGGCGAGGTCGACGCGGTCGTCACGGACGGCGCGCTCGCCGCGAGCCAGGCCGCACAGGATCCGACGGTCGACCTCAAGGGCGACCCCTTCACGACCGAGTACTACGGCGTGGCCATGAAGAAGGACGCGGAGGATCTGGTGCGCCGGGTCAACCAGGTCCTTGAGGACTACCGCGACAGCGGCTGGGAGCAGTCGTACGACAAATGGCTCGCCCCCACCCTCGGGGAGGACGCGGCGAAGTCGCGCCCGCCGACGCCCGACTACAGGTGACGAACAGACCGAACACGAACACTGAGTCCGAAAAGACCAGAACTCTGAGCGGAACAACCGACCTGGTACGACTGGAGAGTTGCCCGAACGCCGTGGGCGCGGGGAACGACGAGAGCGAGAGGTGATCGATGGGCGTCGCGGGATCCACCGGGCCGGTGATGGACCGGGACGAGGTGGACCGTGCGCTGGCGCGGCTCGGCGCGGAGCACGAGGCGATCGAGACCTCACTCCTCGCCCTGCAGGACCACGCGGGCCGCAGACTCCTCGAAGGCGCCGCGCTCACGGGCCTCACCAGGGAGCGCTGGACTGCCGCGGAGGCGTCGATCACGCTGCTGTGGGCGTACTTCGACTCGTACACGGACGCGCTGCGCTCCGCCCGTGAGATCCGCTCGCGGCGCCGCTGGTCGAGCCGTGAGGACCTGGTCGAGCTGACCGAACTGCTGCGCGGCCAGAGCGTCACGGTCGCGGGCAGTGCCACGGCGACGGCCAACGTACCGGCGCGGGTCGGCGGGGGCAGGCTGAGCGAGCAGTTCACGCTGGCCGAGCTCGTGGAGCGGATGAACGAGCTGTACGCGACCTCGCTGGACATGGTGGTCGCCGCCGACGCGGTCTGGTCGGCGCTGCCCGCCCGGATCGACTTACTGGCCGCCGAGTTGCAGCGCACCCGTCAGCTGGCGCACTCCGTCGGGGTACGCCCCGGAGAGCACCCGGCGGGCGACGACCTGGAGCGGATCACCCGCACCCTGGCCTCCCTGCGCGAGCAGGTGGTGTCCGACCCGCTGGCGTACTGGGTGCCCGCGCAGGGGAGGAGCTCGGCCCCCGGCGGCGGCCGTCCGGACACCTCGACGTACGACCGTGAGGCGCGCGCCCTGGAGGACGTGCGGCGTGAGATCGACGCCGTCCTGACGGTCCGCCAGGACGCGGAGGCGCGGCTGGTGAAGCTCCGGGACGTGCTCAGCCGCGCGGACCGTACGCTCGCCGAGGCACGCAGCGCGCGCGGCGAGGTACTCGCGAAGATCGCCGCGACGGAGGTGCCCGTGGTCAGCGGCCCGCCGACCGTGCTGCAGGAGCAGCTCGCCACGGCCGCCGAGTACCGCAGGCACGCCCAGTGGCACCGTCTGTCCCCGCTCCTGGAGTCCCTGGAGCAGAAGGCGGAGGACGAACTGCTGCGGGCCCGGGAGTCGTTGACCGCGGTCACCGCTCCCCTGGCGGTCCGCGCCGAACTGCGCGGCCGCCTCGACGCGTACAAGGCAAAGGTCGCCCGGCACGGCCTCGCGGAGGACCCGTTCCTCGTCGAGCGGTACGACGCGGCCCGCCGCATGCTGTGGAGCGCGCCCTGCGACCTGCGGGTCGCCGAACAGGCAGTGCTCCGCTACCAGCGGGCCGCCGCGGAGCTGCTGGGCACGGTCGTGCCGGGGCAGGGCGGGGCCGGTCGGCCACAGGACCGAAGGGGGCCGGGCGCGTGAGCGACAGAGGTGATGCGGGATGAGTGATACGGGATGAGTGAGCGGCAGGCGTGCCAGCGGCCCGACTGCTCGGGCGCGTACGAGGACGTGGGCGGCGGCGAGCTGTACTGCGACACATGTGGTCTGGCGCCGGTCGTCGCAGCCAACGGCATGGTCGCTTCCCCGGCCACGGGGATCACCGCCGGCGGCAGGGGAGCCCACGGTTCCAGCGGGTCGAGCGGGTCGAGCCCCGGCTCACGCGGCAGCTCCAGGACGTCCGCGCGGTCCTCCCAGTCCCGTCGCTCCGTCTCCGGCCGGCTGTCGCGCGCCCTGTCGGGGAAGTCGACGGGGCGCTCGGTGTCGGTGCGCAGCTCCGGTTCGGCCGCCGGTTCCTCCGGGCGGGCCCGTCTGGGCGCCGGTCTGGTGCAGGTGCCTCAGGTGCCGCGGCCCGACCCGCGGGCGATGGTCCTGGAGAACCCCGAGGTGCCCGAGCGGAAGCGGTTCTGCTCGCGCTCCGACTGCGGGGCGCCGGTGGGGCGGGCGCGCGGCGAACGGTCGGGGCGCGTGGAGGGCTTCTGCACCAAGTGCGGCCACCCCTACTCGTTCGTCCCGAAGCTGAGGGGCGGCGACGTGGTGCACGGCCAGTACGAGGTCGCGGGCTGCCTCGCGCACGGCGGTCTCGGCTGGATATACCTGGCCGTGGACCGTGCCGTGTCGGACCGCTGGGTCGTGCTGAAGGGCCTGCTGGACACCGGTGACCAGGACGCGATGGCCGCCGCGATCTCCGAGCGCCGCTTCCTCGCCGAGATCGAGCACGCCAACATCGTCCGCATCTACAACTTCGTCGAGCACCTCGACCAGCGCACCGGCTCGCTGGACGGGTACATCGTGATGGAGTACGTCGGCGGCAAGTCCCTCAAGGAGATCGCCAACGAGCGCCGCACGCCCACCGGGAAGCGCGACCCGCTGCCGGTCGAGCAGGCGTGCGCGTACGGCATCGAGGCGCTGGAGGCCCTCGGTCATCTGCACAGCCGCAACCTGCTGTACTGCGACTTCAAGGTCGACAACGCGATCCAGACCGAGGACCAGCTCAAGCTGATCGACATGGGCGCGGTGCGCAGGATGGACGACGAGGAGTCCGCCATCTACGGCACGGTCGGCTACCAGGCGCCGGAGGTCGCGGACGTCGGTCCCTCCGTGGCCTCCGACCTGTACACGGTCGCGCGCACGCTGGCGGTCCTCACCTTCGACTTCCAGGGCTACACGAACGTGTTCGTGGACTCCCTGCCCGACCCGGACCACATCGAGGTCTTCCGCCAGTACGAGTCGTACTACCGGCTTCTGGTGCGCGCCACCGACCCCGACCCGGCCCGCAGGTTCGCCTCCGCGCAGGAGATGGCGGAGCAGCTCACGGGCGTGCTGCGCGAGGTCGTGTCCCTGCAGACGGGACGGCCGCGGCCGGCGCTGTCCACGCTGTTCGGGCCCGAGCTCAGGGTCACGGACACGGAGTTGTTTGCCGAACTGGACGGAGACGTGTCGCGGCTGGGGGTGCGGGTCGCTCCGGTACGCGGGAAGAAGGGCACCGCCGCGTTGGTGGCATCGGGCGGGACGGCACCGAAGGGGATGCAACTGCAGGGGGCGCAACCGCAGGGGGCGCAGCCCTTCCCGCTGCCGACCCCGGGAGCCGCTGACCCCGTGGTGGTCAAGCCGCTCGACACGGCCGCCGCCGCGCTCGCGCTGCCCGTCCCCCGGGTCGACCCCGGTGATCCCAACGCCGGGTTCCTCGCCGGACTCATCGCTTCGGCGCCCGCGGAGCTGATCACCGCGCTGCACGCGGCGCCCACCGGCTCGCTGGAGCTGCGTCTGCGGGAGCTGCGGGCCCGGCTGGAGATGGGCGAGTTCGCCAGTGCCCTCGGCACCCTGGACGCCCTGGAGCGGGACCACCCCGACGACTGGCGGGTGGTCTGGTACCGGGGCGTGGCGGCGCTCGCGACCGGCGACCACGAGAGCGCGGCGCTGGCGTTCGACGCCGTCTACGACGCGTTCCCCGGTGAGCCCGCGCCGAAGCTGGCCCTCGGCCTGTGCGCGGAGGTCCTCGGGCAGCTGGACAACGCGGCCGAGTACCACCGTCTGGTGTGGTCGACCGACCCCAGCTATGTGAGCAGTGCGTTCGGGCTCGCCCGGGTACAGCTCGCGGCGGGCGACCGGAGCGGTGCCGTGCGGACGCTGGAGTCCGTGCCGGAGGCGTCGATCCACTACACGGCCGCCCGCGTCGCAGCCGTGCGGGCGCGGCTGCGTCAGCGTACGAACGACACCGCCGGATCGCCGTTCCTCGACGACCTCACCGCCGCCGCGGGCCAGGTCGAGGCCCTCGGCGGATACGGTCTGGACGCCGTGCGCCGTGAGCAGTTGTCCACAGAGGTCCTCGGCAGCGCGCTGGACTGGGTACTCTCCGGTAGCCAGGGTTCGGCGCCACCTCCGGGCGGTGGACGTGTGCTGCTCGGCAGCGCGCTCGACGAGCGCGGCCTCCGCTTCGGCCTGGAGCGCTCGTACCGCACGCTGGCCCGGCTCGCGCAGGGCGGCGAGGAAAGGATCGACCTGGTGGAACGTGCCAACCGTTACCGCCCCCGGACGTGGGTGTAGTTGATGTCGCAGATGCCCCAACTGGCCGCCTGCCCGAGCTGCGAGTGGCCCCTCGAATCGGGTGACCGTTTCTGCGGTGCGTGCGGGTACGACCTGTCGGTGGTCCCCCCGCCGCCGACGGACACCCCGACGATCACCATGAACGGGACGGCCCCTCCCCCACCGGACGAGGCCGCACCAGTGAGCTGGCCTGTCGCCCCCGAGGCCGGCGCCTCCGACGCTCCGGCACCGGTGCACCTGCCCGGCGACCTCCGGGGGACGGACTCGGGCGGTTCCGAACTGCACGCCGAAGGCGCGCAGCCGGGCGGAGCCGAGCTGTCCGCCCAAGGGACGTCGCAGGTGAGCGGGGGGGTGCCGCAGGGCGAGGCGCCGTCGCCGTCGCCGAGTGGGGCCGAGCGTCCGGCGCGGGGCGTACGGTTCGACCGGCCCGCCGAGTCGCCCTCGTCCGATGCGTCCGCTGCGTCTGATGCATCCGCCTCGTCCCCGTCGGCCCCATCGGTCTCCTCATCCGCCTCGTCGTCATCGCCTTCCTCGTCGTCACCGCCTTCCTCGTCGTCATCGCCCGACGCGGGCGACTACCACCTGGCCGCGCCCCGGCCCGTCGACCCCCGTACCGCTGACCTCTCGACGCCTCCCGCAGGCACCAAGACCTGCGTGGCCTGCCGCGCGGGGCAGGTCGACCGGGACGGCTACTGCGAGAACTGCGGCCATGCCCAGCCCCGCGAACGCGACCACATGGAGCAGGAGTTGGGCGCCGTGGCCGCGGTCAGTGACCGGGGGCTGCGCCACCACCGCAACGAGGACGCCTTCACGGTGTCCTCCACCGCCCTGCCCGACGGTTCGCCCGCGGTCGTCGCGATCGTCTGCGACGGTGTGTCGTCGGCGACCCGCCCCGACGACGCCTCGCTCGCCGCTTCCCGTGCCGCGGGCGAGGCGCTGCTGGAGACCCTGCCGCGCGGCACACACCCGCAGCAGGCCATGCACGACGCGATCGTCGCCGCCTCGAACGCCGTCAACTCCCTGGCGGAGGAACCCCGGACGGCCCAGGAGCACGCCCCCCACCAGAACGCGCCCGCGTGCACGCTGGTCGGCGCCGTCGTCACCTCCACCCTGCTGATCGTCGGCTGGGTCGGCGACAGCCGCGCCTACTGGGTCCCCACGGACCGCAGCTCACCCCCGGCCCGGCTGACCGAGGACGACTCGTGGGCCGCACAGATGGTGGCCGCGGGACTGATGAGCGAGGCCGAGGCGTACGCCGATCATCGCGCCCATGCCATCACGGGCTGGCTCGGCGCGGACGCGTACGAACTGGAGCCGCACACCGCTTCCTTCAAACCGGACCGGCCGGGTGTAGTGGTGGTGTGCACCGACGGGCTGTGGAACTACGCGGAGGCGGCCGAGGAGATGGCCGAGGTCGTACCCCTCGACGCCGCGCAACGCCCGCTGCACGCCGCCCAGGTTCTGGTGGGCCACGCCCTCGACGGCGGGGGCCACGACAACGTAACAGTGGCCGTCCTCCCGTTCCCGGCCCCGCCCCAGGGGGCAGGATCGGCCTGAGGGCGCTCGCGAGGGCGCCGTCACGGCCGTGTGGGAACGGCCGGTGGAACGGGTTCGAGCGGCCGGCAGACGGGGCCGGCCGGCTCGACGGACGCAACGGTCGGTCGGCCGATTCGACGGACGCAACGGTCAGTCGGTCGGCCGGATCGACGGACGCAACGGTCAGTCGGTCGGCCGGATCGACGGATGGAAACGGCCGAACGGCCGGCCGAACGCAGGGGAACGGCCGGTCGACGGCGTCGGCCAACGGACCGGTGGGGACCGGCCCGTTCACGCAGCCACAGTCATCGGCCCACGCGTCGTGGGGGCCTTGAGGGGGACAGAGAACGCATGGCCAATTTCTCGAAGTCGAACGTGCCGCAGTTCTCGGTGGACGTGTACCAGAACGAGTACCTGCCGGAGGGCGGCCGCGAGGTCAACGCCATCGTGACGGTGAGCTCGACCGGCGGCGGCACCATCGGCGGCGCCGTCGCCGCACCGCACCTGTACGCGCCGGGGCAGGGCCCGTCCGCGGCCGTGGCGATCATGGTCGACTGCTCGGGCTCGATGGACTACCCGCCGACGAAGATGCGGGGGGCGCGGGACGCCACGGCCGCCGCGATCGACGCGTTGCGCGACGGTGTGCACTTCGCGGTGGTCGGCGGCACACACATCGCCAAGGAGGTCTACCCCGGCGGCGGTCGGCTCGCCGTCGCCGACGCCACCACCCGTGACCAGGCCAAACAGGCCCTGCGCAAGCTGAGCGCGGGCGGCGGCACCGCGATCGGGACCTGGCTGAAGCTCGCCGACCGCCTGCTCGCCTCCGAGGACGCCGCCATACGGCACGGCATCCTCCTCACCGACGGCCGCAACGAGCACGAGTCCCCGGAGGACCTGCGCGCCGCCCTCGACGCGTCCGCCGGACGCTTCACCTGTGACGCGCGGGGCGTGGGCACCGACTGGGAGGTGAAAGAGGTCACAGGGATCGCGTCCGCGCTGCTCGGCACCGCCGACATCGTCGCCGACCCGGCGGGCCTCGCCGCCGACTTCACCCAGATGATGGAGACGGCCATGGGCAAGGAGGTCGCGGACGTCGCGCTGCGTCTGTGGACACCCATGGGCACGGAGATCAAGTTCGTGAAGCAGGTGGCTCCCACGGTCGAGGAGTTGACCGAGCGCCGCACCGAGGCGGGCCCGCGCGCCGGGGACTACCCGACCGGTTCATGGGGTGACGAGTCGCGCGACTACCACGTGTGTGTGAAGGTGCCCGCCGCCGGCCTCGGGCAGGAGATGCTGGCCGCCCGCGTCTCGCTGGTGATCCCGCAACCCGACGGAACCGTCCACAACCTGGGCGCGCAGGGTCTCGTACGAGCCGTGTGGACGGACGACATGGCGGCCTCGACCTCCATCAATCCCCAGGTCGCGCACTACACGGGCCAGGCGGAACTGGCGCAAGTCATCCAACAAGGTCTGGATGCCCGCAAAACCGGAGATGTCGACGGAGCAACGGCCAAACTGGGCCGGGCCGTTCAACTCGCCAGCGAGTCGGGTAATGCCGATACAGCGAAACTGCTTGCGAAGGTGGTGGACGTCGTCGACGCAGCGGCAGGTACTGTGCGACTGAAGGCGAAGGTCGCGGAGGCCGACGAGATGACTCTGGAGACGCGGTCCACCAAAACCGTTCGCGTAAAGAAATAGCGTTGCCGACCCCGCTCCGGGGGTCGGACAAACCAATCAAGCACACTGGCCCACAGCGGCCGAGCAATCCGGCCCGGACGGCCGGACAGGAAAGGGGGCCGCGCCGACATGCCGACCTGCCCGAACGGACACCAGTCGGGTTCCGACGACTGGTGCGAGGTCTGCGGTCACCGCATGGCCGGTGCCGTGCCCCCGCCACCTCCGCCC
>NZ_VMNX01000203.1 GCF_009377235.1 Streptomyces acidicola
CTCCCACCGATGCCACCGATCCCACCGATCCCACCCCTCCCAGTGATTCCACCCACCCCGCTCCACGCCCGCTCGGGGCCCGCTCTGCGCCCCTCACGCGGAGGTCCCGTAGTGATCCCCGAGGCTGTGTGGCCTGATCCTCGACCGGCCGGATACGGTTCGCTCATGCCCGACTATCTCGATGACCTGCGGCTCGCCCATGTCCTCGCGGACGCGGCCGACGCCGCGACCATGGACCGGTTCAAGGCGCTCGACCTCAAGGTCGAGACGAAGCCGGACATGACTCCGGTGAGCGAGGCCGACAGGGCCGCCGAGGAGCTGATCCGCGGCCAGCTCCAGCGCGCCCGGCCGCGCGACGCGATCCTCGGCGAGGAGTACGGCATCGAGGGCACGGGCCCGCGCCGCTGGGTCGTCGACCCGATCGACGGCACCAAGAACTACGTCCGCGGAGTCCCGGTGTGGGCCACGCTGATCTCCTTGATGGAAGCGGGCGAGGGCGGCTACCAGCCGGTCGTCGGCGTCGTCTCCGCCCCCGCGCTCGGCCGCCGCTGGTGGGCGGCGAAGGGCCACGGCGCGTTCTCCGGCCGCAGCCTGGCCTCCGCCTCCCGCCTCCACGTCTCGCAGGTCGGCAGCCTGTCCGACGCCTCCTTCGCGTACTCCTCCCTGAGCGGCTGGGAGGAGCAGGGCCGGCTGGACGGCTTCCTGGACCTCACCCGCGAGGTGTGGCGCACGCGCGCGTACGGCGACTTCTGGCCGTACATGATGGTCGCCGAGGGGTCCGTGGACATCTGCGCCGAACCCGAGTTGTCCCTCTGGGACATGGCGGCCACCGCGATCGTCGTCACCGAGGCGGGCGGCACCTTCACGGGCCTCGACGGTCGCCCCGGCCCGCACAGCGGCAACGCGGCGGCGTCGAACGGGCTGCTCCACGACGAGTTGCTGGGGTATCTCAACCAGCAGTACTGAGGTAACTCGGGGCTTGACCTGGCGTTTCCCCTCGGTTTAGGCACCCTGAGCCGTCGCCTCCGCACGAGAGACGGGACAAAGGACTGGTAACCGCACCGAACCCACCACCCGCCTCGTACGTCGAAGAGTCATGAAGCGGACGACAAGAGTGAAGTACGCCGCCGCGGCTCTGGCCGGCACAGCGGTGCTGGCCGCCTGCGGCACCGGGTCCGGCAGCGGGAGCAGCTCGGTCCGAGACGGGAGCGCCACGGACATCGCCGACATCCGCTGGGTGCCGCAGAAGGTGACCGTGGACGGCAACGACTACGTCCTCCCCAAGGGCGACCAGTTCCGGGTCGACGAGGCCCATGTGACGTTCAAGCCCGGCGCCGCCGAGCCGGACGTCGCTGGAGGGGAGTCCGGCGGCACCGTGGGCTGCAACAGCTTCGGCGCCGACGTCGAGATCGACGGCGACACCGTGAAGGTCTCCGACCTCGTTTCGACGAAAATGGGCTGCCCCGGTCCGGTCCAGGAGTTCGAGGAACGGTTCATCAGCGTCTTCAGGGGCACGCTCAAGGCCGCGGTCGAGGAGCGCGACGGCACCAAGACCCTCAGGCTGACCAGTAGTAAGGGCGACAGCATCACCCTCGGCGAGGGGAACGAGGAGACGGCCCGCCCCTGACGGGCACCCGGTGGACGATCGACACCCTGACGTCACAGATCCAGTACTGAGTCGCACGGGGCACAAGTGATCCGCGAGTGATCCATGGGCGCCCCCAACTGGCCACGCGCGCCCTCTTGTTGACCCCCTCTTTACCTGGGAGCCTGGGAGCCCCCACTTGTGAATTTGTGAATCCCTGAATCAACCCTCACCGGGATTCTCTAGGAGGTGGCTGAACTCCATGCTCGTCCGCGACGCCATGACCACGGTGGTCCTCACCATCGGCCCCGACCACACCCTCCGCCAGGCCGCCGCCCTGATGTCCGCCCGCAGGATCGGCGCGGCCGTGGTGTTCGACCCGGACGCCGGCGGACTCGGCATCCTGACCGAGCGCGACATCCTCAACTCCGTCGGCCTGGGCGAAAGCCCGGACACCGAGCGGGCGCACGCCCACACCACCACCGACGTCGTGTTCGCCACGCCGTCCTGGACCCTGGAGGACGCCGCCCGAGCCATGACCCACGGCGGCTTCCGCCACCTCGTCGTCCTCGACGGCGACGAACCCGTCGGCATCGTCTCGGTCCGCGACATCATCCGCTGCTGGGCCCCGGCGCGGCAGCCCGCACCCGCCTGACCGGTAAAGAACGGCGCACGTCAACGGGCCGGAACTCCCATGGAGTTCCGGCCCGTCTCCTTCGACAAGCGGTCCAACCCCGGTCAGCCGCTCAGGGCCTGGACAGCGGCTTCCGGGCGCTTGCCGAAGTCTCCGTCAGCCTGACGGAAGCTGTGGATCACACTCTCCACGCCGCTCCACGGGCTCCGCTCGCAGCCCTGCACGCCACACCCGACTCTACAATAGACAATGTCTAAGTCAAGGGTAGTTCCAATTTCACACCCGTTCGGAATCTGGTCCTCATGCTGTTAGGCTGGTTTTATGAGTGACCTTCTGGAACGGCTGCGCGGACGCGGATGGCGCATGACCGCGCAGCGGCGCGTCGTGGCCGAGGTCCTCGACGGCGATCACGTCCACCTGACGGCCGACGAGGTGCACGCGCGGGCCGTGACCAAGCTGCCCGAGATCTCCCGGGCGACCGTCTACAACACTCTGGGTGAGCTGGTCTCCCTCGGCGAGGTGCTCGAGGTGACCACGGACAGGCGCGCCAAGCGATACGACCCGAACGCGCACCGTCCGCACCACCACCTGGTCTGCGCCCAGTGCGGCGCGATCCGCGACGTCCACCCGACGGGCAACCCCCTCGCCGACCTCCCCGACTCGGAGCGCTTCGGCTTCACAGTGTCGGACGTCGAGGTGACATACCGGGGCGTGTGCCCCAACTGCGCGGCAGCGTAGGAGCGCTCCTTACGCCTGAGCGGTCACTGCCAGCTGTCAGCCGGCAGTGACCGCTGTTACAACTGCCGCCACCGCCGACACCGCCGCCGACTATAAATCGACATATCGGCTCGCAGTCACTCGCACAACACTGAGGGGTCGGAACTCTTACGAGCTCCGACCCCTCAGGATCAGTAGCGGGGACAGGATTTGAACCTGCGACCTCTGGGTTATGAGCCCAGCGAGCTACCGAGCTGCTCCACCCCGCGTCGATGAATGGAACATTACGTCAGCAACGCGGGCCCGTGCAAATCCGTTCCGGAGGCAGGCACCAAGCCGAGGCTCCTGCCCTCCCCGGACCACACGCCCTACGCCGACAGCTCCTCCCGCAGCGCATCCCGCAGCCGCGCCGCCCGCTCCACAACCTCCGCCGGCCCGAGCGACACCGCACGATCAGCCCACCGCTGCCCTTCCGCCAGCTCACCCCGACGCGCGTAGACGAGGGCCAGCCTCAACGCCGCCCGCCCGTGCCCGGCGTCGGCCGCCCGGGTCCACCACAGCGCGGCCTCCGGCTCGCTCCCTTCCCGCGCCAGCAGCAGCCCGAGGTTGAAGGCCCCGTTCCGGGACCCGGCCTCCGCCGCCTCCCGGTACCAGCGCGCCGCCTCGACGACGTCACCACGTGCCGCCGCGAGCATGCCGACCCGCACCTGGGCCCGCCGGTGCCCCTGGGACGCGGCGCGCTCGTACCACTCCTCGCACTCACCCTTCTCGCGCGCGGGCTCACCCAGCTCGTGCGCGGGCGCGGGCGGGCGCCGGGCGTCCAGTACGGCGGCGAGCCGGTACGCGGCCTCGGCGCTGCCACCGCCCGCCGCCTGCCGCAGATGCCGCTCGGCCGCCCGCTCGTCGCCCTCGCGAAGCCGCGCGATGGCGACCTGGAGCGCGGCCTCGGTGTGCCCGGCGGCGGCCGCCCGCTCGTACCAGACCAGCGCGTCCGCGGCATCCTTTTCGGCGCCCCGCCCGGCGTACAGGATGCCGAGGTTGAAGGCGGCGTCCACGCTGCCCGCCTCCGCCGCCTTGGAGAACCATGGCTCGGCCCCGGCGGCGTCCCCGACCTGCAGCAACAGGATCGCGAGCGCGTTCGCGGCCTCGCGGTGCCCGGCGTACGCGGCCCGCCGGTACCACTGCTCGGCCTGCGCGGTCCGCCCCTGCTCGGCGCAGAGCAGCCCGAGGTTGTACGCGCCGTTCACGTCGCCGGCGTCCATCGCGGCCCGGTACCACCGCTCGGCCGTCTGCGTCTCCCCGCGCTCGGCGTGCAGCGCGCCCAGTGCGTTCGCCGCGTTGCCGTCGCCGTCCTGGGCGGCCCGCAGCCACCACACGGCAGCGCTCTCGGTGTCCCCCGCGTCCCGCAGCAGGAACCCGAGCGCACACGCGGCCCGCGCCTCGCCGTCCTTCGCCGAGGTCAGGTACCAGCGCCCGGCCTCCTTGAGCTCCCCGCGCCGCTCCAGGATCGCCCCGAGGTGCAGCGCGGCTCTCCGGTGCCCGCGCGCTGCGGCCTGCCGGTACCACTGCTCCGCCTCCTCGGCGGCGGACCCCGCGACACCGTTGTCAGCGCCCGTCTGCCCCACGCGTACGACCTTGTCGTCGTCACGCATGGCTGAACGGCCGTCTCGCGCGGCCCGGGGGTCCTCCCGTACGGCCAGGGGCCCCTCGGCCATCGCCTGCCGGTCCAGCGCCCGGGCCAGCCGGTACGCGGCCTCCCGGTGCCCGCGCTCGGCGGCGGCCCGCATCCACTGCTCGGCCCCGGGGTCGCCTCGGTGCTCCAGCAGGTCGGCGAGCGCGTACGCGCCCAGGGTGTGCGCCTGCTCGGCGGACTGCCGCAGCCAGTACTCGGCGGCCGGCTCGTCGCCGCGCTCACGGTGATACCGCCCGAGCGCGTGTGCGGCGGCCGCGGAACCGGCGACGGCTGCGATCCGCCACCAGCCGGCGGCCTCGTCGGGGTACCCGCGCTGGTGCAGAAGGACACCCAGGTTGTTGGCGGCGGCGCGGTCGCCCGCGGCGGTGGCGGCGCGCAACTGCGGCTCGGCTCCGTCGAGATCACCGCGGCGCAGCAGCATGGCCCCGAGGACACTCATCGCCTCGACGTCGCCGGCCTCGGCCGCGAGCCGCTGACGCACCTCCTCCACGGCCTCACCGGTTTCGTCCCGGTCCGTCGATTGCGGAAATTCCGCAGGCTGCGCAAACCGCCCGTTCTCCAACAGAGTTGCCTTGTCCCCCATAACGTCCATCGTCGCACCACCTGCAACCTGGGTACACCTGGTATACCGCAGTCAGTGAGGTCACTTCAGCGTTTTGTCGACATGCCCACAGAGAGACAAGTCAAACACAGTTTTCTCAACTCGCTCCGTATGACGCGGCACTTCGCGCGATTCGTCGCCTCACCACTCAGGACGCACCCGAACCACTCCCCGGCTCCCGTCCTGGTGACCGAATGTTCAGGGGTGCTCGTCGCCTGGATTCGACAGGTGGCTGCGCACACGTCGAAGGCCCGGATCCTTGGAGGATCCGGGCCTTCGACTTCAGTAGCGGGGACAGGATTTGAACCTGCGACCTCTGGGTTATGAGCCCAGCGAGCTACCGAGCTGCTCCACCCCGCGCCGTTGCTCGGCAACCGTATCACGGCGCGGGACGGAGTCCTGAATCAGCTGCTTCCCGAACTCCCGTCGCCGTTCTTGCCGCTGTCCTGCTCGTTGTTCTGCTCGTTGTTCTTTCCGGCGCCGCTCGCCGAGTCGGCCTTGGACTGTGCCTCGTCTGCCTTCCTCAGCGCGTCCTCAAGGTCCTTCTGGGCCCGTCCGTACGCGTCCCAGTCGCTCTTCTTGAGGGCTTCCTGGCCCTCGTCGAAGGCCTTCTGGGCGTCGGTCAGGGCTTCCTGGACCGTCGGGTTGTCCGACGTGGGCGGCTTGGTGGTGTCGCCGCTCTCGTCCGGTGGCTGGGTGGTTGTGCCCTCCGCCCCGAACACCTTGTTGAGCGCCTCGTCGAGGGTGTCCTCGAAGGCGGTGGCGCCTCCGTAGGTCACCAGCACCTTCTTCAACAGCGGGTACTTGAGGTCGCCACCGCGCACATAGACGGGCTCCACGTACAACAGCCCGCCGTCCAGCGGCACGGTCAGCAGGTTGCCGTACTCGACCTCCGAGTCACCGCCTCTCAGCAGCCGGATCGACTCGGCGATGGACGGTTCGGAGTTGAACTGGCTCTGCACCCGTTTGGGACCGTCGACCGTCTTGCCGGTCGGCAGTTTCAGAATGGTGATCTTGCCGTAGTCCTTGGCGCCGGCCTCGGCGTTGACGGACATGAACGCGCTCAGGTTGTCCCGGCCGTTCGGCGTGAACGTCGTCGTCAGCGAGAACGCCTGGGCGTTCTGCTCCGGCAGCTTCATGCTCAGGTAGTACGGCGGCACGGCGTCCCCGGACCGGTTGGTCGGGTCGTCCGGCACCTGCCACACCTCACTGCCGCTGAGGAACGTGTCCGCGTCCTTCACGTGGTAGCGGGACAGCAGCTCACGCTGGACCTTGAAGAGGTCCTGCGGGTACCGCAGATGGTCCATGAGCGACGGCGAGATGTCGGACTTCGGCTTCACCGTGTTCGGGAACGCCTTCATCCAGGTCTTCAGGACCGGATCCTGCGTGTCCCACTGGTAGAGCTTGACCTCGCCGGAGTACGCGTCGACGGTCGCCTTCACCGAGTTGCGGATGTAGTTGACCTGGTTCTGCTGGGCCACCACCGCGCGCTGGTTGTCGGCAGCGGTCAGCGAGTCGGCCGTCGTGTCCCCGAGGGTCGTACGGGAGGCGTACGGGTAGCCGTTCGTCGTCGTGTAGGCGTCGACGATCCACTCGATCTTGCCGTTGACGACAGCCGGGTAGGCATCGCCGTCGATCGTCAGCCAGGGGGCGACGGCCTCGACGCGCTCCTTGGGCGTGCGGTTGTACAGGATCCGCGAACCCTCGCCTATGGCACCGGAGTAGAGGATCTGCGGCTCACTGAACGCCACCGCGTACGCGGCCCGGTTGACCGGGTTGGAGAGGTTGACCCCGCTCTTGCCCTTGTAGCTGGTGGTCTTCTCACCGCTGTCGTCGGAGTAGTCGATCTCCTTCTGGGGACCGCCGACGATCGAGTACTGGCTGGTCTTCTCGCCGTAGTAGATCCGCTGCTCGTACGCGCCGAGATCGCCCCCGTTGGAGTTCTTGGAGGGCAGGTCGGACGCGGTGAAGACCGGGCGTCCGTCCTCGTCGGCGGCGGTTCCCTTGGCAGCGACCACACCGAACCCGTGGGTGTAACGGAAGTGGTCGTTGATCCAGTTGTTCTTCGGGATGCCGCCCAGGTTCAGCTCGCGCAGGCCGATGACCGTGTCCTGGACGTTGCCGTCCTTGTCCTTGTAGCGGTCGACGTCCAGATTCGCCGGAAATGCGTAGTAGTTCCGGATCTGTTGGAGCTGCTGGTACGTGGGCGAGACGATGTTCGGGTCGAGCAGACGGATGCTCGCCGTCTTGTCGACGTCGTCGCGCAGCTTCGTCACATCGTCGGTGTTGCGCTCGCCCGAGTACTCGTCCACCTTGGCGCCATCGATGCCGTACGCCTTGCGCGTGGCTTCCAGGTTCTTTTCGACGTACGGCGCTTCCTTGGCCTGCTCGTTCGGCTGGACCTGGAACTTCTGGACGATCGCCGGGTACAGCCCGCCGATGAGGATCGCCGAGAGCACCATCAGGCCGAAGCCGATGACGGGCAGCTGCCAGGTGCGCCGCCACAGCGTGGCGAAGAACAGCAGCGCGCAGATGACGGCGATGCAGAACAGGATCGTCTTCGCGGGCAGGTAGGCGTTCGCGTCGACGTACCTCAGACCCGTCCAGTTGCCCGTCGCCTTGAAGTCACTGGACTTCACCGCGAGCCCGTACCGGTCGAGCCAGTACGCGACTGCCTTCAGGGCGACGAAGATGCCGAGCAGCACCGAAAGGTGCCCGGTGGCCGCGGCCGTGGCCCGCGCGCCCGGAGAGGTGATCCTCAAACCGCCGTACAGGTAGTGCGTGAGCGCCGCGGCGATCAGCGAGAGGATCGTGGCGGCGAAGCCGAAGCCGACCAGGAAGCGGTACCAGGGCAGGTCGAAGGCGTAGAAGGCGACGTCCAGGCCGAACTGGGGGTCCTTCTGCCCGAAGGGGACGCCGTTCACCCACATCAGCCACGTGCGCCACTGGCCCGAGGCGGAGGCGCCCGCGATCAGGCCCACCAGGGACGTGAGCGCGAGGAGCAGCCACTTCTTGTAGGGCGCGATGCCCATGCGGTACCGGTCGAGGCTCTGTTGCTCCATCGACATGGCGCTCAGCGGCGGGCGCAGCCGGTGGGCCAGCCAGACGTTGAAACCGACCGCGGCCGCCATCAGCAGACCGAAGACGAAGAAGAGTCCGATCTTGGTCCACAGGGCGGTCGTGAAGACCGACGAGTACTTCACGGACCGGTACCAGAGCCAGTCCGTCCAGAACCCCGCGAACATGACGAACGCCATGAGCAGTACGGCCAGAACGCCCAGTGTCATGAGCAGGGTCCGGACACGCCGGGACGGTCGGCCCACTCTGATCCGTGGCCCGGTCGGGCCTCCGCCGCGGTCCGGCATCTGGAAAGCCAAGGTTCGCACCTCGAAGTCGCTGTTGATCCGTCAGGCCCCCGGGAAACGCGGACCATCTTTCAGGCCCCGTGATCGTCGAGATCGTAGGGGCCTCACCTATGCAACTTACTCACGCTTTACTCGGTTCCCGGTTCGGGTAACGAACGAGGCAGGATTGTGACCATGTCCAACACACCTCCCATGACGGCGAGCCCCCTCACCCGGGCCGTCCTTGAGATCGACGAGTACGCCTCAGGCCTCGGCTGGGACCAGCCCGCCCGCCTCTTCGCCCTGGTCGACACCGCACGACTGCGGGCCGAACAACCCTCGCTCGCGGACCGGCTGGGCCTGCGTGACGAGTCCGACAGCTCGGGTCTCACACCGATCGAGCAGGACGAGATCCCCGCGGGCAAACCGCTGGACGAGTTCCTGGGCACGATCGCCTGGCCCGACGCCGTGGCCGGCTGCGCCCTCACCGTGGAGCGACTGATGCTGCCGCCGTCCGCTGAGGCGTCCGTCCCGGACGGTCTCGACGAGGCCCGTCTCGCCAAGTGGGTCGCTGAGCACCCTGACCGCCAGGAAGTCCGTATGACGGTCGCGGTCCTGCGGGACGGGGCGCGTGAGTCGGCGCTGCGGCTGCGCGAGAAGGACACGGCGACCGAGGTGCTGACCGGGTCGGACCTGGTGCCGGGCCTGGCCGAGGCACTGACGGCGACGTTCGCGGACTGACATCCCGACGTTCGCGGACTGACGTCCCGGTGTACGTGGCTGGGGCGCCCGTGTGTGGCTCGGGCGCCCGGCAGGAAGCGGGTCACCCCGGGCGCTTGGCCCCCGGTGCCGTCGATGACGTGCGGGCGGGCGGCGCCGTCAGCCCTTGGTGGTGCACTGCGGCAGGTCGGCGGTGTCGCCGGAGCGGATGTCCTTGAGGGCGCCGAGCGCGTCGTCAATGGTGTCGACCTTGACGAGGGTGAGTCCCCCGGGGGTGTCCCTGGCGGCGGTGGCGCAGTTGTCCTTGGGCGTCAGGAAGTACTTGGCGCCCTTGTCGCGCGCGGCGACGGTCTTCATCTCGATGCCGCCGATGGGCCCGACCTTGCCCGTGTCGTCGATGGTGCCGGTGCCGGCCACGAACGTGCCGCCGGTGAGGGAGCCCGGGGTCAGCTTGTCGTAGATGCCGAGGGCGAACATCAGGCCGGCGCTGGGCCCGCCGACGTCGGCGAGCTTGATGTCGATGGTGAACGGGAACGTGTGGTCCGTCCCGGCCGAGATCCCGACGATCGCGCGGTCCTCGCCGCCGTCTTCGGACTTCGTGGTGGTGATCGTGACGGTCTGCTGCTCGGTCGCCGTCCTGTTCTCCTTCTCGGCGGCGGCCTGCGCCTTGGCCGGGACGATCGTGAAGCTGACCTTCTCGCCGGGCTTGTGCTTGGTGACAAGCTTCGCGACGTCCTCGGGCGCCTTGATGGCCGTACCGTCGACGGACTTGATCACATCGCCCGCGTGCAGCCGACCCTCGGCCGGCGAGTCCTTGAGGACGGTGGAGACGATCACCCAGGACTTCACGGGGACGTCCAGCGCCTTCAGGGCCGCGACCTTGGCGCTCTCCTGGGACTGGCTGAACTCCTCCGCGTTCTCCTGGGTCGACTGCTCCTCGGTCTGGCCGTCCGGGTAGAGCGTGTCGTGCGGCACCACCTTGTTGTCGTGCGCCAGCCACCCGTACACGGCCTCGACGAGGTTCATCCTGTAGTCGGCGCTGGTGACCCGGACCGTGGTCATGTTGAGGTGCCCGGACGTCGGGTAGGTCTTACGTCCCTCGATGTGCAGCACCGGCTCGCCGTCGTGGTCCCCGAGCGTGTTCACCGTCGGCCCCGGCGACATCTCCGAGTACGGCACGGGAATGAACACTCCCGCGCACAGGAGCGCGATCAGCATCAGGGTAGAGGCGAGCATCGTCGCGGTGCGGCGTGGCATGGAACGACAGTACGGGACGGGTCTGTCAGGGCACTGTCGGGGCCGTCCGTCCGGGGCCACTCCGGGATCTCAGCTGCGCGAGCGAGATCTCTCCATGGCCTCGCGGAAACGCGTGTAGCCCGCGAGCTCGGTGCCGTCCTCGACGGTCTTGCGGCTACGGCTCGCCCAACCGCCCCATACCCCGGCACCGACAGCGGCGAAAAGCGGAATCAACAACCAGGCGAGCGCCGCCATGCCGACCTCCCAACCCCATGAGCGACCGCAACTGACTGATCAGCAGATTAACCATCTGCTCCGTCAACGCTCACGCCAGGGGTGGGGTTACGCAACCGGAGACAGCGCGACGGGCCTGGTCGGGCCGGACGGTGCGAACGCCGCTTCCGGCAGACGCCCGCCCACCGCTGACCGGCAGCGCTAGCAGGCGCCCACCCATTCCTCCGTACCGTCGGAGAATTTCTGGTGCTTCCAGATGGGAACCTCGTGCTTGAGGTCGTCGATCAGCTTGCGACAGGCCTCGAACGCCTCACCGCGGTGCGGGCAGGACACAGCCACGACGACAGCCAGGTCCCCGACCCTGAGATCCCCCACCCGGTGGACGGCGGCAAGGGCCCGGACCGGGAAATCGGCGACGACCTTCTCGGCGATCCTCCGCATCTCGGCCTCGGCGCTGGGATGGCACGAGTACCCCAGCTCGTCCACGTCGGCGCCCCCGTCGTGGTTCCGCACAGTGCCCACGAACAGCGCCGTCCCACCTGCCGCTTCGTCCCCGACGGCTCGGAACACCTCGTCCACGGACAGCGGGGTCTCCCGTATGCCGATCAGCTTGATCGGTTGCTGCGCCGCCTGCTCACCGGGGTGATCGTTGTTGGGTGCCATGCGCTCCATCGTGCCCCACACCACTGACAACCCGGAACAGACGCTCCTCGCGATCAGCCCCTCCGCCGAGCCTTCCGGGCCCGTCGTACCAGCGCGGCCGTACCCAGCAGCGCGACCGTCGCGCCCGCGGCACCCGCCGCCGTCGCGTCCTTGCGGCCCAGCCGGCGCCCGGCCACGGTATGCCGCCCGGAGACCTCCTCCAGGAGTTCGGCGAGGACCTCCTCGTTGGTCCACTGGGGCCGCCAGCCGGCGTCGTGGAGGCGGCTGCCGCTGACCACCCAGGGGTACATCGTGTATGCCAGGTCACCGGCCGGGGACGGGGTGAGCCCGATGCGGTGCAGCCGCGCCGCCGCGCCCAGCGCCACCGCGGACGGCAGCTCCATCCGGCGGATCCCGCTGAGCTCCTCGACCTCCTCCTGCTCCAGCCACCCGTCGCACCCGACGGCCAGCTCGCCCTCGGCCTTCTCCAGGACGGCGTACTCCAGAGCACTGCACAGGTCCTCGACGTGGCAGAACTGCCAGGCGGGTCGCGACCCGGCCACCACGAGCAGCCGGGGCGACTCGAAGTACCTGGTCAGCGCCGTGTCGGTGCCTCCGACGAGCACTGCGGGGCGCACGACGGTGACATTGAGGCCCGGATGGGCGCGCGGCGCCCGGCGCGCGAGCCGCTCGATCTCCAGCAGGTCCCCGACCCCGGTCGCCTCGGCAGTCGCCCGCAACTCGGCGTCCTCGGAGAGCGGCAGCTCGTTGTCCGGCAGCGCCCCGTACACCATCGCTGACGTGCACAGGACGACCCGGTGGACACCGGCCGCGGCTGCCGCCGTCAGCACCGTCTGCGTCCCCCGGACGTTGTAGGCGGTCCGTGCCGCCGTGTCGGTGCCCAGGTCCAGGTCGACCGCGAGGTGGACGACGGCGTCGGCCCCGCGCAGCTTGTCCGCGATCGCGGGGTCCCGAACGTCCAGGATGTGCCACTGGGCCGCCTCGCACTCACCGCGCCGCTCGTCGATGGCGATGACCTGCTTGATCTCGTCGGATGCGACGAGCCGCTCGGTGAGCAGCGCGCCGATACCGGACGCGGCTCCGGTGACCGCGACGACTGGCCCGCGCACGGCCGGGCTGGTTGAGTGGTTTCGCGTTGCGCGAACCTGCGGATCTGGGGAACTCACCGGGCGTCTCCAGCGGTTGTCTTCAGTACGCAAGCGTGTGACGCGCACGTACCAGGTGGCATCCATCCTGCCGCAGCCCAGCAGTCGGCGAAGCATCGAGGCCCGAACCGGCCCGTGGTGTCTACGCTGGGTGGTGTTGTCGGGCAGCCGTGCCGTCGGAGAGAACCGGCGGCCTTACCAGCCGAGGAATCCCGTGAGTGACACCCCATTCGGATTCGGCCTTCCGCCGGAGGAGCCGGAGAACGGCGACGAGGGCAAGAAGAAGGACCAGCAGAGCGGTGGTGGTCAGGGACCGGGCAACCCGTTCGGTTTCGGGCTGCCCGGTGCCGGAGGACCTGGCGCCGACAATCCGCTTGCCGCGATGTTCGGTTCCATGAACCCCACCGACCTGGGCGCCGCCTTCCAGCAGCTGGGCCAGATGCTCTCGTACGAGGGCGGCCCCGTGAACTGGGACATGGCCAAGCAGATCGCCCGCCAGACGGTCTCCCAGGGCACCGCCGGCGGCGTGAAGGACTCCAGCGTGGGCCCCGCCGAGCGCTCCGCGGTCGAGGAGGCCGTGCGCCTGGCCGACCTGTGGCTGGACGACGCGACGTCCCTGCCGTCGGGCGCCGGCTCCGCCCTGGCGTGGAGCCGCGCGGAGTGGGTCGAGGCGACCCTGCCGGTGTGGCAGGAGCTCGTCGACCCCGTCGCCGAGCGTGTCGGCGCTGCCATGGGCGATGTCCTGCCCGAGGAGATGCAGGCCATGGCGGGCCCGCTCATCGGCATGATGCGCTCCATGGGCGGCGCCATGTTCGGTACGCAGATCGGGCAGGCTGTCGGCGTGCTCGCGGGCGAGGTCGTCGGCTCCACCGACATCGGCCTGCCGCTCGGGCCGTCCGGCCGGGCCGCGCTGCTGCCGGTGAACGTGGAGGCGTTCGGCAAGGACCTGGGCGTGCCGAGGGACGAGGTGCGCCTCTACCTGGCCCTGCGCGAGGCCGCCCACCAGCGCCTCTTCGCGCACGTGCCGTGGCTGCGCTCGCACCTGTTCGGCGCGGTCGAGGGCTACGCGCGCGGGATCAAGGTCGACACCGCCAAGCTGGAGGACGTGGTCGGCCAGTTCGACCCGCAGAACCCGGAGGAGATCCAGCAGGCACTCCAGCAGGGCATGTTCCAGCCCGAGGACACCCCGGAGCAGAAGGCGGCCCTGGCCCGGCTGGAGACCGCTCTGGCCCTCGTCGAGGGCTGGGTGGACGCGGTCGTCCACGCCGCCGCGAAGCCTCGTCTGTCGTCCGCGGACGCGCTCCGTGAGACGCTGCGCCGTCGCCGCGCCACGGGCGGCCCGGCCGAGCAGACGTTCGCCACGCTGATCGGTCTGGAGCTGCGCCCGCGCCGGCTGCGCGACGCCTCCCGTCTGTGGGCCTCGCTCACGGACGCGCACGGTGTCGACGGCCGGGACGCCCTGTGGGCCCACCCGGACATGCTCCCCACCGCGTCCGACCTGGACGACCCGGACGGCTTCGTGCACCGCGAGCAGCTGGACTTCTCCGAGCTGGACAAGATGCTCGGCGAGGCGGCGGACGGCGGTTCCTCCGAGCAGCCGAACCTGAAGAAGGACCAGGACGGCAAGGACGACGGCACCGAGTGAGCCTCTACGACGACGCGGTCCTCGTTCTGAAGGGGTACGAGGGCCAGGAGGAGCTGCGCCAGTCGTATCTCGACCATCTGGGGACGCACCCGGACGGCATGTGGAAGTCGTGCCACGCGGGGCACGTGACCGCGAGTGCGCTCGTGGTCGATCCCGAGGAGGGCCGGGTTCTCCTCACGCTCCACAAGAAGCTGCGGATGTGGCTCCAGATGGGCGGCCACTGCGAGCCCGAGGACGCCACGCTGGCGGCCGCTGCCCTGCGCGAGGCCTCGGAGGAGTCGGGCGTGGCGGGCCTGACGCTGCTCCCGGGCGGGCCGGTGCGTCTCGACCGGCATCCGATCCCGCCGCCGTGCCACTGCCACTTCGACGTCCAGTACGCGGTCGTGGCACCCGCGGGTGCGGTGCAGGAGATCAGCGACGAGTCGCTCGACCTGCGCTGGTTCGCCTACGACGAGGTGAAGGACGTGGCGGACGACTCGGTCGTACGGCTGCTGGACGCGACGCGGGCCCGGCTCTGAGCCAGTTCTGAAGCGGGCCGGGCTCTGAACCAGTAAGGAGTGGCCCAAGTAACCCAAGTAAGGGGTGACCACCTGGGCGGGCACCCCTTACCGACTGCTCGCGTTACCGGCTGCTCGCGCGAGCTCAGCTCCAGACGTTGCCCTGGTTCTGTCCCCGCGCACCCTGCTGGCCCATGCCGTACTGGGCGGCCAGGCCCGAGCCGATCTGGGCGTTCTGCGGCGGGAGCAGCTCGCTGGGCTGGACGAGGATGAAGCCCTGGCCCATGAAGCTGAGCTCCCAGCCCTCGCCCGTGTTGCCACGGCGCCGCCACACTCCGGAGGAGTGCGTCTGGGCCTGCATCTGGACGCGCAGCGATGTGGACCAGGCCACGATGGCGTCGGCGTCGCAGTTGACGTACTTGTCCGATGTGACCTGCATCATCAAGGGCATGCCCGAGGTCATCAGGGCGACCTGGCCGCGGCCCGAGATGTTGAGCTGGTACTTCCCGGAGCCGGAGATGCCGTAGAGGCTGTCCACGGCGATCACCTCGTGATGCAGCGAGGAGTCCATGGCCAGGACGTAGCTGCTGTCGACGGTGAGGCCGTCGTGATCGACGTCCATCATGTGCACGTGCTGGGCGAGGTTGGCGAAGTAGACCGTCCCCTGCCCGTGGCAGCGCATGAGGTCGAGGCCCTCGCCGGTGTGCGCCCGGGAACGCCGCTGGTTGTTGTTCTGGTACTCGGCGTCGAACTCGACCAGCCCCTGGTAGGCGACCATCGTGCCCTTGCGCGCGAGGACGTCCTCGTGGCCGTCCAGGGCGACACGCAGCATCTGCTTGTTCTGCAGGCTCCAGCGCTCCTGGGTCTGCTGCTCGTTGTAGCCGAAAATCGGGCTCTGCATGGTGTGTCGTTCCCCCTCAGCCCCGGACTCGGAGGCGGTCGGTGCTGTCCTCGCTGGGCTGGACGACGACGATGCCCTCCCCCGAGAACGCCATCTGGTACGCCTCGCCGCTGCCGCGTCCGATCAGCGACTGCGCCTTGAAGCTGCGCTTGCCCTTCACCTTGAGGTTCGGGGACCAGGCGACGAGTGCGTCCGGGTCGACGTACGTCTCGTTCTCACCCCCGCCGCAGTCGACGACGATCGGCTTGCCCCGGGAGGTCAGCGCGACCCAGCCCTGTCCGGAGATCCTCGTGTTCCACAGGCCCTGTCCCGCGAACTTGGCGAGTCCCTTGACCCGCTCGACGCCCCAGGTGAGGTGCGCGTCGAAGGCGAGCAGGTTCGTGGCGTTGACGGAGATCCCGTCCCCGTCGAGGTTGATCACGACGACGTTCGCCCCGTAGTCGGCGAGGTACAGCAGACCGTCACCGGAGCACTTCATCAGGGGCGCGCCCTCGCCGGTGACCCAGTCCTTCGCGATCTGACGTACGGCGGGCGGGTTGGGCTCGTACTGGACGAACCCTTCGTAGGCGACCATCGAGCCCACGCGCGCGAGGAGGTCGTTTCCGGTCTGCATGGCGACCTTGAGCATGTGGTCGCCGTGGTTCTCCATGCGAGCGGTCACTGGAGCGGGTGCGAAGCCCGCGAGCGGCTGGTTCATGACGGGCCCCCTCAGACCTCGTACGGCTGGACGACGATGAAATTGCCGGGCGCGCCGCGGAACTGGAGGTTCACGCTCTCGCCGGTGTCCCCGGCATAGGCGTTCCGGCGCATCCGCACCTGGCTGGAGACGACCACCTGGGCGGCCGCGGACCAGGCGACCACGGCGTTGCAGTCGGCGAACGTGGTCGGCGTCACGGGCAGGACGACGGGAGCGCCGTGCGTCTTGACGACGATCGTGCCGGTGCCCTGGAACTGCATCGTGTAGAGCGCGCCTCCGGGGATGCCGTGCCCCTCGATCCTGCGCACCTCGTAGTGGAGGGTCTCGTCGAAGGCGAGGACGTTCTCCGCGGACACGCAGATCGCGTCACCCTGGAGCTCGATGGGGTGCAGCATCGTGGCCTCCTCGGCGAGGAACACCTGTCCCTTGCCGGAACAGCGCATCAGCTGCATCTCCTGACCCGTCGCGTTGCCCACGATCCGGCCCGCGAAGCCCGCGCCCTTGTAGCTGAAGTCGACCTTGCCCTGGTAGAGCACCATGCTGCCCTGACGGGCGAGCACGGGCTGGTCGCCGCCGATACCGAGGTCGACCCGGACGAGCTTCTTGTTCTGCTGGGTCCACCGCTGCCCGGTGGGCGCCTCCTTGAACTTCTGGAGCGCGGCGGTCACACCGGCACCGCCCTGCGGTGCGCCCTGGGGAACGCCGTACTGCGCCGGGGCCCCGGGGGCACCGGGCTGGCCCGGGATCTGGCCGTATGGCGGCTGCTGACCGTAGCCGGGGGGCGCAGCCGGGGGCTGCTGGCCGTAGCCCGGAGGCGGTGCGGGTGCCTGAGGGGCCTGGGGGGCGTGAGGCTGGGCGTAGCCGGGCGGCAGCGGCGCACTCGGGGCGGCGGGCTGCTGGCCGTAGCCGGGTGGGCCGGGC
>NZ_VMNX01000204.1 GCF_009377235.1 Streptomyces acidicola
CCCCCGAAGTCGCCCCCTGAGAAGTCCCCGCCGCCGAAGCCGCCGGAGAAGTCGTCGCTGTCGAAGTCCGCGCCGGAGACGTCCCCGCCCTCGTAGCCGCCGGTGCCGAAGTCGCCGTAGCCGGCGCCGTACATCGCGGCGTAGGACGGGCCGGCCATCAGGTTGCCGAGCAGGGTGCCGATGAGCAGGCCCGGCAGGATGCCGCCGCCGAAGTAGCCGCCCGCCCAGGGGCCGTAGGCCGGGCCCGCGTCCCAGTACGGGCGGCGGCCCGACGCCGTGTCCACCTCGCGGACCATCGGGTCCCGGCCGTCGGCCAGCCGTGCCTGGTCGGCCGCGCAGACCGGGACCTCACGCGGGGCGCCGCCGTCGGGGGTCCAGGTCGCGTCGGCCACCGACGGGCCGTGCCGCGGGTCGAAGAAGCAGGGCGCGCGGCGTTCGGGCAGCGGGCGGCCCTCACGGCGCGCGGCCAGCAGGGCGAGCGAGAACCGGCCGTCCTCCAGGGCCTGGGTGACCCCGCGCACCTCCTCGGGGCGCTGGGCCGCGGCCATCAGCGACTTCGCCTGCTCGTAGGCGTCCAGCGCCCGCTCGTAGTCCGCGCGCATGGCGTCATCCGCGCCCGCCTCCGCCGGGTGGAAGTCGAGGCGGTCGAGTTCCTCACCGAAGGCGGTGATGTCCTCGTCGACCACGACACGCAGCTTCTCCAGCGCGGCACGCCGCTCCTCCTCCTGCCTGCGGCGGCCCAGGCGGACGAGTGCGTACGCGCCCGCGCCGCCCGCCACGAGGACGGCGCCTATGGCGGCCAGGGTGCCCGTGTCCATGCCCGGGCTGCCGCCGCTCGCGCTCCAGGAGGAGGGTGCCGAACCGCCGACGTTGCTGCGCAACGCGTCGTCGACGAAGTCGTTGAGCTGGGCCTTGGCGTCGCCCGCGCCGCGGACCGAGGTGACGAGGTTGCTCACCGCCTGGTGGCTCAGCACGCTGCTGTCGGCTCGCGCGTCGAAGCGGTCACCGAGGCGGATGCCGTACAGACCGGTGATGCCCGTCTCCGTGCGGAGGTTCGCGAAGAGGTTCCCGGTCGGGTAGCCCTTCGGCAGGACCGCCACGAAGATCGGCTTGTCGGCGCCCCTGATCTTGTTGGCGAGCGCTTGGGCGTCCGACCCGGACAACTGGCCGGTGGCCGCCGGATCGACATAGACGGGGCCTTTGCGCAGGGCGTTGGCGACCTCGGACACGTCGGTGGCCGCGTGCGCGTCGGACGCGGCGACCGAGAGCACTGCCAGCGCCGCGACGAGCGGTGCCATCAGCAGGCGCAGAAGACTGCGGGCGACTGCAGCGTTCATAGTGTCGAAGCTACCGCGCACGCAGTTGAGCCGCGCCCCAACGCACACCCCCGCCTACGACATGGTTCAGCCCGCGTTCCTGATCGCGGAGATGTCGAAGACCAGCTTGATCTTGTCGGAGACGAGGACGCCGCCGGTCTCGAGGGCCGCGTTCCAGGTGAGTCCCCACTCGGAGCGGAGGATCTCGGCCTTGCCCTCGAAGCCGACGCGCTCGTTGCCGAACGGGTCCTTGGCGGAGCCGTTGAACTCCAGGTCGATCGTCAGGGGCTTGGTCGTGCCGAGGACGGTGAGGTCACCGGTGATGCGGTAGTCGTCGCCGCCGAGGGCCTCCGCCTTGGTGGAGCGGAACTCCATCGTCGGGAACTCCTCGGTCTTGAAGAAGTCCGCGCTCTTGAGGTGACCGTCGCGGTCGGCCGAGCCCGTGTCGATGCTGTCCATCGTGACGTCGATCGAGGCGGTGGACCGCGCCGGGTCCGTGCCGTCCAGGTGCAGCGACCCCGAGAAGTCGAGGAAGCCGCCCTTGACGTTGGTGACCATGGCGTGGCGGGCCACGAAGCCGATGGTCGAGTGGGCCGGGTCGATCGTGTACTCGCCGGTCAGCGCCGCGAGGTCGGGGTTCACGGCCGTGGCGGGCGCCGTGCCGGTGGTGGTCTCGGTGGTGTCGCTCTTGCGGCCGAAGATGCCCATGACGTGCTCCTTGGAAGGCGGGGCGCGGTTTCGCCGGGAAGCCGCGGTCAAGGTTGTTGAACGTTTGACGACCTCAACAGAGCCCACCGTAGACCCATTCCCGTTCGGCTTTCAACTTCTTGCGCGTCATATTTTTTTCTGGCGCGCGCCGGTTTCTCTGGCGCGCGCCGATCGGCTGACGCACGGTTCCCGCGTGACGGAAACGGTTCCAACGTGACGGAAGAGGTGGTACAGGGCAAGGAATGACTCTCAAGCGCCGCACCCTCCTGCTCGCGGCCGCCCTGACGGCGACCGCCGCCGGAGCGCCCCTCGGGCACGCCGCCCCCGCGCCGAACACCTCCGACGACGAGTACGACACCCTCCGGCACCGCTGGCTCGACATCGCCCTGGGCACCGGCTACGACCCGGCCGCCGAGCCCTACGCGACCCGTCTGAGAGAGACCGGCGAGCTCGCCCGCGCCTTCCGGGCCGCGATGGCGCCCACGGCAACCTCCCTCTGGCCGGGCCATCCCTTCGACCCGCCCTCCGGCATCACCGGGAGCTACAGCCGCCTGTGGACCATGACGCAGGCGTACTTACAGGAGGGCAGCGGCCTCACCGGCGACGAGGGGCTGCTCGCGGACGTCCGGCGCGGACTCGACCACCTCTCCACGACGGTCTACAACCTGTCCACCACCCCGTACGGCAACTGGTGGGAGTGGCAGATCGGCAGCCCCCGCCTCCTGACGGACATCGTGGCCGCCCTCCACGACCAACTGACCGACGACCAGCGGGCCGCTGCCTGCGCGGCCGTCGACCACTTCATCCCGGACTCCGTGCTCCGCGACTACTCGGGCACCTCCACCGGCGCCAACCGTGTCGACCTCTGCCGCTCCGTCGCCCTCCGGGGCGTCCTCGGCCGCGCCCCCGAGAAGATCGCGCTGGCGCGGGACGCCCTCTCCCCGGTCTTCCCGTACGTCACGAAAGGGGACGGGCTGTACGCGGACGGCTCGTTCGTGCAGCACACCTGGGTGGCGTACTCGGGGACGTACGGGCAGGTGCTGCTCGACGGCCTCGGGCGGCTCTTCACGCTGCTCGCCGGGTCGAGCTGGGAGGTGACCGACCCGAACAAACAGATCATCCTGGACAGCGTCGAGCGCGCATACGCGCCCCTCATCCACGACGGCCTGGTCATGGACAGCGTCAACGGCCGTGCCATCAGCCGCGGCCACCTCAAGGGCGACGACCGGCACGTGATGCGCAGCGACCACTTCCACGGGCAGGCGCTCATCGCCGCGATGACCCTCCTGGCGGAGTGCGCCGGCGCCCCCGAGCGCGACCGCTGGTACGGGCGCATCAAGGGCTGGATCGAACGGGGCACGGTGACGCCGATCCTCACGGCCCGCCAGTTCGAGGTCGCCGACCTGGCCCGGCTGCACACGGTCGCGAGGTCCGCCGTGCCGGCCGCGACCGACCCCGTCGGCCACCACCTCTTCGCCGCCATGGACCGCGCCGTCCACCGTCGCCCCGGCTTCGTGGCGAACATCGCCATGGCCTCCGAACGGATCGCGCACTACGAGTGCGGCAACGGGGAGAACCCGCGCGGCTGGCACACGGGCGCGGGGATGACGCTCTGGTGGCCCTCGGGACCGGGGCAGAAATCCCACCGGTCCAACGGCTCCGTTCAGCCCGTTCAGCCTGATCAGTTGGATCAGTACACCGACTGGTTCTGGCCCACCGTCGACTGGTACCGCCTGCCCGGCATCACGGTCTCCACCAAGCGCCTCGCCGACAAGGAGGGCGGAGAGTGGGGCGAGCCCAGGCCCGCCGCACGGTGGGTCGGCGGGACCACGGACGGCACGTACGCGGCGATCGGCCAGCACCTCAGGGGCCTGGGCTCCACGCTCCAGGCCCGCAAGTCGTGGTTCTGTGTCGCGGACGCCGTCATCTGCCTCGGCGCCGGCATCACCTGCACCGACGGGGTGCCCGTCGAGACCGTGGTCGACAACCGGAACCTGGGGGAGGACGGCGAGCCGGAGTTCGTCGTCCGGCGGGGCTGGGCCCACCTGGAAGGCCACGGTGGATGGGTGTTCCCGGACGGGGGCGAGTTGCGCACCCTCCGGGAGGAGCGCACGGGTGCCTGGTCCGACATCAACACCACCAGTACGAGTGAGCGGCGTACCCGGCGCTGGCAGACCCTCTGGCTGGACCACGGCACGGACCCGGCGGACGAGAGGTACCTGTACGTCCTGATGCCGGGCGCCTCCCGCCACCAGGTCGCCGCCCGCGCCGCCGACCGCCACTGGTTGTCCGTCCTCGCCAACGACGCCCACCGCCAGGCGGTCCACGTCGGCTCCCTGGGCCTGACGGCCGCGAACTTCTGGGCTCCGGGCGTCGCGGGCTCCCTCGCGGCCACCGCACCCGCGAGTGTGCTGGTCCACCGCCGGGGCGGTACCGCTACCCTCTGCGTGAGCGAACCGCCGCGGACCGGCGAGACCCTGGAGATCACCTGGGACCGTCCCGTGCGACGCGTCGTCCGCGCGGACCCCTCGGTCGAGACGCTGGAGGCGGGCGGCGGCCGTCTGCGCCTCCGTGTCACTCCGGGGGCGGTATGCGCGACCCATCGTTGTGAGGTGGTTCTCGGCTGACCACTTTGTGTGACCCCCACAACGCGGAGGCCCTCTGAGCAGTCGGATCGGCTGTACAAGGCGTTGGTTCTGTTCAGGGGTACCAGGAAAACGGGCCGGAGACTGTACGGAGTCGACGGCCCGCTTTTCTTGCTGCACTTCGTAAGGTCACTACATGACCGTTTTGGATGATGCGCCGAGCGAGCCGACCGACGCGCGCGGGCGGGTGGCCGAACTGCACGAGATCCGGGCGCAGGCGCTGGCCGGGCCCAGCGAGAAGGCGACCGCGGCGCAGCACGCCAAGGGCAAGCTGACCGCGCGGGAGCGCATCGAGCTCCTGCTCGACCCGGGCTCGTTCAACGAGGTCGAGCAGTTGCGCCGGCACCGGGCGACGGGGTTCGGCCTGGAGGCCAAAAAGCCCTACACGGACGGCGTCATCACCGGCTGGGGCACGGTGGAAGGCCGCACGGTCTTCGTGTACGCCCACGACTTCCGTATCTTCGGCGGCGCGCTGGGCGAGGCCCACGCCACGAAGATCCACAAGATCATGGACATGGCCATCGCGGCCGGGGCGCCGCTGGTGTCCCTCAACGACGGCGCGGGCGCCCGTATCCAGGAGGGCGTCAGCGCCCTCGCCGGGTACGGCGGCATCTTCCAGCGCAACACCAGGGCGAGCGGTGTCATCCCGCAGATCTCCGTGATGCTGGGCCCGTGCGCGGGCGGTGCGGCGTACTCCCCGGCGCTCACGGACTTCGTCTTCATGGTCCGCGACACCTCGCAGATGTTCATCACCGGCCCGGACGTGGTCAAGGCGGTCACGGGTGAGGAGATCACCCAGAACGGCCTCGGTGGCGCCGACGTCCACGCCGAGACCTCCGGCGTGTGCCACTTCGCCTACGACGACGAGGAGACGTGCATCCACGAGGTGCGCTACCTGCTGTCGTTGCTCCCGCAGAACAACCGGGAGAACCCGCCGCGCGTGGAGTGCACGGACCCGGCGGACCGGCGCTCCGACGTCCTCCTCGACCTGGTCCCGGCGGACGGCAACCGCCCGTACGACATGGCCAAGGTCATCGAGGAACTCGTCGACGACGGGGACTACCTGGAGGTCCACGAGCGCTGGGCCCGCAACATCATCTGCGCCCTGGCCCGCCTGGACGGTCAGGTGGTGGGCATCGTGGCCAACCAGCCGCAGTCGCTGGCCGGGGTCCTGGACATCGAGGCGTCGGAAAAAGCTGCACGCTTTGTCCAGATGTGCGACGCTTTCAATATCCCGATCATCACGTTCCTGGACGTGCCTGGGTTCCTCCCGGGCGTCGACCAGGAGCACGGCGGGATCATCCGCCACGGCGCGAAGCTGCTGTACGCCTACTGCAACGCGACCGTGCCGAGGATCTCGCTCATCCTGCGCAAGGCCTACGGAGGTGCGTACATCGTCATGGACAGCCAGTCCATCGGTGCGGACCTCACCTACGCGTGGCCGACCAACGAGATCGCGGTGATGGGCGCGGAAGGCGCGGCCAACGTCATCTTCCGCCGGCAGATCGCCGAGGCCGAGGACCCCGAGGCGATGCGGGCGCGCATGGTCAAGGAGTACAAGTCCGAGCTGATGCACCCGTACTACGCGGCGGAGCGCGGCCTCGTGGACGACGTCATCGACCCCGCGGAGACGCGCGAGATCCTCATCCGCTCCCTGGCCATGCTGCACACCAAGCACGCCGACCTGCCCTCCCGCAAGCACGGCAACCCGCCGCAGTAGTCCTGCCGGTAACCCAGCGGATCCTTCGCGGTACTCCCGCGGAAACCTCATCCACGGAGACTGAACCCATGAACCTGCCTGACATCCGCGTCGAGAAGGGCCACGCCGAGCCCGAGGAAGTCGCTGCGATCACGGCCGTCCTGCTGGCCCGCGCCGCCGCACAGCCCCCGGCGCCCGTCCACCGTGGGCGCCTCAAGGCGGGCTGGCGCCGCCTTGAGCGCGAGGGGGGCTTCCGGGCGCCTCACAGCTGGCGCTGAGCATCACGAAAGGGCCCCCTCCGCTTGGAGGGGGCCCGTTCGTATGGTCGAGCGCGGGTTGTTCGTTGGCTGCCGGCCTGTCGTGGTTGCTCGCGCAGTTCCCCGCGCCCCTGTAACAGCAAGGGGGCGCCCTCCGCTTCGGAGGGCGCCCCCTTGCTCGCGTACAGGCGGAGCGCTACCGCAGGCGGGCCATGAGCGCGTGCTCGACGAGCGTGATCAGCGCCGACTTCGCATCGGCCCGGTGCCGGGCGTCCGTCGTGATGATCGGCGTGTCCGGACCGATCTGGAGAGCTTCCCGGACCTCGTCCGGGTTGTACGGCTGCGAGCCGTCGAAGCCGTTCAGGGCGATGACGAAGGGCAGTCCGCTGTTCTCGAAGTAGTCGACCGCGGGGAAGCAGTCGGCGAGGCGGCGGGTGTCGACCAGCACGATCGCGCCGATCGCGCCGCGGACCAGGTCGTCCCACATGAACCAGAAGCGGTCCTGGCCCGGGGTGCCGAAGAGGTACAGGATCAGGTCCTGGTCCAGGGTGATGCGTCCGAAGTCCATGGCCACCGTGGTGGTGGTCTTGTCCCCGGTGTGGGTGAGGTCGTCGATGCCCGCGCTCGCGGACGTCATGACGGCCTCGGTGCGCAGCGGGTTGATCTCCGAGACGGCGCCCACGAACGTGGTCTTGCCCACGCCGAAGCCGCCCGCCACCACGATCTTCGCGGAGGTGGTGGAGCGGGAAGGCCCTCCGCTAGAGCTTGCGAAGTCCACTGAGCACCCTTTCGAGCAATGTCACGTCTGGCTGGCCACCGGCGTTCTCGTCGCCGCCGGGCTGATGGATCGCGACCAGGCCTGCTTCCGCCAAGTCGGCGACGAGGATCCTGGCCACGCCGAGGGGGATGGTCAGCAGCGCGGAGATTTCGGCTACCGACTTGATCTCTCGGCAGAGGTTGCAGATGCGCTGATGCTCGGGCAACTGGCCCTGCATCTGGTGCGGCTGCGCGGTGGTGTGCACCAGCGCCTCGATGGCGAGCTGGTAGCGGGGCCTGGTGCGGCCGCCCGTCATGGCGTACGGGCGCACCAGAGGGTTCGACGCCCCTGCGGGCGCCGGCTCAGGGGTGCGGCGTTGGGGCTGCACGGGCTGGATGGGCGGCGCCGGCGGCTGGTCGTACGGCGACGGGCCCGGACCCTGGGGGCCGGGAGGCGCGTACGGCTGGCGGCGCTGCTGGCTCGGTGTGGAGGGGAAGTTGTACCGGTTCTGCTCACCCTGGCCGTGGCCCTGGCCGAAGCCGTAGGACCAGTTGCCCGAGGACGAACCGCCTGGGGGTGTTGCCACTTTCTCTCCTCCTCCGACTGTGCCGGGCATCCGACGTTGTGGAAGCCGCGTCCCGAAACCTTACGGCCCCGGGACGCCAAAACGCACCGAGTGTCTGCTAGTTGAGCAGGCTCCCTTGGAGCTCCGCTCGCAGATCGGGTGTCAGGACCGTACCGGCACGGTCGACCAGAAGCGCCATCTCGTACCCAACGAGGCCGATGTCCGCTTCCGGATGTGCAAGGACTGCGAGGGACGAACCGTCGGAGATGGACATGATGAAGAGGAACCCTCGCTCCATCTCCACAACCGTCTGGTTGACGCTGCCGCCCTCGAAGATGCGGGAGGCGCCCGCGGTCAGCGAGGTCAGTCCGGACGCGACGGCCGCGAGCTGGTCGGCGCGGTCGCGCGGAAAACCTTCGGACATCGCCAGAAGGAGTCCGTCGGCGGAGACCACCACCGTGTGGGACACCCCCGGGGTGTTGTCCACGAAGTTGGTGATCAACCAGTTCAGGTTCTGTGCCGCCTGGCTCATCGGGCTCACACTAACGCTCCTGGTTGTAGGTGCTGTCAGGACCGAAGCCCTGGCCGTTCGTTTCACTGCCTGCCTTGCGTCCCCGCTGGACACCGCGGCGCAGGTTGCTCAGCCTGCCCCGTATGTCCTCGGGAGCGCGGGAGACCTGTGGGCCTCCCTGTGGGGTCGATTCGGCGGCCCCCTCGACCAGGTTGGCCTTGGGCACCCGTAGCGGCAGGCCGGAGGAGGTCACCCCGCCCGCCCTGGGCTTCCGGAGCTGCGATGCCTGCTGCCACCGCTCGTCGTTCGCGGACCGCCAGTCGCCGGGCGGCTCCGTTGCCGCCGGCGGTTCCTGTGCCACGTGCTGGGGGATGCCTGTGCCGTTCGCGGGGGATCCGCGGCGGGGCAGCCCGGCGTCGGTCAGCTCGTGGACGGCGGAGGGGGCCGGTCCCGGACGGTCGAAGCCTACGCGGTCCGGCTCCTTCGCGTCATCGGCCTGCGTGGATTCCGGTTCCGGAGCGTACTCGGACGCGTACGGGCTCTGGTAGTTGCCCTGCTGCGGCCAGTCATCCTGATAGGAGGGCGCGTCGAAGGACGGGAACGCCTCCGGAGCGGGGGCGTGCGCCGCCTGCTGCTGCTCCTGGACCGGCTCCGGATAACTCGGCTGGGGGTAGCCGTCGTTCGACGTGAAGGCTTCCCCTCCCTGCGGTACACCACCGAACGGCGAGGGGTACTTCTTCTCGTACGACGCCTGCTGCGGCTCCTCGTACGCGGTCTGCTGGTCGTAACCGGTCGGCTGGTCGAGGAACGCGGTCCGCCCGTCGCCGTACGACGGCTGCGTCGGGGCCTGGAAGTCGTCGCCGTACCGGGGCGGCTCGATGGCCTCCGAACGGTCCTGGCCGTGGGTCTGGGCCTCCAGGGCCGCACGGCGCTCCTCACGCATCAGGGAGCGGCCGACGGGGTCCAAGTCACGCAGGTCGTCCGGGACATCGAGGTAGCGGCTGTCGTCGAAGCCGAGCTCGGCCGCGGTGCGCATCGACTCGGGGGACGGGGACTGGAGAGACTGCTCCGGAACGATCTGCGAGACGGTGAACTCCTCGCGCGACTGCTGCTGCTCGCCACCGCCACCGTGGGTGATGACGTCCGGGAGCATGACCAGGGAGGTCGTACCGGCCTGCTCGCCCGAGGGGCGCAGCTGGACGCGGATGCCGTGCCGGTCGGAGAGGCGGCCGACCACGAACAGGCCCATGCGCTGGGAGATCGCGGCGTCCACGGTCGGCGGGTTGGCCAGCTTGTGGTTGATGTCCGCGAAGTCCTCGGCGGTGAGGCCGATGCCCTTGTCGTGGATCTCGATCATGACGCGGCCGTCGGGGAGACGGGTCGCGGTGACGCGGACCTTGGTCTGCGGGGAGGAGAACGTCGTGGCGTTCTCCAGGAGCTCGGCCAGCAGGTGTACGAGGTCGGTGACCGCGCGGCCGTGGATCTCGGCCTCCGGGACGCCCGACAGCTCGATGCGCTCGTACTGCTCCACCTCGGAGGTGGCGGCGCGCAGGACGTCGACCATCGGGACCGGCTGGTCCCAGCGGCGGCCGGGCTCCTCGCCGGCGAGGACGAGGAGGTTCTCGCCGTTGCGGCGCATACGGGTCGCCAGGTGGTCCAGCTTGAAGAGGTTCTCCAGCTGGTCCGGGTCGGCCTCGTTGTTCTCCAGGTCGGTGATCAGGGTCAGCTGGCCCTCGATCAGCGACTGGTTGCGGCGCGAGAGGTTGGTGAAGATCGCGTTGATGTTGCCACGGAGCATGGCCTGCTCGGAGGCGAGCCGGATGGCCTCGCGGTGGACCTGGTCGAAGGCGCGGGCCACCTCGCCGATCTCGTCCGTGGAGGTGATCGGGATGGGCACGACCCGGGTGTTGACGCGGCCCGGTTCGGCGCGCGAGAGCTGGTCGACCAGCATCGGCAGACGCTGCTCGGCGACCCCGAAGGCGGCGTTGCGCAGCTGGCGCATCGAGCGGCTCATCTGGCGGGCCATGAGCGAGGCGAGGATGAACGCGGCGAGCAGGGCGAGGATGACGACGGCGCCGTTGATGTAGGCGTTGCGCTGGGCGTTCGAGGCGATCTGGCCCGCGTCGTCCACGGCGCGGTTGATCATCTCGGTCTCCACCTCGCTGTAGCCCTCGAACTTGAGGGTGGAGGCGGCCATCCAGGTGGAGGGGGTGACGCCCTGCTGCGCGAGCTGGGCGGGCGTCCGACCGCTGCCGATCGCCTGGATCATCTCGGTCATCGAGGGCGGGGCGACCACGGTCTTGCCCTCGGCCTGGGCCTGCTGCGCGGCCTCGGCCAGCTGCTTCTTGCCCTCCTCGGTCTTCTGCGCCATGACCTGCTTGAGGCGGTTGGCGTCCTGTTCGGTGCCGCCGGAGACGTACTCCTGGACGGCGATGTTCTCCAGGTACGCGTACGAGGTGAAGGCGGTGAGCTGCTGCCGGAGGACCGTCTCGTCGGTGCTGGGCTTGACCAGCAGGTGCGTGCCGATGGAGCGCTGCAGCGAGGCGGCGCTCTTGGAGAGCGCGAGGGCGTAGACCGTGCGGCCGTAGGCCGTGATGTTCCCGGTGCCGAGGCCGAGTTCGTTCGAGAACTCCATCAGCAGGCGCAGGACCTCGACGTAGCCCTCTTCGGTCTTCGTCGGGTCCATCGACCGCGTGTAGGCCGCCTGCCGGAGCTGCTCCAGCCCCGGCTCCGCCTCCTCGACCAGCCGGAGGCGGCGCTCCAGACCCTGCTTGGCGGGCATTCCGACGACTTCCTTGTGGAAGGCATCGGCCTTCTCGTCGGTGAAGTCACGGGCCTGCTGGACGGTCTCGTTGTTCCGGTCGCCCGACAGCAGCGGCTGCGCGGAGACGTCACGTTCGTTGATGATCGCCGTGGCGTAGTCCTCGGCGGCCACCACGATCGTCGCGACCTTCTCGGCGTCCCTCGCCTCCTGCCACGTGTCGATCGAGCCCTTCACCTGGAAGCCGCCCATGACCAGGCCGACCACCACGGGTATGAGCAGGATCGCGTTCAGGCGCGTGGGCACCCGCCAGTTGCGCGGGGAGAGCCGGCTGCCGCTCGGCGGCGGCGTGACCGTCGGCTCCGGGCCGGACGCTTGTGCAGGTGTCGCCCCGCGCGGCGGCGGGGTGAAGTTGCCCCGTGCCGACGGCTCGGGACTGCGCTTGCTTCGCCTCACTCGACCAACAACCTCTCGGCGCCGGCACCTAGGTCGTGCCGCGGGTGACTCCAACGCCCTGGTACGTCTTTGACTATTGGGCAGTTCAGGCATTCCAGCACGTCAGTCCGCACACTTCCAAACACCCGGAAGTGATAATTCCGCGTGATGTAAGTCCTAGATAAAACGGTCATAACGAGCGAGCCACGGCAAAAAGCGGGTCGATGGTGGACGCAGCGACACCGGTCGACCGCGACGCGTGGCCGCACCACCCTATTTCTCTGTCGAAACGTTATGAACACTGACGCCGACCGTGTCAAACGACACAGCCGGCGCCGGTGTATCTACGACAACTAGCGTATGGGGCTCTCGACTTGAGTGCGCTCCGGGTACCGGTCGGTGCGCCTCTACCGCAGGCGGGCCATCAGCGCGTGCTCGACGAGCGTGATCAGCGCCGACTTCGCGTCCGAGCGGTGCCGGGCGTCCGTCGTGATGATCGGCGCGTCCGGTCCGATCTGCAGCGCCTCGCGGACCTCCTCGGGCGTGTACGGCTGGTGCCCGTCGAATCCGTTGAGCGCGATGACGAAGGGCAGTCCGCTGTTCTCGAAGTAGTCGACCGCGGGGAAGCAGTCGGCGAGGCGGCGGGTGTCGACCAGGACGACGGCACCGATCGCGCCGCGGACCAGGTCGTCCCACATGAACCAGAAGCGGTCCTGGCCGGGCGTACCGAAGAGGTACAGGATCAGGTCCTGGTCCAGGGTGATGCGTCCGAAGTCCATGGCCACCGTGGTGGTGGTCTTGTCCCCGGTGTGGGTGAGGTCGTCGATGCCCGCGCTCGCGGACGTCATCACGGCCTCGGTACGCAGCGGGTTGATCTCCGACACGGCGCCCACGAACGTGGTCTTGCCCACGCCGAAGCCGCCCGCCACCACGATCTTCGCGGAGGTGGTCGCCCGGCCCGCGTCAGAGCTTGCGAAGTCCACTGAGCACCCTTTCGAGCAGTGTCACGGCCGGTGCGCCGCCGGCGTTCTCGTCGCCGCCGGGCTGGTGGATCGCGACGAGTCCGGCCTCGGCGAGGTCCGCGACAAGGATCCGCGCCACACCGAGCGGCATGGACAGCAGGGCCGACACCTCGGCCACGGACTTGACCTCACGGCAGAGGTGGCAGATCCGCTGGTGCTCGGGGAGCAGCCCCATGAGCGCTGCCGGGTCGGCCGTGGTGCTGATCAGCGCCTCGATGGCGAGCTGGTAGCGCGGCCGCGTCCGGCCGCCGGTCATCGCGTACGGCCGTACCAGCGGCTGGTCGCCCTCGTCCCCGTACGACGCTGCGTACGGATCAGATGAGGCGGTGGGCGGGGTCATGGATCCTCCGGGCGGGACAGCAAGTCGGTCAGTCGAGCCGTCTGAGGGGGCCGGTGGGGGGACTGATGGCGGCCGGACGGTTTGTGGTGGTGCAGCGGGGGGTGGGGTCTAGTGGAGCAGGCTGCCCTGCAGTTCGGCGCGCAGGTCGGGCGTGAGCACCGCTCCCGCGCGGTCGACGAGCAGCGCCATCTCGTAGCCGACGAGGCCGATGTCGCACTCCGGGTGGGAGAGGACCGCCAGCGACGACCCGTCCGAGACGGACATCAGGAACAGGAAGCCGCGCTCCATTTCCACCACCGTCTGGGCCACGGTCCCGCCCTCGAAGATCCGGGAGGCCCCGGCCGTGAGCGAGGTGAGACCCGAGGCGACGGCCGCGAGTTGGTCGGCTCGGTCACGGGGGAAGCCTTCGGACATCGCCAGAAGGAGTCCGTCGGCGGACACGACGACGGTGTGGGACACCCCGGGGGTGTTGTCCACGAAGTTGGTGATCAACCAGTTGAGGTTCTGTGCCGCCTGGCTCATCTGGCTCAACTAACGCTCCTGCTGGTGAGTGGGGCTCGGGAAGCTGCCGGTCTGGCCGGTACCGGCCTGGCGACCCTGGGCGATGCCCCGACGGAGATTGGTCAGCCGGCCGCGTACGTCATCGGGCGCACGCGAGATCTGCGGACCGCTTTGTTGCTGTTGCTGCTGCTGAGCCGTGCCCGGCACGAGGTTCGCGCGCGGGACCCGGCGCGGCAGGCCGGAGGTGGTGACTCCGCCTGCCGACGGCTGACGGACGCGCTCGGCCTGACGGACCAGCTCGTCGTTGGGGGTGGCGCGCCAGCTGGAGCCGGCCGGACCGCCGGGACCGCCGTTGCCCGCCGGACCGCCGTTGCCCGCCGGCGCGCGGCCGGCCGCGGAGGGCTGCGACGGCATGGAGCCGTTGCCCGGACCGCTGCCGTTGCTGTTGCCCGGCCGGGAAGGCGGACCGCCGTGGAACCAGTTGGTCTCCAGCGTGTCGTACAGCGGTGTGCGGCCGTCACCGGGGCTCGGCGCGGGCGGCAGGTCCCACCCGTCGCCCGACCCCCGCCCCTCATCGGGCCGCTGCGCGGCGCCCCTGTTGTCCGGCTCCTGCGGCCGCTGCACAGGCGCCGGCGGACGCTGCGGCATGGCGGCCCGGGGAGCGCCGAAGTCGGCGCCGCCGCCCGCCTGGGGACGTTCGAACTGGCCCGTGGACGAGGGGTCCTGGCGGTCTCCGTAGCCGGGAGTGCCGAACTGGCCCGTGCCGGCGTCGTAGCCGGGCGCCGTGAACTGGCCCGTGTCCTGCGGGTTCCCACGGCCCGGCGCCGGGTACCGGTCCCCGGCCGCGGACGGGGCGGGGCCGCCGAACACGTCGGAGCGGACGAACTGCCCCGTACCGTTCTGCGGGAGGTCGGGCGGCGGCGCGTCGAAGTCGGGACGCTGGAACTCGGAGGTGACGGCGGGACTCTGATGGTCGTCGATCCGGGGGAACTCCTCGGTCGCCCCCGGGCCCTGACGGTCGTCGTAGCGCGGCTCCTCGTGGCCGCGCGGCGCGTCCAGCGAGGCGCGCGGTACCGGCGGCTGCGCGTTCTCGTCGCTCCAGCTCGGCGTGCGCTGCTGCGGGTTGCCACCGGGCAGCTCGGCGCGCGGACCACCGCGCCCGGGCAGCTGCGGCCGACGCCTGCCGGACCGTTCCTTGGGCTGCTGCGGCGGTACGGCACCGGAGCCGCGCTCCGCCGAGGGGTCGCCCTCGCCGAAGCCGCCCTGACGCGACGCGCTGAAGCTGTTGTCGCCGGGCGAGCCGCCCGGAGGACGCAGGCCCGAGCCGCCGCCGGCGAAGCCGCCCTGGCGCCCGGAGGCGTCTTCGAAGAAGTTCTGCGGCGCACCGGTCCCGGCGGCCTGCAGGCCCTGCGGGGCACCCGGCGCCGCCTGACCGCCGAAGAACCCACCGGCACCCGCGCCGGCCGGCGCCGGGGGAGCACCCTGCGGACCACGCGGTCCACCGGGCCCGCCCGGACGGCTGTCCTGGTCACTGCCGGGCAGCGCGGCCCGCGGACCCTGTCCGGCGCCCACCTGCCCGCGCTGCGGAGCGGCACCGAGCCGGCCACCGGGAGCGCCCGCGCCCGGCTGGTTGCCCCGGCGTGCGGCGGCCGCACCGGCCGAGGCCTGCGCGGCGGCGGGACCACCGGAGGGGATGCCCGGCTGGCCCGGAGTGGGCTTCTTGCCGCCCTGGGCGACGTCGACCGGCAGCATGACCAGCGCGGTCGTACCGCCGGAGTCGGACGGGCGCAGCTGGATGCGGATGCCGTGGCGCTGCGAGAGGCGGCCGACCACGAACAGACCCATGCGGCGGGAGACGGAGACGTCCACGGTGGGCGGCGAGGCGAGCCGCTCGTTGATGGACGCGAGGTCCTCGGGGGACAGACCGATACCGGTGTCGTGGATCTCGATCAGCACCCGGCCGTCGGGCAGCGCGTGACCGGTGACCTTGACCTTGGTCTGCGGCGAGGAGAACGAGGTGGCGTTCTCCAGCAGCTCGGCGAGCAGGTGCACGAGGTCGTTGACGACCCGGCCGGCGACCTCGGTGGAGGGCACGGCCGACAGCTCGATGCGCTCGTACTGCTCCACCTCGGACGCGGCGGCGCGGAGCACGTCGACCAGCGGGACCGGGCGGGTCCAGCGGCGGCCGGGCTCTTCACCGGCGAGAACGAGGAGGTTCTCACCGTTACGGCGCATGCGGGTGGCGAGGTGGTCGAGCTTGAACAGCGAGGACAGCTGGTCCGGGTCGGCCTCGCGGGACTCCAGCTCGGAGATCAGCGACAGCTGGCGCTGGATCAGACCCTGGGAGCGGCGCGAGAGGTTGGTGAACATCGCGTTGACGTTGCCCCGCAGGAGGGCCTGCTCGGCGGCGAGACGGACCGCCTCGCGGTGCACGTCGTCGAAGGCCGCGGCCACCTGGCCGATCTCGTCCTTGGAGCGCAGGCCGACCGTCTCCACGGACGTGTCGACGTCCTGCGGGTCGGACTCGGACAGCTGCTTGACCAGCTCGGGCAGCCGGTCCTGGGCCACCTTGGTCGCGGTGTCCTGCAGCCGGCGCAGCGAGCGGATCATGGAGCGGGCCACGACGAAGGCGCCGACGAGGGAGATACCGAGGACGAGCAGGATCAGCGCACCGGAGATGATCGCCTCGCGCTCGGACTCGCTCCGCAGCTGGCGGGCGGTCTGCTCCATCTCCTCCAGGAGCGAGCCCTCGATCTTCTTCATCTGCTCGATCTTGACCGAGTCGTCGTCGACCCAGTCCCGGTACGAACGCTTGTCCAGCGAGCGCAGACCGTTCCGGTTGTCGAGCACGCGCTTGGCGTAGTCGTCGACCGCTTTGATGGTCGGGCTTCCGTCGCTGATCGGCCGCATCAGCTCCTCGGCGCGGTCCCGGCCGTAGATGTTGCCGAAGCTGTCGGTCTCGGAGCCCTCACTGGTCAGCGCCGAAAGTCCGTACTGCCGGTCGCTCTCGGAGAGCTCGCCGAAGTTCTTGTTGTCCGCCGGCAGCGCCGCCGCGATGACCGCGCGCTGTACGGAGGCGTACTCCTTGGCCGTGGAGAACGCGGCGAGGGCGCGGGTGCGCGAGATCATCTCCTGGTTGCTGGTGGCCTCCGCCATGTCCTGCGAGAGGTTGAGCAGCTGGGAGATGAGCCGGTGGTACGCCTCGACGGTCAGCGTGGCGTTCTCGCCGTCCTGGTAGGCGTCCCGGCGGATGTTGGTGAGCTGGCCCAGTTCGGTCGCGATGCCCACGAGGCTGTCTCGGACGCCGGTGAGCTGACCGGCCGAGCTGGCGTCGTCGATCTCCTGGGTGGCCCGCAGGAACTGCCGCTGGGCCGTGTCCGTCTTGTCGCGGACGCCCTTGATCGTGGGGTCGGTGGCCGCGCCGCCTGCCGAGAGCGGGCCGGCCGAGAGGTCGCGCTCCTGCTGGAGGGCGGCGGCGAGCTCGGTCGCCTGCTTCGTCATGTCGGTCAGCAGCCGCATGTTGTCGAGCTGCTGGATGTCGTCCACGTTGTCGCTGATGCGGAGCGCACCGAGCGAGGTGGCGGCGACCACGGGGAGCGCGAGCAGCGAGACGAGGCGGGTCGAGATGCGCCAGTTACGCAGTGCTATTCGCGAACCGGGGCTGCTCGGGCTGCTCTTCGGCCTGGGCGGGGGCGGCG
>NZ_VMNX01000205.1 GCF_009377235.1 Streptomyces acidicola
GGTTTGGGCGGCGGGGCGGCAGGGGCTGGATCATCGGGCCGACTGCGGTCGGCGGCCTCCCACAAGGCCCGGTACACGCTCGGGTCTGCTCCCAGCGCCCGGCACAGGTCCCGGACGACGGGCCATGGAGGCACGGTCTCGCCGCGGAAGTAGCGGGAGAGGGACGAGTCGCTGATGCGGACCTGGGTTTCCAGGGCGCGAAGCGTGCGTCCCGAGCTTCGCTGCAGTCCCCGCAGCGCCTCGCCCAGCCTCCGTGCTGCCGCTGCGTCCTGCGGACGTTGGCCACTCATTGACAAGGGTCTCCCTGCAGGTGCCGCAACCGTGTCCCACGGGCTGCTTCATGTCCCGGGACGGATACGTCCCAGCAGGTCAGGAATGTATTGATCCCGACATCGGTGAAGCAAACGGGACCCGCTGGTAAAGAGCGATCCATCACCGCAAACTCGGCGTACCGGCTGCGCAGATCACCCCCGAGGGTGAGCGGGCCGGTGGCCATGGCCGTGTCGGCACAAGCCGCATGAGCCGACTGTGAACCCCCTACCGAAAGGAAGCTTCACCATGCGTGTACGTACCATGTTCGCCGCCCTCGCAGCGATCGCCGTGACAGGGCTCGGCCTGAGCGCAGCGGCGCCCGCAGTCGCGGCGCCTGCCGCGGCCTCCTCGCATGTGACGGCCGTCCAGGCGGCCGACGGCCTCAACGTCCACCGGGGCAAGTACCTCACCCTGAGCGGCTGCCAGACGGCCGGTCAGCAGGGCATCGATCGCGGACACTGGGACGCCTACCAGTGCGCCGACGGCACCTGGCCCTGGCGGTGGAACCTGTGGACCAACCGCTGAGAACGTAGCGTCGTCGGCGGCCCCCTGAACACAGGGAGGCCGCCGACAGCCGCGGGCTGCCGGGCTGCTGACGGCCCGGCCGAACCCGCCCGCTGTGTCATGCGCTCCCGGATTTCGACGGCGGTCTGCCGGCGGGCGGTGTCGGGACGGACCAGCACTCCGGTTGTCCGGACGTCGGCGGCCAGGGCGCCCGCGTAGTGCCGGTGTGCCGACTCGTACAGGGCCCGGCCGAGTCGTACGGCGCCGCCATGCCGGTCCAGTACGGCCTGCACGAGGTCGGCGACCTGGGTCTTTCCGGCGCCGGGCTGTCCGGTGACGACGACCACGACCGGCCGGGCCTGTGTGGCGGGGGCTGTTCACTCTGGGGTGGTGATGTCGAGGTGGGCGTGCTGTGTGCGGTCCGACGAGGGACCCGTTTCCACGGCGAGCACCCCTGGCTCCACCACCCAGGCCAGGTCGCGGTCCAGTGAGGCCAGGGTGTCGTCGTCGATGCTGAAGACTGCCTCGGCCTGCGCGCCCGGGGCGACGAGGAGGTGGGTGAACCCGCGCAGTTCGCGGACGCGGGGCCATGAGGTGGTGCCTGAGACGCGGCGTACGTAGAGCTGGACCGTTTCGTGGGCGGGTCGGTTTCCGGTGTTGCGGACGGTGACCCGGCAGGTCAGGCGGGGGTCTCGCGTGCTGACGCTGTCGTGCGACAGCCGTGGCGGGCCGTACTCGACGGTGGTGTACGACAGGCCGTGTCCGAAGGCGTGACGTGGGTGGTGGCTCTGGTCGACGTATCCCCGGTAGCGGTGGTCCTTGCGGTTGTAGAAGACGGGCAGTTGGGCCGCCGAGCGCGGTACCGACACCGGGAGGCGGCCACGGGGCTCGTGGACGCCGAACAGCACCTCGGCGACCGCGCGGCCGCCGTCGGGCCCCGGGTACCAGGCGGTCAGCACCGCGGCCGCCGTGCCGTGCAGGTCGGGCAGGGCGTGCGGGCGGCCCTGGACGAGGACCACGACGACCGGTGTGCCGGTCGCCGCCACCGCGTCGAGCAGGGCCCGTTGGCCGGCCGGCAGGGCGATGTCCGCCAGATCGACGCCCTCGCCACAGGTCATGCCGGGGGAGGCGCCCGTGCCGGCCACCGCCGCTCCGTTGGCGTCGAAGACGGTGTCGGGGCGACGGGCGCTGGAGCCGCCCAGCACGAGCACCGCCACGTCGGCGCCGGAGGCCGCCGCGACGGCCTCCGGCACGCCCGTGAGATCGTCACCGACCAGTTCACAGCCGTGTGCGTGTACGACTTCGGTGCCCGGCGGGATGAACGCGCGCACCCCCTCAAGGACGGTGACGCCGCTGCCCGGCCGCTGGGGCGCGGTGTAGTCGCCGGTCTGCTGTTCGACGGAGTCGGCGTTGGGGCCGATCACGGCGATCCGGCGCAGTGCCGGGGACAGCGGCAGCACCTCGCCGTCGTGCGAGAGCAGGGTGACGGACGCCCGGGCGACACGCTCCGCGAGTTCGGCCACCTTCCGGCGGCCGGACCGCCCGTCGCCGGCCGCCGCGGGGGCCTGGTCGAAGAGCCCGAGGCGGAACTTCAGGGCGAGTACCCGGGCCACCGCCGTGTCGAGTTCCGCTACGAGGGAGGGCTCCCGGGCCACGGCCTCGGCCAGCCTGGGGAAGCAGTCGTCCCACAGGCTCAGGTCGCACCCGGCGCGCAGGGCCAGCGCCCCGGCCGCCACCGGGTCCCCGGTCAGCCGTGTCAGACGGTCGATGGCGCCACCGTCGGCCATGACGAGACCTTCGAACCCCCACCTCTCACGCAGTACTTCCGTGAGCAGATGACGGTTCGCGACACAGGGCAGTCCGTCGAACTCGTTGTAGGCGGCCATCACCCCGCTCGCCCCGGCAGCGACCCCGGCCCGCGCCGCCACGAGATGGATCTCGTGCAGCTCACGTGCCCCGAGGTCGGTCGCCGCGCTGTTGCGGCCGCCGACCGTGGCGCCCTGTCCCGCGAAGTGCTTCAGTACGACGCCCACCCCGGCCTGACGGGTCCCCTCGACGAGGGCTTCGGTGAGCCGGGCCGCCAGGTAGGGATCCTCGCCGAAGCACTCCTCGGCGCGCCCCCAGCGGGGATCGCGCACCAGGTCGAGGGCGGACACCAGGGCCAGGTGCGCACCTCTGGCGCGCAGTTCGGCGCCGGCCGCGGCCGCCGCCTCGGCGTACAGCCCCGGATCCCAGGTGGCGCCCACCGACAGGTTGACCGGCAGCACGGTGCCGTCCAGGGCCTGGTGACCGTGGGGCATCTCCTCGACCAGCAGGACGGGGATGCCGAGCCGGGTGTTCTCCATGACGTGCCGTTGCACTGCGGCGGCCATGCGGGCACCGTCGCCGGCGTCCAGTCCGTCGTCGAAGCCGACGCCGGACCAGGCGTCCGCGCGCTGCAGCCCGTACAGGGCGCCCATGCCGCCGAACGCGGCGACCTCGTCCGTGAACCTGTCGGTCAGCCGGTGGCCGTCAGCGGTGCGCCGGTAGGCGTGCCAGCCGTACAGGCGCTGGTTGACCTGTCCGACCTTCTCCGCGAGGGTCATCCGGCCCAGCAGGTCGCGAACGCGTTCGGTCACCGAAGCGGCCGGGTCGCGATAGCGCGGGAGGGCGGTCGCGGTCATCGCAGCTCCAGTACGGCGACGGCGTACGCGTCGAGCGTCACCTCGGTCACCGGTGCGCCGTCGCGCAGGGTGTGCAGGGTGCCGTCGGCGGCGGGGCGGACGGTGAGCGGTGCGGGGCTCTGGCTGACCAGCCACACGAAACGGCGGCCGTCGGTGTGGATCAGGACGTCGGCGCCCACGTGCGGGTCGTCGACGGTGACCGGGCGCCGTACTCCCGCGGCCTCGGCCAGCGCCGCGTACAGGCGGTGCGTGGCGTCGGGGTTGACGTGTGGGGTGCGGGCCGCCATGTGTTCCAGCGGATAGGTGGCCAGGACGGTACGTCCCGAGCCCGTCTCGCGGACCGTCAGCGCGGGCCGGCCGTGCGCGTCCACGGCCACCACCCGGGCATCCCGTGGCACCACGGGCAGATAGGCGCGGCTGTCCTCGTTCCCGGCGACCGGGAACCGCAGGACCTCGCCGGCCAGGGGTCCGCCGAAGTCCTCGGTGAAGGTCATCTCCAGGACGTCGTCCTCGATCGGTTCGGCGACGCCGTACGACAACTGCGACTCGACGCCGAACAACCCGTCGAGGTCGTCGAACCAGGGGCCGCGGGTGCCGGGGTGTTCGCCGGAGCAGAACGACAGGTACACGGTGGAGCCGGACTCGGCCCGGCGGGCCAGTTCCCGGCGGGTGCGGGTGGTGAGCTGCCGGGTGGCCGGCAGCAGGTACAGGGCGGCCTGCCCGGGGAGCAGGTCGGCCTCGCGGAGGAAGCCCACCGGGAGGTCGGCGGCGCGTGCGGAGACGTACCCCTGATGCAGGGACGTGAAGATGAGCGGCCGGTCGGCCGGCCGGCTGTAGGGGTAGCCGCGTTCGAGGAAGGCGGGCACCACGAAGGCGGCGTCGGCGTCCGCGCGCCGGCAGCGGGCGAAGTCCACCGCCTTCAGCACCTCGGCGAACGCGGCGAGTTCGCGTAGCGGTTCCTTCGGCGCCCCGGTGGAGTCGGTGATGCCGAAGTGCATCTCGAACGGGTGGTGGTCGTAGGGCGACCGGTCCCACAGGTCGTCGTAGTCGGTGTTGTTCCAGGCGATCCAGCCGGTCGCCCCGCCGAGCAGCGAGTTGTGCAGGGTCTGGCGGTAGTAGACACCCGCGTTCGCCGCGGAGACGGTGTCGGTGGACAGGCCGAACTCCTCCAGAACGACCGCCTGCCCGGTCACCGCGGCCAGTTCGCACTCGAACGCGGCGCGGTAGTGCTGCCGGGGCCGGTCGGTGTCCGAGCGGTAGACGTGCGGGCCGACGAAGTCGACGTACTCGGCCGTCTCCCGCAGCGAGAAGCCGTTGTCGCGGCCGGTCACCTCGATGCCCCAGGCACCGTCGCCGAGCGACACCGGCTGGGTGGCGCCGGTGGCGCGCACCGCGTTGCACATGGCCTGTGCCCACGCCGTCACCACGTCGGACGAGGGCGGGTCGATCTGGTGGATCCGGCCGTAGCCGGGCATCTCGTTGGTGATCAGCCAGCCGGTGACCGCCGGATGGTCCTTGAAGCGCCGGGCCATCCGGGACACGAACCAGGCCTGACGGCCCACCATCCACACGTCCTCGTACAGGTCACGGCCGCCCCGCCAGGCGGGGTCCCAGTTCTCCCCGGACATGTGGCCGACGATGAACGTGGGCACGGTTGCCATGCCGGTCTCGGTGTGTGCGTCGAGGAAGTCCTCGAAGCGGCCGCACAGTTCGTCGTCGACGCGGTGCGGCTCGGGGTGGAAGTCCGGCCAGTAGAAGAACGACCGGGTCATGGTCAGCCCGTGCTCGGCCAGCACGCGCAGTTCGTCGCGCACGGTCTTGGGTTCGTAGGTCCGCCACATCAGCGGACCGCCGGCGCGGGACCAGAAGTTGGCGCCGAGCCAGGGCAGGACGTCGGGCTGGTGGGTGAGCTGGGCGCTGTGGCGTCGCATGGTCCTTCTCGTGGGGGTCGGGTACGGGCGGTGCGCAGGGTGCTCGGGATCAGTTCGGGGCCGGGCCGGTGGACTCGCGGACGACCAGCTTCGGCCGTCCGGTCAGCGGGAGGTCCTCGACCTCCTCGCCGCACAGGCCCAGCAGCAGTCGGGCGGCGGCCGCGCCGACCTGCTGCACACGCTGGTCGACGGTGGTCAGGCGGGGGTGCAGCCAGCTGCCGAGGGGGAGGTTGTCGTAGCCGACGACGGACACGTCCCGCGGCACGTGGTGTCCGGCGCGCTGGACGGTGCCGATGCCGCACACGGCCATCGAGTCGTTGGCGTAGACGAGGGCGGTCGGTCGGCCGGGCGCGGCCAGCAGGGCCTCGGTGGCGCCGACGGCCATGCGCTCGCTGAAGTCGGTGTGCAACACCGCGAACGGACGCAGCCCGGCCGCTCGCAGGGCCTTCTCGAAGGCCCCTCGGCGCAGCCGCGTGTGCTGGAGCTCGGGCGGTCCGGCGATGTAGGCGATGCGCCGGTGGCCCAGGTCCAGCAGATGCGTCACGGCCTCCGCGACGCCGGCGCCCTGGTCGCCGAGTCCGACGCGCGGGACCACGGCCCTGCCGTCGGGGGAGCCGAGCAGCACGGCGGGCAGCCCGAGCCGGGCCAGCAGGGCGGGGCGGGCGTCGTCGTCGCGCGCGTCGGTCAGCACGGCGCCGTCGACGCGGCCCTCGGCGGCGAGCCGCTCGTACAGGGCGTTCTCCTCGCGCATCCCGGTGACCAGGTGCAGCAGCAGGCCGTAGCCGCGCGGCGCCAGTTCGCCCTCGATACCGGTGATCAGCTCGCTGAAGTGCGGGTCGGCGCCCAGCACATCGGTCGGGCGGCGTACCACCAGGGCCAGGGTGCGGGTGCGGGCGTGGCGCAGCGCCGCCGCCGGCGCGCTGGGTGACCAGCCCAGGTCGGCCGCCGCGTCCAGGATCCGGCGACGGGTCGCCTCGGACAGCCGGCCCTTGTGGTTGAAGGCCTGGGAGACCGCGGCGGTCGACACCCCCGCGGCCGTGGCGACGGCCTTGATGGTGGGGCGGCGGCCCGCCCGCTCGGCGGCCGCGCTCACATCTTCACCGCGCCGCTGACCAGTGCCTGCTGCATGCGCTTCTGCAGGACGGTGTACACGACCCACACCGGAACCAGGGTCAGCACGGTGCCCGCGGTCAGGACGCCGTAGTCCGTGCCCGTGATCGCCTTCAGGGTGGGCAGGGCGACCTGGACGGTGCGCTGCTCGGGGTCGGGGCCGATGATGACCAGGGAGTACAGGTACTCGTTCCAGAACGTCAGGAAGTTGAGCAGGAGCACGGTCGCGATGCCCGGCAGGCACATCGGGGTGTATACATGCCGCAACACGGCGAACGTCGAGGCGCCGTCCAGCCGTGCCGCCTCCTCCATCTCGGCCGGGATGGTGCGCATGAACTGCACGAGGATCACCACCGACAGCGGCAGCGCGGTCGCGGGCAGGAACAGCACCATGAAGAGGCGGGTGTGGAACAGGCCGGTGGCGGCCGCCAGCAGAAACGTCGGGAACAGGGCGGCGAAGGTGGGGATGAGGAACCCCAGCGAGAACACCTTCTCGACGACGGCCGCGGTACGCCCGGTGGACCGTGCCAGGGCGAACGCGGCGGGCACCGCCAGCAGCAGGGTCAGCGCCAGCGAGAACACCGTCACCAGCGCCGAGTTGACTACGGCCAGACCGAGGTCGGCGCCCTCGAACGCGGTGCGGAAGTTGTGCAGACCGAGCGAGGAGGGCGGCGCGAAGGGATGCGCGAAGATCTCGTCGTTGGTCTTGAAGGCCGAGGCGAGGAAATAGTAAAGGGGGACGACGAGCAGCACCGCGTACGTCCACACCAGGATGTGCGCCGGGAGCCAGCGCCTGCCGAGCTTCATGGTGAGGGAGTCCGATCAGTAGGTCTGGCGGAAGACACGGCGGATGACGAGCAGGCCGGCGAGCCCGGTCAGGAAGAGGAACACCCCGACGGTCTGGCTGTAGCCGAGGTCCGCGGCGATGAACGCCTTCTGGTACACGAGGAACGACAGTGTCGTCGACGACGTGCCGGGACCGCCCTGCGTCAGCAGCAGCACGTTCTGGGCGGAGCCGAACAGCGTCCACAGGAACTGCAGCATCGTCACCACGCCCACGTAGTCGCGGATCACCGGGAAGTGCACCGTCCACATGGTCCGCCAGTGCCCGGCCCCGTCCAGCTGGGCGGCCTCGCCCAGTTCGTCCGGGACACTGCTCAGCCGCGCCGCGAACAGCACGGCGGTGAACCCGATGCCGCTCCAGAGGTCCAGCGCGATCAGACAGGCCAGCGCCGTCGACGGGGACGCCAGCCAGGCGTCGGTCAGCGCGCCCCGACCGGCGCTCTGCAGCGCCCCGTTGACCAGCCCGTCGGGCGAGAGGGCGGCATAGAACACCATCGCCTTCGCCGGCGTGGAAATCAGTCCGGGAATGAACAGCAGATAGCGGATCACCCGGTGCCCCGGCGGCCGCTGGGCGACGTAGTAGCCCACCATGTACGCGCACACGATCATCACCGGCAGCGCGACGGCCAGTTGGACGGCCGTGTTGCGTACGGCGTCCCAGAACACCGGGTCGTCCAGGACGGTACGGACATTGCCGAGGCCGGCGAACGACACCGGCTGGAGCATGCCCGGCCAGTGCAGCGCGGCGATCACGAAGATGGCGAGCAGCGGCCCGACCATGAAGATCAGATACCAGACCAGGGCCGGTACGGCCAGTACGGTGCCGCCCTGCCTCGGCGTGCGGCGCGCCCCGGCGGGGGAGGAGGGCGGACTGGGCCGGCGGGCCGCGGTGCCGTCCGGTGTCGTCGTCAGCGTCGTCATGCGGTGACTCCGGGGATCGAGTCGGCGGGAGGGTGAAGGGACGGCCGGTTCATACGGACCGGTACGCGGACTCGAGCGCCGCGCGGACCCGGGCCGCACTCGTGCCGCGGGTGAACGAGGTACTGGTGGCGGTGATCAGCGGCTGGGTGGCGGCCGGTGGCACGTACACATCGGGCAGCAGGACTTCGCTCACGCCGGAGCCGAGCCGCTGTGCGGCGGCGACCAGCGGAAAGTCCGCGCTCACGGCGTCGGTGTGCAACGCCATGTCACGGCCGCTCTCCTGGACGAACCGCGCCACGGTTTCCGGCCCGTACATGAAGCGGATGAACTTCTCGACGTGCTCGATCTTGCGGACGCCGTTCGGGCTGATCCAGAAGCCGATGAGCGTGAACGCGCGGATGACCGTCGGCTTGTCGTGCGCCGCGCCGTCGGCCAGCGGCCAGCCGCCGACCTCGGTGTGGCGGGCCACGTTCTCCGGCACCTTGGCCAGCGCGGAGGACATGGCCGACTGCGCGGCCGCCGCCTGGGTGTTGAACTGCGTGTTCATGGTGTCGGAGGTGAGCCCCTGTGCCTTGTCGGCGAAGACGCCGGCGTCGCGCAGGGTGGTGAAGTACTCGATGCCCTCGCGGGCGCCCCGGCTGCCGAAGTCGCCGGTGGAGTAGGCGTGCCGGGCCTCGTCCGGGGTGAGGAAGGTCTGGATGATCTGCGCCAGCAGCTTCTGTCCCGTCCAGTCGTTGCCGCCGACCGTCACCGGGGCGATCCCCTTGGCGCGCAGCTTGCGGGCGGCGGCGATCAGCTGGTCGCCCGTGGTGGGTATCGCGTCCACGCCCGCCCGGTCCAGCAGCGCCCGGTTGTAGGCGACCGGCCAGTTGGTGGCGAAGTACGGAAAGGCGCGCAGTCTGCCCTTGCCGTCCGTCCACGCCGACAGCGCGGCGGGCAGGACGCGCTCACGCAGCCTCCAGTCGTCGAGGTAGCCGCCGACGTCGACAGTGGCGTCCACGTCGGTCCACGCGAGGGTCTTGTCGTAGAGGTTGACCATCACGACGTCGGCCTCCTTGCGGGCCAGCCGCGAGGTCTCGTAGACCTGCCCGAGGTCGTCGCCGTTGATGAGGTTCTTCACCTTCAGCCCCGGGTTCTGCGCGCGGAAGCGGTCCAGGGCGGACAGATAGGTGGCCGAGCCCGGGGCGGTGGTGCCGAGCTGGGTGTGGACGACGAGGGTGTCCGGATCGGAGGCCGCCGCGGCCAACGACGAGCAGCCGGACACAGCAGGCAGGGCAGCGGTCGCAGCCAGACCGGAGCCGGCGGCGAGCAGGCCGCGCCGGGTCAGCGATGAGCGCACAGCGGTGGTCTCCAACCAAGCGGTTAACGATTGGTTAATCGATGTACCTCGTGAGGTGCGAGGACTTTAGGGAGCACACGGGCCGTGGTCAAGGGATGCGACGCGGAAACCGAAACGGCTGCCGGCCGGTCGCCGCGGTACCTGGCCGTCCGCGACTGCCGCGGAGCCCAATGGTGGCGCCATTGCCCGACCGCTACAGCCACCCCGGCTTGTTCACCCCGCCCTACGGCAGGTGCTCGACGGCCAGGCGGATGACGGCTCCCTCGATGGTTTCGATGCCGAACTCGCTGCCGTGCTTGGGCGGTTGGCCGCCCCTGAGAATCGTAGGCAGGCGGTGGTGTCGGCCGGCGCATCACGCGGTCCGAGCGCAGACGACCGAAGGTCTCGACGGGCAGCCCGCCCAGCAGAAGCGCGGGGCGCGGGGCGTTGTGCTGTGTGTGATCTGGTCATTTGAGACCGGTCAGTGTGATGCCGCGGACGAAGTAGCGCTGGCTGAGGATGAGCAGCAGGGCGGTGGGGAGGAAGGCGATGACCGAGCCGGCGGCGGTGAGATGCCAGAGCTGGAAGTGCTCCTCGCTGAACCGCGTCAGTCCGACTGGGATGGTCCGCATTTCCTCGTCGCTGGTGGTGACGAGCGGCCAGAGGAACTCGTTCCACTGGAAGACGAAGGTGAACAGCCCGAGAACCGCCAGCGCCGGCTTGGTCTGCGGAAGGACGATCCGCCAGTAGATGGTGAACTCCCCGGCACCGTCAACCCGGGCCGCCTGGATGAGGTCGTCCGGGATCGGCTGGATGAACTGGCGCATCAGGAAGATCCCGAAGCCGTCCATCAGGAACGGCAGGATGAGTGCCTGGTAGCTGTCCAGCCAGCCGAGGTCGGACATCATCACGTACAGCGGAATCATCCGTACGAAGAACGGGATCATGAGGGTGGCCAGGATCGCCAGGAACAGGGTGTTGCGGAACGGGAAGCGGAACTTCGCGAACACGTAGCCGACCAGCGGGTCGAAGGCCAGATGGGCCAGCGTGATGGCGCCGGCCACGACCACACTGTTGACGATGAAGCGACCGAACGGTGCCTGCTCGAACAGCTGCGCATAGTTCTGGAACTGCGGGGAGTCCGGCCACAGCACGGCACCGCCGGACAGCGTCTCGCCCTGGGTCTGCAGCGACAGCGACACCATGTACAGCAGCGGGGTGACGGTGAGCAGGCAGGCCAGCGTGAGCAGCACGTAGCCGGCCGCGCGGGACGGCCGGCTCCTGTCGGTGACCGGGGCCATCAGTACTGCACCTCCCCGCGCCGTCCGGTCCGCAGTTGGACGAGAGTGAAGGCCACGATGACGAGCATCAGGAGCACGGACAGGGCGGAGGAGTAGCCGAAGTCACGGTCCCGGAAGGCGGTTTCGTAGACGTGGTACACGTACAGGTCCGTCTGTTTCGCCGGGCCGCCGCCGGTGATGATGTACGCCTGCCCGAAGGCCTGCAGCCCGGAGATGACGGCCATGACCGAGACGAACAGCGTGGTCGGGGCGAGCAGTGGCAGGGTGATGCAGCGGAACCGGCGCCACGCCCCGGCGCCGTCCACCGTCGCGGCCTCGTAGTACTCCTGCGGGATGCCCTGGAGACCTGCCAGGAAGAGCATCATCGTGTAGCCGGTGATCATCCAGAGGGTGACCGCGACGATGGTCGCCAGCGGATGGGTGATGAGCCACTGCTGGGTGGGCAGGCCGAGTTCGGTGAGGACCCGGTTCAGGATGCCGGTCTGCGGGTCGAGGATGTTCTGCCACAGCAGCCCGATGACCGCGATCGAGGTGAGGTAGGGCACGAGGAGCGCCAGCCGGAAGAGCGTGCGGCCGCGTAGCGGGCGGTTGGCCAGCAGGGCGAGGGCCAGCCCGAGCACGATCGCGCCGATGGTGGTGGCCGCGGCGAAGATCAGGGTGACCTTGAAGGAGTTGCGGGCGTCAGGGTCGCGGAACGCGTCGGCGTAGTTGCCGAGTCCGTCGAACCGGTCGGCGTGCGGGCCGGTGAGGGTGCTGGTGTTGAGGATGTCGGCGATGGGTGTGTAGAAGAAGACCGCGAAGAACACGAGGGCGGGCGCCAGGAACAGATAGGCGGTCCGGGCCTCGCGGCGGGCGATGGAGGTTTTCCGGGCCCCGCGGTGGGTGATCGGGGCCTTGCCGGCCTTCCGGTGGGTGATCGGGGTCTTCCCGGTCTTCCGGTGCGTGATCGAAGTTCGCGGCGCACGGGATCGCATACGCTGCCGTCCCCCGTCAGTCCGTGATGAGCTTGCGGGCGGCGTCGGTGTATTCGCGGTAGGCCGTCGGCACGGCTTTCCCCGTCATGAGCACGCTCTGGTAGAGGGTCTTCCACGCCTGGTCCAGTTCGGTGCCCTTGCCGCTGAGGTACGTCTGAGGATGGGCGTCCTCCGCGTAGGTCAGGCCCTGGGCGAACGCGGCGATGTCCGCGTCCCGCTTCACCTCGGGATTGCCGCTCCAGGACCTGCGCGGCATCAGCATGCCGGTCTCTTTCGTGGCCGCCAACTCGGTTTCCAGGGTGGTCATGCGCTTGATGAAGTCCCAGGACAGGTCCGGCCTGGGCGCTTTCTTCGGGATGAACAGACTGGTGCCCGCGAGGAGGGTGGCCTGACGGCGTCCGGTGGGCATCTGCGCGATGCCGAATTCCAGGTCCGGCGAGCTCTGTCCGATCACCGGCAGGTCCCACGGCCCGGTGACGATCATGGCGGCCCGCTCGGCCGAGAACGCCTTCTGCGGAGCGGAGTAGTCCTTGCTCGGCACGGGGACCGGGGACACCTTGTGCCGGTGCACCAGGTCGGCCTGGAACTGCAGCGCCTCGATCGCGGCGTCCTGGGGCTGCATCACCTTCTTGGTCCTGTTGTCGTACTCCAGCACCCCGTTCTGCAGCATCCACGGCCAGCCGTACGCCTGGTCCTGGTTGAGCTGCAGTCCGTACACGCCGTCGTGGGTCAACTCCTTGGCCACGTCCACCACCTCCTCCCAGGTCGTGGGCGGCTGGACACCGGCGTCGGCGAACATCTCCTTGTTGTAGACGAGCAGTTGGCAGGTCATGTGCAGCTGGATGCCGTACACCTCGCCCGAGTGCGTGTTGTGCTTCACCGCCGCCGACTGCCAGTCGTCCGGGAAGCCCATCGCCTTCCCGTCCTCGTCGAGGTACTTCTGCAGCGACAGCGCATCCCCGCTCAGCGCGTACCTCTGGGCCCAGCCGCCCGGCTCCTCCAGCACGTCCGGTGCCCGGCCCGCCTGCAGATCGGCGAGCAGCCGGGTCTCCAGCTCCTCCCACTGGTACATCTGCAGCCGGACCGTGACGTCGTGGTCGTTCTCGAACTCCTTGATGACCTTCTGGTACGCCTCGTAGTTGTGGCCCGGGTTCCAGTAGGCGGTGAACGTGCCGCTTTTGCCACCGCCCTGCTCGGAGTCCGACTCGGGCGCGCCCGAACCGCAGGCGGTCAGTCCGGTGGCCGCGGCAGCGGCCCCGGCCAGACCGAGCACACGGCGGCGGCTGATCCCTGGAGCGTTGCTGGCAGACATGTGGTGCTCCTCTCGGGGGGTTACGGGGAACGTGTGGTCGTGACACCTCTCCCGCCGGTCTCGTGACTCATGCCGACTCGCGGCGGATGAAGGACCAGGGCAGGACCAACTCCCGCTCGGCAGGCGGGTGATCGGCCGTCAGTCGGTCGAAGAGCAGCTGGACCACGCCCGAGTAGTCCAGGTGCGGCTGGCCGGCCGTGCTCAGCGCGGGCTTGACGACCTGCCCCTCGGGCAGATTGCCTACGCCGACCACGGCGGCGTCGCCGGGCACGCTGCGACCGGAGTCGCGTATCGCCCACATGGCGTTGATCGCGGCCCGGTCGGAGGTGGCGAAGACGGCGTCCGGCGGCTCCGGCAACCGCAACAGGGCCTCGACGGCGCGGTAGCCGGCGACCCGGTCGTCCGCGCCGGCGAAGATGAGCGCCTCGTCGCGCGCGAGGCCGTGCCGCGCCAGGGCATCGAGGTAGGCCACGTATCGCTCGTGCGCCTCGCCGTCCGGCTCCCGGCCGGTGCGGTGACCGACGAACGCCACGCGTCGCCGCCCGCTCGTGATCATGTGATCCAGTGCCTCGCCGCAGGCCTGTCGCTCCGGTACGCGTACCACGTCGAAGCCCTTCGGGACCACGCTGTTGTCGATGACGGTCATCGCGAGGCGGCTGCGCACCAGCGAGTCCAGGTCGAGTGCGGGCAGGAACCGCTCCGCCCAGATCAACGCCCCGTCGGCGATGCCCCGCCGCAGCAGTGCATGCGCGTGAGCCGCACGGGCGGGGGAATCGGCGACGAGCACGATCACGCCGTATCCGGTCCTGTCGGCCGCGGCGTGCAGTTCCCGGGCCATCTCGTCGTACGTCGGCACGCCGATGGAGCCGACGACCAGGCAGACCCTCCCCCAGTGCCCAAAGGGCCTGGGAGGTGCCCCCAGGTGCGCTGCGTGCGCAGGCCGCGTGCGGAACTGCTGGGGACGTATCCGAGTTCCCGCACCGCGGTCAGCACCCGCTCCCCGGTCTCAGCGCCGACCAGACCGTCACGTCCGTTGACCACGTAACTGACCGTCGCCACCGACACCCCGGCGCGGGTGGCCACTTCATGCACCGTCGGGCGGCTCCGCTGCTGCATTTATACGTTTAAGCAACGGCAGGCGCGGGACGTCAACCCCCGTGACACGCCTGGGCTTCGGCAAGCCGGTGCTCCCATGCCGCGGGAGCGGACGAGGTGTGAAGCAGACGTCGGACCCCACGGGGCGGACTCACACTCAGCGCCGAGCTCGGTGAGCAGCCGCAAATGGTGCTTCATTACATGGTGAGTGACATCGATCTGGAGGGTGTCCAGATCCGCGCTGAGCTTGTCCCAACTGGTCATCTCGGGCGGACCGCTCGGGGTGGCGGTCACCGGTTCGCCACCGGGCGGCAGTTGTCTGTTGGTGGCCGCTCGGGCGCGGGACTGCCGGTGGAGCTCAGCAGCCTGCACCAACAGGTCCCGTCGCGTCAGGTCGCCCGCGAGAGGACCGAGCGCGCCGATGCGGGTGAGGCGCTGCGCGAGGGGCAGAGAGGTCGGGCCCGTTGCCACAGGTCCTGCGGGCGCAGGCCGGTGCAGGGCCGGCCGGCCACGAGGCGGGCGGTCTGGGCTTCGCTGACGCCTTGGACGGTGGAGAAGGCGAGCCTCACGCCCCAGCCCTGTTCGCTCTCCGCGCCCACGTGGGCCGGCCCCGCCGGGCCGCGACCACAGGAACGACGAAGCGTCCGGGACCCGGCGGGGTTTCCAGGGCGTCAGTTCATCAGCAGCAGCCGCGTGTTCGGTACGAGTTTCCGGTTCACGCTGGTGCTCTGCACGAAGATCGTGAAGTCGTCGTTGTGGTCCGGCCTGACGCGGACTTCCACGTCCGGCAGGCCGAGAAGGGCTCGGGCCTCGGGCCCCGTGTACACCCGGTCCGTCTTCTTCTCCAGCACCGCGATCTGCTTCTGCGCCTGGACCTTCTCCGACTTACTCAGCTGGTAGAACGCACCACCGGTGCGGTAGGTGTGCCCGGATTCGATGACCCAGTCCCGGATCGCCGCAGCACGAGCCACCGGGATCAGCTGGTACTCCGACGGATTCACCGGGGTGAGACCGGCCGCCTTGATGGTGTCCTTGTTGACCGTCTCCGCACCCGTGGAGAACACCGCCCTGGATCCGCGGATGCCCTGGGTGCGGCCCACCATGAATTTCTCGGTGGCCTGTTGGATGACCTGTCCGGCCTCCTCGAGACCCTGTGTGCTCGTGGCGTCCCATATGGCGATGTTGTCTTTCGGGAACCCGCACTGCGTGGCCTCGCGCTTGCCCATCTGGTCCGGCACGAGGACGGCCAGCGTCCAGTTGTCCTTCTGTGTCTCGATCATCTCGGCCACGGCCTCGACCAGTTCACGCGGATTCCTGGTAGGGGCATCCGGGCAGCGATGACTCGCGTTCTCCTGCCCGTCGGTGAGTACGAACGTCAGGAAGCTGTGGTCGCCGTACAGTTGCGCTGTCTGCGCCAGCTCCCCCTGTGACTTCAGTGCGGCCGCCAGCAGAGCCGTCATTCCACTCGCCCGGTACAGCTGCTTCAGCGACGGCATCCGCAGCACGTCCTTGTCGTAGATGACGCACTCCACCTTGTCTGCGAAGACGTACACCGTGACGCGGGTCTCCTGGTCCAGCTCCCTCGACCGGCGGGCAAGGTAGGCAATCTGCTGATCGGCGACTTCGACGACCTTGCGGCTCAGATGCGACATGGACGAACTGGCATCCAGCACAAGAGCAACGTGATTGATGTAGTTCTGGTTTCCCGACATGACGGCTCCCCCTCTTCCCGACTCGATGTTCCTACCGTCTCACCCACCACTGACAATCGATCTCGGCTCCCGGACTGGAGGAAGAGCCCACCCGGCCAGGGGCGCAGCCGGACGCAGCCCGGGACGCCGAGCACTGTCACAGCCCGGGGCCTGTCTGTGTACTGGTGTGTCCGGCGGGTTCATCGGCCAGCTGGTCGTGACTTCTATGCCCATGCGACGCCCAGCTCAGCGAGCGTGCCCGCTGGGGCTCGGTGAGCTGGGCGCGGCGGGTTTTGCGTTGAGGCTGACTTTGGAGTGGACGCCCTGACAATGGATCTTGGAGGTCCAGGAAGGGATACCCAGGTGGGACGCCAGTCTCCGTACCCGGAGGAGTTTCGGAAGGACGCCGTCGCGTAGTACCGAGCCGCCGGTGGGAAGTGCACGTGCGCGGCAGTGACTGCGGAGCGCCGGCAGGCGTCGCCGAGGAGATCCTGCTCGGTGTGGACACCCACAAGGATGTCCACACCGTGGCCGTCATCACCGTGCTCAGCGCGCCTTGAACAGCCGGAGCTTGCCGGCGACTGCAGAAGGCTATCGCCAACTCGTCTCCTGGGCCCGCTCGTTCGGTGGGCTGCGGCGGGCCGGAGTGGGGTGCACCGGTTTCTGTGGGGCTGCCCCGGCCCGTCACCTGCGCGCCGAAGGCATCGAGGTCACGGAGGTCAACCAGCCCGACAAGGCTGCCCGTCGGCGTCACGGCAAGACCGGCGCAGTCGACGCCGAAGCCGCCGCTCGAGCCGTGCTGTCGGGGCGTGCTGCCGCAGCGGCGAAGTCGAGCGACGGTCCGGTGGAGACGCCGCGGCTGTTCAAGCTGGCCAAGGGATCTGCTCCATAGGGGCATCGATGCCCTGGCCGAGTCGTTCTTCCAGGGTCCCAAGCGGGAGTTGCTCCACGGAAGGCGCTGGACCACGAAAGCCCGGACGCGAGCAACTCTTCCGCCCACTCCGGGGGATCAACCTCAGGTGCGGCCCTGCCCGCCTCTGCGCACAGCACCGAGCTGTGTGCGGTCCAGGCCGGCATCGGTGAACTTCTGGGCCACCGCGCGCAGTACGCGGGCCATGGTACCTGTCTCTTATACA
>NZ_VMNX01000206.1 GCF_009377235.1 Streptomyces acidicola
GCCGAACCCAGCCCTCCAGCGCAGCCCGTTCCTCATCCGACAGAATCAACTCGGCCTTCGGCCGCCCAGTACGCGCCACCCCGTAACCCTATACATCTGAACAGAATTCCCGACTCAGAAGACTAGGCCCCTGGGGAAGATCAGGCGACATGGGGGCCGCGCAGCGGGCCCTTCAGGGGCGCGGGGAACTGCGCGACCAGCCACAACGAGCCCGCAGCCGCCATACAACCGAACCACCTACGGCGACTCCGCGATCACCGACACCCCCCGCACCAGGGCCCGGCCCCCCGATAACGCCACACCCCGCCAAGCCAGTACCAACTGGCGACAGGCGGAATGACAACACTCGCGGCCAGCTCCGTGATGACCTCGTACCGCGTCCGCGGCCCGGCCGCGACACGGTCCCAGGCGAACTCACCGGTCCCCACGGCCCACCCCACCGCGGCCACGGCGGCAGCCGCCCCGCGCCCGGTCGCCGCGAGCACGCACGCGGCGCCCCCCGCCGTGGTGATCGCCAGATGCCGCCGGACCCGGCCGCGCGGCGCCGCGGCCCTGGCCCGCCAGCCCGGCCCGTGCAGCCGCAGCATCAACGCGTCGTCGGCGTTGCCTCGCTGAGCCCGCACCGACACCCACCGGCCGGTGGTGCGCACGGGATGCCGGGTGCTCCGCCGGCCGCGACGGACGCGCCATCCGTCGTCCAGGACGCGCAGCGCCAGGTCGGTGTCCTCGCGGTGGGCCCGCCGGAAGCGCTCGTCGAAGCCGCCGACCTGTTTGAGGACGTCCGTGCGGTAGGCCATGTCGGCGGTGGTCCACCGTGCCCGGGCCAGCTCCGCCGTGGACCGCTCCCACTGGGTGGGGCGGCGCTCCGCCGGCAACGGTACGGTGATCACGCCCTGCACCCCGGCGGTCCCGGGCGACGCCTCGTCCAGGTCCGCGGCCATCTGCTCGCACCAGTGCGGTCCGACCTGTACGTCGTCGTGGAGGAAGACCACCCACGGTGATGTGACGCGCCACAGCCCGGAGTTCCGTGCGGCGGCCGGTCCGTGGGCGCCGCCGCTCACCACCGTCGTACGGTCCCGCAGGTTCCCGAGCACGCTCAACGGGTGCTCCAGCGGCCCGGGGAGGGCCACGGCCCGGTCGTCGACGAGCACGATCTCGGCGGGCGCCGGTCCGATCGCGGCGGCGAGCGCGGCGAGGCAATCGGCGAGCGTGTCGCGGACGAGGGTCGGGATCACCACGGCGTAGGGGGTCATGGTGGGCTCCGTCCCGGACGGTGTAGGGGACCCTGGGCTCACACGGGTCGCCCTGCCACGGCTGCCTCAAACACCGGGAGCCGATTCGCTCGCGAACTCCTCCATCGAGCACCCTCTGTGACGCATTCGCCACACCACGTCGCCACCCGGGACCGTTCAGCGCAGCCCGAGCCGGTACGAGAGCGGCGACCTGCCGGTGATGAGTACGCGAACGCCGTCCGGAACGAGCGCGCCGTTCATCCAGGAGTACCGCTCCCCCGCGTCCACGACCGCCGGCTGCCGTCCGCCCTTGCCGTTGCCGGGGCCGAAGGTGATGCGGTCGTCACCGACGGTGTACGAGGCCTCGCCGGTGACGAGCTGATACGTGTCCGGAGATCCGCCCACCGGTTCGAGTCCGTCCCCGCTCAGTGTGCCGCCGCGCCGGAAGCACAGCTCCAGGGCGAACGGGCACGCGGCACCGGACAGGCCGACGTGCAGGTCCCAGGCTCCGTCGCCGGTCTCCTTCACCAGGATCTCCGTACGGAGTGTGCGGTACTCCTTCGGCCGGTGCGGGAAGTCCATCGCGGACCAGAAGCGGCCGTCGTCGGTGAGGGGGTAGGCGCCGTCCTCGCGCCGGTGCGCCCGGGGCAGGGGGTGGTGCCAGGTGCCCCGCATCTCGGCGTGGAGCCGCCACCCGTCGCCGGTGCGCTCCAGGCCCTCGGCCCGGAAGTGCCCGAGCGAGAAGAACTGCGGGGCGAGCCGCACCGAGTCCAGGATGGCGGCGCCCTTGCGCAGCTTGAAGAAGGTGGGGTTGGTGGACAGGCCGGAGGAGATCGCTCGCACGTCCGGGAAGTCCGTGCCGCCGAAGATGCTCGCGGTGCGCGCGCCCCGGCGTACGCGCACCAGTCCGCAGTCGGCGTCGTGGTGCTCGAAGTCCGTGGGCGGTTCGGCGGGTTCGGGGAGCCGCCGGGCCAGCTCGGGCTGATCGAGGACCTGGGCGAGCCGTTCGCCCAGCGGGGTCTCGCCGAAGGTCTGCCCGGCGCCCCGCTCCCGCAGCAGCCGCGCCACCGCTGCGAAGCGCCTGTCGCCGTACCGGATCGCCAGCTCCCGGTACTGCATCCAGAACTCGGGCAGGTAGCGCAGCGCCGTCTGGTCCTGGCGCCGCGAATGGACCGACTCCACCTCGCCGTTGGGCTCGATCACGTACAGCGTGGCGGCGAGGTTCGCGCGCACGTTCTCGTAGAGGTCGGCCCGTCCGTGGTGGCGGGCCAGCACGAGCAGCGCGGGGTTCGTGACAACCGCCGAGTACGTGGGGCTGCGCTCGCTGTACTCGCCGCCGGGCAACTGGTCGATGCCCTCGGCCAGCCAGTCGTCGATGCGCCTGCGGTACGAGGGGTGCGGCCATCTGCGGTGGATGCGTGCGAGGGCCGCGCACACCAGCCAGCGGTGGTTGGCGGTGTGCAGTCCGCCGGTCGCGAGCGCGGGGCCGGCCGCGCGCAGGACACGTTCGATCGCGCCCCGCAGCGCGGCCGTCGGCCGGTGTCCGTCCTCGTCCAGCAGGTGGTACGTCAGGTTCAGGTCGACGATGGAGAACGCGGTGTCCGGCGGCGAGCCGTCCGCGCCGTGGTCCCACAGGCCGTCCTCCTGCTCGCCCGCGAGCGCTTCCGCCAACTCCGCCATGGGGGCGAGGAGTTCGGCCGAGTGGTGGTGCGCCGAGCCCTCGTGGACGTAGGTGGAGGTGAGCGTGCGCAGCGCGCGGGCCGTGGAGCGGGCCCTGCCCCTCTCCCGCAGTTCGGTGATGTGCGCCTGGTAGCCGGTGAGGAGCGCCGCGGCGCGGGCGTCGGCTGCCGTGGTGAGGAACTCCAGGAAGTCGGCGTCCAGTTGGGGCTCGGCGGCGTCGGCCACGCTGGTGGTCATGTCCGGGACCTCGGTGATCCCCACCGTGGTGGCCGTGGTGGTGGCGAGGAAGGCCCTTCGGCCCATCACGTGTTCTCCCCCAGGTTCGGTCCGGTGTCCCGTACGTCTCGTACGTCGACGGCGGTGAGCGCCATGGCCAGCGGGCCCGGCACCAGGAACAGCAGCGGCGGCAGTGCCCACGCACACAGCGCGGCTGCCGCGAGGGCGAGCAGGACGAGTCCGCTGCCGCCCGCGTCGCGCACGGTGTCGCGGGCGGCCGCCCGTACGGCGGCGGGCCAGTCGGTGACCGACTCGGGACGGCCGCAGGCGCGCAGGCCGACCACGACGGCCGCCGCGCTGATGGCCGCGGCGGCGAGCGCGAAAGCCATGGCGCCGGGCAGCCCGGCGCGGGCGAGCGCCAGGTCGGCCAGAGCCAGCAGCACGCCCGCCAGGGCGACGGCCCCGGCGGCCAGGTCGCCCACGCGCAGCCGCCGCCCCAACTGGGCGAAGTACCGCCCGGCGGTGGCCGGCCGGTCCTCCCGTACGCCTCGCAGCACCGCGCACGCCGTGGACAGCGCGGCGGGCGCGGTCACCAGCGGCAGACAGGCCACGGCCGTGGCGAACCCGACGCTCAGGACGTCCGCGAACAGCGTCATGCGTGGGCCGAAGATCTCGCCCGCCTCGCGGGTCGTCCGCATCCCGCTCACCCCTTGATCCCGGAGTTCGCCATGCCCTCGACCAGGAACCGCTGGAAGGCGAGGAAGAACAGCACGATCGGCAGCAGCGCGATCACCGACATCGCGAACATCGGGCCGAAGGCCGAGGTGCTGGACGCGTCCACGAACGACCTGAGTGCCAGCGTCAGCGTGAACTTCTCGGGTGAGAAGAGGTAGATCAGCTGGGTGAAGAAGTCGTTCCAGGTCCAGATGAAGGTGAAGATCGCGGTGGTGATCAGCGCGGGCCTGGTCAGCGGGAGGATGACGCTGAAGAAGCTGCGGAACGGGCCGCAGCCGTCGATCCGCGCCGCTTCCTCCAGCTCACGTGGCAGCCCGCGCATGAACTGCACGATGAGGAAGACGAAGAAGGCCTCCGTGGCGAGGAACTTGGGCAGGATCAGCGGCCAGTACGTGTTCACCATGCCGAGCTGGTTGAAGATGATGTACTGCGGGATCAGCACGGCGTGGTGCGGCAGCATGATCGTCGCGATCATGAACGCGAAGAGCGGCCCCCGGAAGCGGAACCGCAGCCGGGCGAAGGCGTACGCGGCGAGGGAGCAGCTGATGACGTTGCCGATGACCGCGCCGCCCGCGATGAGCAGGGAGTTGGTGAGCAGCCGGGTGACGGAGACGTCGTTCACGCCGTCCAGGGCGGTCTCGTAGTTCGACCACTCCAGCTTGCCGGGCAGCAGGTTGAGGCTGGCGATGACCTCGTCCGCGGGTTTGACGGAGGTCGCGAGCAGCCACGCCAGCGGGTACAGCATGACGAGCAGAGCGGCCAGGCAACCGGCGTGCAGGGCGACGCGCCGCCAGTCAAGTGGCTTGCGCGCGACGGTGGTTGGCGTCGTGGTGGTCATCGGTCCCCCTCGGAGGCGTAGAAGACCCAGGAGCGCGAGGTGCGGAACAGCACCGCGGTGACGGCGCCGATGGCGATCAGCAGCACCCAGGCCATGGCGGAGGCGTAGCCCATGTGGGAGGCGACGAAGCCGCGGTCGTAGAGGTAGAGCGTGTAGAAGAGCGTGGAGTCGGCGGGCCCGCCCTTGCCCGCGCTGACCGCGAAGGCGGGGGTGAAGACCTGGAAGGCCTGGATGGTCTGCAGCACCAGGTTGAAGAAGATCACCGGGGACAGCATCGGCACGGTGATGGAGAGGAACTGACGCCACCGGCTCGCGCCGTCGACCTCGGCGGCCTCGTACAACTCCCCCGGAATCTGCTGGAGTCCGGCGAGGAAGATCACCATCGGCGCGCCGAACTGCCACACCGTCAGCAGGGCGACCGCGAAGAGCGCCCAGCCGGGCTTGTTGACCCAGCCGCCGGTTCCGAAGAGGTTGTCCACGGTGCCGCCGTCGTTGAAGATCGCCCGCCAGACCAGGGCGATGGACATCGAGGCGCCGAGCAGGGAGGGCGCGTAGAAGGCGGAGCGGTAGAAGGCCCTGCCGCGCTTCATGCCCTTCAGGGCGAGGGCGACGACGAGCGCGAGGGCGAGTTGCAGGGGCACGGCGATGACGACGTACGTGAGGGTCGCGCCCACCGACCGCCAGTAGCGCGGGTCCTCGGTGAACATCTGCGTGTAGTTGCGCAGACCCACCCAGTTGGGCGCGTTGAACAGGTCGTAGTCGGTGAAGGAGAGATAGAGCGAGACGGCCATCGGGAGCAGGGTCAGCACACAGGCGCCGAGCACCCAGGGTGAGAGGAACACCCAGGCGGCGCCCTCGCGTCGGCGGCGAACGGGCTTCTGCGGGACCTCGGCCTTGGGCCCCCGTACGGCCGCCTGCGTCTGCGTGGTGGTCATGGCCTCAGCTCCGCGTTCGCCTCGGTGATGTAGTTCTCGGCCGCCTCACGGGGTGACATCCGCTCGTACGACACCTGGTCGTAGTCGCGCTGGAAGGTGGTCTGCAGCGCGCTGTCGCCCGAAGGGGGCGCCTGGGGCGGAGGTTCGAGCTTGCCGTCGACCGAGGCCTGGAAGTCGTAGACGGTCTTGTCGAAGTCCTTGAGTTCGGGGGCGATCGCGTCGCGGAGGGTCTCGTTGACAGGGATGCCGCGGGTGGCGCCGAGGATCTTCGCGGCCTCCGCGTCGTTCAGCATGAAGTCGATGAGACGGACGGACTCCTTGGGATGCGTCGCGTCGGCGGAGACGCCCATGAACATCGAGGGCTTGAAGTACTGCCCCGGGGTGCCGTCCTCCCCGGACGGCATCGGCGCGAGGGTGACCCCGTCCGGGATGAGCGCGAGGAAGCCGCTGGACGGAGCGTCCCAGTTGGTGTCGGCGATGACGTAGCCGCGTCCGAGCGGGGTGTTCTCCACGGTGCCGTCGATCTGGGAGGTCTGCTCGGCGGACGAGACGACTCCTTCGCGACGCAGCTTGTCGGTGAAGGTCCACCAGCGGGCCAGGTCGTCGGCGGTGAAGCCGAGTTTCCGGTCCTTGGTGTAGAGCGCCTTGCCCTGTCCGCGCAGCCAGATCTCGAAGGCGTCCTCGCTCTGCCCCGGGTCGGTGGCGCCGGGCTTGCCGGTCTTCTCGGCGAGGGCGCGCATGGCATCCGCCCAGTCGCTCCACGTCCAGCCCTGGCGGGGCAGCTCGACCCCGCTGGCCTTCCACTGCTCGGTGTCGTACACGACGGTCTCGGTGCCGCGGGCCTGCGGGATCGCGTACTGCTTGCCGTCGACCTTGCCGGTGGCGAGGAGCCCGGCGTCGAACTCGCCCGTGTCCAGGGCGGCCGGCTGCTCGGCGAAGTCCATGAGGACGCCGCCTGAGGCGTACTGGTCGATCATGCGGTAGTCGAGCTGCATGACGTCGGGGGCGTCGCCGCCTGCGGCCTGGGTGGCGAGCTTCTGCTTGTAGGCGTCGTATCCGGAGAACGAGGTCTGCACCTCGATCCCCGGGTTCTTCTTCTCGAAGAGGTCGACGGCCTCCTGGGTCCTGGCCGCCCTGTCCGGGTTCCCCCACCAGGTGTAGCGCAGCACGACCTTGCCACCGGCGCTGCTCGATGCGTCCCCTCCCGAGCAGCCGGCGAGCACCACACAGAGCGCGAGTGCCGTGGCCGCGGCGCGGGGCCTGAAGGACGTCCTTGTCCTGCTTCCGGGCATGCGGGTCACCCCTTCCGGGTAGAAAGCGCTTCCACCCCGCCCGACCCTAGGGAAGATCCGGATGTCACAACAAGACCTCTGCACCGCATCCGCACGACACCGCCGCGCCGCCGTGGTGGGCCTGGGTGCCCGCGCCCAGCTCTTCACCGAGGCGCTGACGGGTCCGGACAGTCCCTACGCAGCCCGGATCGAACTGGTGGGCTTCTGCGACGTCAACTCCCACCGTATGGCCGTCCACAACGACCTCCTCGCGGCGGCCCACCCGGGCCGCGCACCCGTCCCCGCCTACGCGGCCGAGGACTTCGACGAGATGCTGCGCCGCGAACGCGTCGACCTCGTCGTGGTCTGCACCGTGGACCGCACCCACGACGACTACATCGTGCGCGCCCTGGAGGCGGGCTGCGACGTGGTGACCGAGAAGCCGATGACGATCGACGCGGACCGCGCCCGCCGCATCCTCGAGGCGCAGCAGCGCACGGGCGGCGACGTCCGGGTCGCCTTCAACTACCGCTACAACCCCGTGCATTCGACCGTCCGGGAACTGATCGCCTCCGGCGAGATCGGCGAGATCGGCTCGGTGCACTTCGAGTGGCTGCTGGACCTGCGACACGGCGCCGACTACTTCCGCCGCTGGCACCGCGACAAGGCCAACTCCGGCGGCCTCATGGTCCACAAGTCGACCCACCACTTCGACCTGGTCAACTGGTGGCTCGGCTCACGGCCCGAGACGGTCTACGCCCAGGGCGGCCTGTTCTTCTACGGCGACGAGGCGGGCCGCCGCCGCGGCCTGGCCCGGGACTACGACCGGGCCCACGGCTCCGCGGCGGCCAAGGACGACCCCTTCGCCGTCCACCTGGCGGACTCCTCCGTCCTCACCTCGCTGTACCTGGACGCGGAGCACGAGGACGGCTACCACCGCGACCAGAACGTGTTCGGGCCCGGGGTCACCATCGAGGACGACATGGCGGTCCTGGTGCGGTACGCGTCCGGCGCCACATTGACCTACCACCTCACGGCGTACGCTCCCTGGGAGGGCTACCGCATCGCCTTCAACGGCAGCGAGGGCCGTATCGAGCTGCTGGTCGAGGAGTCGACGTGGACACGGCCCGAGGTACGGACGGATGGGGCGAGCGCGGTCATGCACGGCGCCGCGGTGGGTGACGAGGCCGGGCGCACGGAGCTGCTGGTGCGCCGCTTCTGGGAGCCCCCTCGCGAGGTGAAGGTGCCCACGGGTGAAGGCGGACACGGGGGCGGGGACGTACGGATGCTGGCCGACCTGTTCGGGGAGCGCTCGTCCACCCCGGACCCGCTGGGGCGAGCGGCGGACGGGGTCGACGGGGCGCGGTCACTGGTCACGGGCCTGGCGGCGAACCGGTCGTTCGAGACGGGGATGCCGGTGGTGGTGCGGGAGTTGCTGGATGTGTGACGGGGCGGTCGGGGGGTGGGGCGGTCGCAGCGGGCGTGGGTGCGCCACCACCCGGGTCGGCAGCAGCCGCACTCGACGCTCACCACAGCCCGCCGCGGTCAACATAGCCCGAGGCGGCAGCCCCGGTGGTGGCCGGGAAGGCAGCCGGGGTCACGGTCCACGCCAGCCACGGGGGCTACACCGTCACCGCGGAGCTCTTCGCGAACGCCCCCCAGGGAGACCGCCTGTGCTGAAGGGGCAAGCCACGCCGGGGCTACTGGTGCGAGTGCTGGGCCGAAGACCTCACCAACGCGACCGAGCGTGCGCCGACACTTCACGGGTCGTTCGACGCGTACTCAGCACCACAGGCCGACAGATGGGTAGCCGTCGCGCTCAGGACCATCACACCTGCACTGGACCCCGACGCCTGCGACGAGGCATGGGCCTGGCTCTACGAAGGACGCGCCGACACAAGGCGAGCCCTCCTACGTTCTGAACCCTGCACCGTGACGATCCAGGGCTTCGATAGTCGGTTGATGCCCGGTGGCTGACGTCTCGTCGTGTTGGGTGGAGTCCGATGCAGAACAGACACGGACGTCCGGGATCATGGATTTCTCTACGCTCTGTAACCTTGGACTGCCCGTGCCTGCCGGCGCATCATCTCGGATCTCCTCTGTCTTTGACCAGCTCAGACCTCATCCTGAAGCGTCCGGGCGCGAGGGTTCCGGGGTTGCTGGAACGCCTTGCGCAGGTCCCGGACCCGCGGGATCCGCGGGGAGTGCGGCACCCTCTCGTGACGGTCCTCGCGCTGACGGCCTGCGCGGCCCTCGCCGGAACGCGATCCCTGCCGGCGGTGGGTGAATGGGTGGCCGACGCACCGCCGGCCCAGCTCGAACGGCTCGGCACCGTCGTAGATCCGCTGCACCCGAAACGGTCCTGGCCCGCGGAATCCACGATCCGGCGACTGCTGGCCAGAGTCGACACGGACGCCCTGGACCAGGCGGTCGGAGCCTGGCTCGCGGACCGGCAGACCAGCGGCGAAGAGCTGCGAGGGCTCGCGGTCGACGGGAAGTCGCTGCGGGGTGCGGCCCGCGCGAAGGGACGGAAGATCCACCTCCTGGCTGCCTGCGACCACGCGCGCGCACTGGTCCTCGCCCAGATGGACGTCGGCGAGAAGACCAACGAGATCACCTGCTTCCAGCCGTTGCTCGACACCCTCGAGAACCTGGCCGGCACGGTCGTCACCAACGACGCGATGCACACCCAGCACGACCACGCCGTCCATCTCCTCAACTGGCAGGCCCACTACATCGTGATCGTGAAGCGCAACACCAAGAAGCTCCGCAAACAGCTCAAGTCCCTTACCTGGAAACAGATTCCGCTGGGGGCAGGACCCGCCCGACCGGTCACGGCCGCCACGAGATCCGCAGACTGAAGGTCTGCACGGTCAACAACCTGCTCTTCCCCGGCGCCCGCCAGGCCGTCCAGATCGTTCGCCGCCGCGTCCACCGCAAGACCGGGAAGATCAGCCTCAAGACCGTCTACGCGGTCACCAGCCTTACCGCCGAACAGGTCGGCCCGGCTCAGCCCGCCCGACTGATCCAAGGGCACTGGACCGTCGATGCCCTGCACCACGTCAGGGACGTCACCTTCGCCGAGGACGCCTCCCAGCTGCGGACCGGGAACGCACCCAGAGCAATGGCCACCTGCAGGAACCTTGCGATCGGAGCCCTTCGCCCGGCCGGCGTCCGGAACATCGCCTCCGGACTCCGACGAGCAGCCCGGGACCAAACCCGGACCCTCGCCCTCCTTGGCCTCACATGATCAAAACGGACGAGGCCGACAACACCGAAGCCCTGGCAGTCGGCCCTCTCCGAGTACCATTCCTGCGAGGTTTTCCGGTCGGCGCTCCGCAAGATGGCCTTCTTACGCGCGCTTCGGGATTGCGGCGCCCGGCGCCGACGCTTCGAACAGAAACCCACAGCGACGCAGCCGTATAGGGCGTCCACGCAGAGAGTAGTGGGGAATGAGTGTGGTGGAGAGCTGGTCCCGCGTGATGAGTCTTCTTCGGGAGCACGCCCCGGCCGATCATGCGGATCTGCCCGGGCCAGCCACGGAACAGATGATTGCGGCCGCCGAGGAACGGATGGGCATCCAGCTTCATCGGGAACTGCGGGCGTGGCTGTTGCAGAACAATCTTGATCTGCCTGAGGAAGATGTGGACGACGATGTGGCGTGTTGCGGTTTCGCCGGGTTTCCGGACGAGGGAAGTTTCCTTCTGGGCATCCGGGCGATGGAGAAGCTCTACGCGAACCACTCCATGCCCGGTGGGGTCAACCCTCCGGATCAGCCGGACAATCCGTTCTGGCGCAATGAGTGGATCCCGTTCCTGTCGGACCAGGGCGGCTGGACAGGAAAGTTCATCGACGTGCGGGACGGCCGTATCGGCAGGTGGTTCGTGGGTGAGATCACGACCACGGGCGAGTACGCGTCACTGGCTCACTATTTCGACTCCGTGGCAGAAATGCTGACGAAAATCGCCGATGGAAGCCATCCGACCTGCTCGGTCGCCGAAGGACGACTCGCCTGGTCGTGAAACCAAAGTGCCCCGGTTGCAAGGCGTTCCAGCAACCCCGGAACCCTCGCGCCCGGACGCTTCAGGATGAGGTCTGAGCTGGTCAAAGACAGAGGAGATCCGAGATGCCGAAGCCCCGCGTGACGATCAGCCACGACAGCACCCGCATCGCATGGACGATCCGGCCAGTGCTCTTCCTGCCCCTCGCACACCGTGCGGCCACCGAACTCCCTGCCTGCGCTGACGACTTCAAACGCCACACCCTGTAAGGAGACGGTTCGCTACCTCAGCGACCGAGATGCGTTGTGGTTCGCAGTCGCGGGTATGGAGGACCCGCGCACGTCGCACTCGCGGGAGGGACGATGCTGACCATTCTGATCTCGATCCTTGCAGTCCTCGTGTCACTAGGCTCCTTAGCCGTCGCCTATGTGTCCAACAGGCGTTCCCACATGCCCGTCTTGCAGTTCCGGTGGGACAGCGGGCAAAGCGACTCGACTGAACCGAAATGGTGGCTCGTCAACGTAGGAACGGGCCCCGCGACCAACGTCGTCGTTGCTCAGACCGAGAGGACCGGACTTAAGCGAGGCATCAAAGGCGAGGTTTGGTTCAACCCAGTGCTAGTGCCCTCATTGGCCTCAGGTGGAAAGCTGCCACTCACGTGGCTCGGCGGAACCATGAGTCTGGACTACGGCTTGGGGGCTAGCTACACGGATGTTGAGCGCTATTTCTACACCACCAAGCTCGGGGGAGACGTCTCAATGTTCTTCATCGGCTTGCACCTACCGCGTTGGCCGCTCCTGAAGCTGCACGGAAGAAAGGCCGTCAAGACGTGGTGGGGCTTGGAAGACCTATCCGGCCCGCAGTGGTCCCTGACCCGTCCCGACCACGTCAAGCGACGCTGGTGGCTACATCCACGTTTCGGACTCTGCCGTCGAATCGGCGGCTGGGCTGACCCAGTCCTGTCGTACCGTTCGCAGTGAGTGGTCACGTTCGGACAGCGGATCAGGCCCACGCCACCGTGTCCAGTCCCAGATGATGTTTGACGTTCTGGTCCCAGTTGTTGCTTGACGGTGGGCCTGGACAACATCGGAAACTTCACGGGGCTTGTTCGCCTTCACATGGCGGACGGGGATGTCGGTGGTGCGCTGGATGACTCGGACCTGGCCGTCCAGCTCGACCGTGAGGGTCGATTCCGCGACGTGCACGGTCACGGTCCGGCCCGCGTACGGGCGGCCGAGGGAGACGCTCTGCCGGCAGACCATGACCGTGCCCACCGCGCTGACCCTCCGCTGGACACGAACCGGCTCCACCCGCGGCCGTGGCGGCGGGCCCGCGGGCCGCAAGCCGCGCAACCGCCGGACCTCGTCCGGGGTGAGCGGGTTGGGCCGCACCCGCAGCAGCTCACGCGAGGACGGGTCGAAGAACGACAACGTGGCCTCGTCGATCCGGATGCCCACCTGCCGCCCGCCCAGGATCTCCGCCGCCAGCACCTGCCGCCCGGCCAGGCCCACCAGCCCGCTGTTGTTCACGGTCCGGTCCACCTCGAACGCGGCCCCATCCCCGACCGGCAACGGAGACGGCCCCGCCGCACGCCCGCCCCGAGCCGCCAGCTGCGCCAGATCCGCCACCGACAGATGCGACCGGACCGTCTTGATCCGAGCCCCGGCCACCAGCAGATGAATCACCTGCGTGTCGGCCCAGAACGTCACCGTCAGCCCCGAGCGGGCCGGCCCCAGCCAGAACTGCTTGCCCGCCACCTGCAGATTCCCACACGCAGGCACCACCCGCTCGAACTCCACCGGCCCGCCACGCTCGGCCGGCATCACGGTTACCGTCCCCGGATCCGGCAGGCCAGCCCCCTCCGGCGCCACCACTGCAGCCACCAGCTGAGCCGGCTCCGCGGCAACAGGAGCCGACCGCTGCAGCGGGACGACCGAGAGTACCCCGGGCACCTTCAGGCCCAGCACATCCCGCTCCTGCTCCGGAACAGGCGTGAACCGGTCCGCAGGGCTCTGCATCTCAAGCGCCTGATGCGGACGCGAAGAGTTGTACTCCTCCACCCACCCATCCAGCACCCGCTGAGCCGCCGCCACGCTCTCGAACGGACCACAGTCATCAAGGAGTTCACGCCGCAGCGTCTGATGGAACCGCTCCACCTTCCCGGTCGTGGTCGGCGACGCCGACTGCGTGAGCCGGTGCGCGATCCCGTTCTCCCTGCAGATCCGGTCGAACAACACCTCACCACCGTGCCCGAACCGGTCGGTGAACTGCTTGCCGTTGTCGGTGAGCACCTCCTCCGGCACCCCGAACAATCGCAGAGCATGAACGAACGCCCCACACACCGCCCGCCCCGTCGCCCGCTCGACTACCGACGCGATCACGCAGTACCGGGAATGATCGTCCACACCGGTAACGATCTTCCCCTCGGTCAGCTCACCCGTGACCGGGTCGACCAGCAGCACTCCGCCGACGATGTCCATCTGCCACAACTGCATCGGCCGATCACGCTGCCACCGCTTGTAATCCGACCGCTTCCGACGCCGAACACCCGGCTCCACCAGCCCATGCCGCACCAAGATCCGATACACCGTCATCCGCGACGGCACCGCATCCACCACCCCGGCCCGCTCCAGCACATGAGCAATCCGCCGCGGACCCCACCGAGGATGCTTACGCCGCAACTCACACACCGCCGCCTCCACCTCCGCAGAAGCCCGATGCGGACACGAAGCCGGCCTGCGCGACCGATCGGCCAACCCCGCCAGACCCGAAGCCGCATACCGCGACTTCCAGCCGCTCACCGTCTGCCGGGACACACCCAGCTGAGCGGCGACCTCCGTCACCGTCGAACCCGCCAGCACCGCCAGAACAGCCCGGTATCTCTGCTCAACAACCGACAACTCCACCAGCGCCAATCCCGGCCTCCCTACACACGCCGCAACGACGTGCACAGAAAAGCCGATCACGGCCACTGTCAACCATCAGCTGGGACCGAAGTGTCAAGCATCTCCCGGGGACCAGACATACTGGCAAAGGCTCACTGAGTTACAACTTTCTTTACGGGTTCAAGGCGGCTCGCTCCGCTCACCGCGCGCGGCACGGCCCCCGGCCGGGCCTGCGCTCCTGTCTCCGCCCCGCTCCAGCCCGGCCGGCGCCCGTGCCGCGCGCACAGCAATCAGCCGCCTTACGCCAGAGAAGGGGTACGTCGTGACTGGGGCGATCGGCTCCACGGCTTTAGGCAGCCACTTTGGCGCGAGCCTCGAAGATCATGGCCCCAACGTCGTGCTTTACCGGGCAGGTCCACAGACTGCCCGACGCGCCGCAAGCTTACGGAGCCATGATCACTCGCGCCAAAGCAGCTCCAGCCCAAAGCCGCTCCGCCGACCTCTTGGGTAAGGCAGCCGCACTTGGGCGTGCACTGCGCTTCGCGCCGTAGGCGCGCGGGCAGTTGAGCGATACCGTGTGAGGCTGCGACACCGCATGGGGGTTGCCAGGTCTCGGGGAGGGACTGTGTCAGTAGCCGCGAAGCGCGGTCTCGTGGCGGGAGCATCCGTCGTCGTCGCCGCTGCGATTGGTGTGGTCACGAACATGGCCACGAACCAAGCTGGACTGGCTTGGTGGGTATCGCTCGGCACACTGCTCGTAATAGGTGTCGGTGCTCAAGTATGGCTAACAAGCACTGAAGGACAACAGACGAGCGTTACGGCAGAGGGGGCTGGCAGCGTATCTGTCGGTGGGTCAACTCACGGAACTGTTAAGACGCGCACGCGTGGCTCTGCACACCCGAATCCGTCAGCGCATGACTCCGGTGGGCTTCGAGCAGCAGGTCCAGGAAGTATCGCAATCGGTGGAGAAGCGAAAGGTGATCTCTCAACCGACTTTGATGCGGATTAGGCAGAGCAATGCGACGCAAAAAGGCTACTGCATCCGGCGAGGCCTCAGTTGCCGTAGGCCGTGACGTCCTGGCTCCAATCCTGACCAACCCACAGATACATATTTCACTAGAATCCACAACGCCCTTAAATCCCGCAGAGTGGCCCAGGGTACATGAAGTCGATGCATTCACCCTGGGGGTACACAGAGCACGCACCATCGGCAACGACCCGGCACTACCACCCTACGTGCTGCGTGACGCTGATAAAGATGTAGCGACCCAGATGAAACATGTGGCGATCAATGGTGGAATGGTCCTGTTAACCGGCGACTCCACCTCAGGAAAAACGAGGACGGCATTTCACGGAATCCAACGATGCATGCCTGATCACATCATTTACACCCCCTCCCGCGGAACCCGCTTAACGTCACTGCCGCAGGTAATTCGCCCCTCTGACACAGACCGTTATATTCTCTGGCTAGACGATCTAGAGCAGTTTCTCGGCGACGAGGGAATAAACCCTTCACTCCTCGACGCTTTAGAGCGAATCCACGTCGCAATCGTAGCGACCATGCAGGACGAGCTATTCGAGACATACTCAAATCCCCGAAACTCGAAATCAGACGATATCCAAGAGGTTTCTCGCCAGATCGGAAACCGTCTACTTCGGGCAGTAGAGCCAATCCCCATTATTCGCCTCTGGAGTGACAAGGAAGTCGACAGGGCTTCCAAAATTCACGACGAACGACTCGCTGATGCCATAACCCATAGTAGTATATACGGAATATCGGAGTACCTAGCGGCCGGTCCCGCTTTGATTCAATCGTGGCGCCGAGCGCAGCGAGTAAACGGAAATCCTAGGGGCGCGGCCCTTGTCCAAGCGAGTGTCGACCTCGCTCGCACTGGATTTAGTGGGGGCATCGATATTGAAGTTCTCAAAGAACTACACACCAGCTATCTGCCTCATTTAACACTCAGGCCTGAGAGCTGGACTGACGCTAAGGATTGGGCCACGAGAGTTCAGTACGGCGTCTCTGGGCTACTGATTCCTGGAGAGTATGAGGACACATGGCGAGCGTTCGACTATCTACCTGACGCCATATCTCGCGAAAAGGGGAGCAGATACATAATCCCTGATTTCATCTGGGACGAGGCCCTGAATCTATGCCCAGACGATGACGATCGATGGCTTATCGGGATGCGCGCCTACATGGCGGGAGAAACGCATTATGCCATTGCAGCATGGGAGCCCTTGGCCGAGAACGGAAATGGAAGCGCTGCATCGAACCTTGCGGCCATATATCTAGAAATGGGAGATCGCGAGACGGCAAAATATTGGAGATATATCGAGTCTCAGGATGAATTTCATTCCACTATGATTCCATTTGATTCGTCAAGTCCCCTGTACGACCCTGAAACAGGGACAGTGTCCCTCGGAGAATACCGGGATGGCGAACGGGTGCAGGTTCCTCTGCACCGACCTGGCATAGGTGTGCGCCATGGAGTGATCGCCGGAGACAAGGGGGTTGGGAAAAGTAACACATTGACACTGGTGCTCCTCGGGGCGCTGACCAGCGGGAAATACATTCTATGGCTCATGGATTGGGCTCCAGAGCAGAAGCACTTTAAATCCCTAAAGAAAGCCGGAGCCGTCGACTGGTTCTCAGGAAATAACCTGGAACGCTCTCTGAATATCCTGAGGGCTGCGGTTCGAATCCTGGAGGTACGGACTGAAAAAGGCAGCTACAGTGACCCCACATCCGAAAAGCCAGCCATCCTTGTCGCTATAGAGGAGGCACATCATTTATTTAGCAGAAGCGATGAGGCGGCATCTCTGTGCCTGCGAATCGCTCAAGAGGGCGAGAGTGCGGGCGTGAGTGTTTTCTTGACGATTCCAGAAATGTCCTTGGAATGCTTCGGAGGGAGAACGGATCTAAGAGACGAAATCACCAGCGAGTCAAATACCTCATTCTTTATGGGATCTAACAGTTTGCTGATGATGCGAGAAATTAAAAATGCACGGGATGGAGATTCAGAGGACGACCCTTTCAATTGAATAGGAATCTAGCCTCGATCTTTCGTGACGGCTCGCGAGTTCAACTGGTGGGCCGTTTCGACTTGTTCGGAGGGCTGCGGGCAGACCGAGGGCCCGTCTGTCGCGTCGGGTGTGCGCCGGGTTCCACGGTTCCGGGGGTGACCAGACTCGTCGGGGCAGGAGAAGTAGCTGGTCATCCGGGGTTCGGCAGGGCCGTGAGTCGCTGGATCG
>NZ_VMNX01000207.1 GCF_009377235.1 Streptomyces acidicola
CCCCAGCCACCGAACGGAGGGTCCGGGGGCGGCAGCCACCAGGGATGGGACGGGTAGGGGCGGCGGGGGCGAGGAAACCCCCGCGCGACCACCGACGGCCCGGACCCGCACACCGCGGGACCGGGCCGTCGCCGGAGGCGTTACGCGCGGCCGGGGAAGAAGATCTTCACCTCGCGCTCGGCGGACTCCTCGGAGTCGGACGCGTGGATGAGGTTCTCGCGGACGATGACGCCGTAGTCGCCCCGGATCGACCCGGGCGCGGCGGCGATCGGGTCCGTCGGCCCCGCCAGCGCACGCAGCCCCTCGATGACCCGCTCACCCTCCACGATCAGCGCGACCACGGGCCCGGACGCCATGAACTCGACCAGCGGCTCGTAGAACGGCTTGCCCTTGTGCTCCCCGTAGTGCTGCTCCAGCGTCTCCTGGTCCAGCGTGCGCAGCTCCAGCGCAGTGATCCGCCATCCGGCCTTGCGCTCGATACGGCTGATGATCTCGCCGGTCAGCCCACGACGAACGGCGTCGGGCTTGAGGAGGACAAGGGTGCGCTGGCTCACGACGGTGACTCCTTCAATTTCACAAGTGTGCGGAGCTCAGAGGCTACAGGGCGTGCTCGTTGGAGCGTCACACAGCGTCAGGATGCCGTTAGAGCGGCATCAGGAAGCCCCGGCGCCGGTGGACGCCTCGCCCGGCACTCCCTGGGCCGCCGCCCCCTGCGCGGCGAACCGCGCCTTCGCCTCGTCCACCTTCCGCCCGAAGTGGACGGACGCCCACCACAGCGCCGCGAAGACCGCTCCCAGGAAGAACATGACCGGGACGACGAAACCGGAGGCGATCAGCGCGATCTGGAGCGCCCAGCCGAGCTGCACCCCACCAGGTCGCGTGATCAGCCCGCACAGCAGAAGGCACAGCGCCATCGCGACACCGCAGACCGTCCACACCGTACTCATGGACAGGTCCGGGTCCTTCATCGCGACCAGCCCGGCGAACCCGATGACGAAGAACTCACCGATCAGCGTCGAAGCACACAGCGTACGCACGGGACTCAGCCCCTCCCCAGCAGCAGTCGGGCCTCGCCGACGGTGATCACGGACCCGGTGACGAGGACGCCACCGCCCGCGTACTCGCCCTCCTCCTCGGCGAGCGTGATCGCCGCCTCCAGGGCGTCGTCGAGCCGCGGCTCGACCTGGACACGCTCGTCCCCGAACACCTCCACCGCGATCGCGGCCAGCTCGTCCGCGTCCATCGCGCGATGGCTGGAGTTCTGGGTGATCACGACCTCGGCGAAGATCGGCTCGAAGGCCTCCAGCAGCCCCCGCACGTTCTTGTCGCCGCTCGCGCCCACGACCCCGATCAGCCGGCTGAAGTCGAACACCTCGCTCACCGCGTCCGCCGTGGCGCGCGCGCCCGCCGGATTGTGGGCGGCGTCCAGCACGACCGTCGGAGAGCGCCGTACGACCTCAAGGCGCCCGGGAGAGGCGACGGACGCGAACGCCTTGCGGACGGTGTCGATGTCGAGCGGCTCCGGCCGCTGCGAGCCGACCCCGAAGAACGCCTCGACCGCCGCGAGCGCCACCGCCGCGTTGTGCGCCTGGTAGGCACCGTGCAGCGGCAGGAACAGCTCCTCGTACTCGCCGCCGAGCCCGCGCAGCGTGAGCAGTTGTCCGCCGACCGCGACCTGCCGGCCGACGACCCCGAACTCCAGGCCCTCCCGCGCCACGGTCGCGTCCACTTCGACGGCCTTCTTCAGCAGCACCTGCGCCGCGTCGACCGGCTGCTGGGCGAGGATCACCGTCGCGTCCTGCTTGACGATGCCCGCCTTCTCCCCGGCGATCTCACCGGGCGTGCTGCCGAGCCGGTCGGTGTGGTCGAGGTCTATGGGCGTCACGACGGCCACGTCGGCATCGATGACGTTGGTGGCGTCCCAGCTGCCGCCCATGCCCACCTCGACGACGGCCACGTCCACGGGCGCGTCCGCGAAGGCCGCGTACGCCATGCCCGTGAGCACCTCGAAGAAGGACAGCCGGAACTCCTGCCGGTCGTCCACCATCTCGATGTACGGCTTGATGTCCTGGTACGTCTCGACGAACCGCTCGGCCCCCATGGGGGCTCCGTCCAGGCTGATCCGCTCGGTGATCGACTGGACGTGCGGCGAGGTGTAGCGGCCGGTACGCAGCTCGAAGGCGCCCAGCAGCGCCTCGATCATGCGGGCGGTGGACGTCTTGCCATTGGTCCCCGTGATGTGGATGGAGGGGTACGACCGCTGCGGCTCCCCCAGTACGTCCATCAGCGCGGCGATCCGCGAGACCGACGGCTCCAGCTTGGTCTCACCCCAGCGCGTGGCCAGTTCCGCCTCGACCTCGCGCAGGGCCTTGTCGGCCTCGGGGTCGGCCGGCCGCGCGGGCACGTCGGCCCCCGGCGGCCCGCCCTGGGTGCGCAGGGTACGGCTGCCCGCCTCGATCACCGCGAGATCGGGGTCGCGACCCGTCTCGGCCGCGATGATCTCCTCGAAGGAGTCGACGGGGTCGGGCTGCGCACTGCTGTCGTGCGGGGGGAGCTCACTCACGGGACCAGTCTACGGACGAGCACCGACAGAGGCTTGAGGCGCCCGGCCCCACAGACGCAGGGCCCCCAAAACCTGGTGGCTCCGGGGGCCTTCGACACCGTACGAACGGCTATGAACGGCTACGCCTGCGGCAGTCGCTCCAGCTGTGCCTGGATCCGCGTGATGTCCTCGTCCGCCTTCGCGAGCCGCGTGCGGATCTTCTCCACGACCTGGTCCGGGGCCTTCGCGAGGAACGCCTCGTTGCCGAGCTTCGCCGTGGCCTGGCCCTTCTCCTTCTCGGCTGCCGCGAGGTCCTTGGCGAGCCGCTTGCGCTCGGCGGCCACGTCGATCACGCCGGAGAGGTCCAGCGCGACCTCGGCGCCCGCCACCGGCAGCGTGGCCGTCGCCGAGAAGCCCTCGCCCTCCGGCTGGAGCCGGAGCAGCTGGCGGATGGCGGCCTCGTGCGGGGCGAGCGCGGTGCTGCCGAGCTCCAGGCGGGCCGGGACCCGCTGGCCGGGCTGGAGGCCCTGGTCGGCGCGGAAGCGGCGGACCTCGGTGATGACGGACTGGAGCGTTTCGATCTCCTTCTCGGCCGCCGCGTCCCGGAAGCCACTGTCCTTCGGCCAGTCGGCGATGACGACCGACTCGCCGCCCGTGAGGGTGGTCCACAGCGTCTCCGTCACGAACGGGACGACCGGGTGCAGCAGCTTCAGCGTGACGTCCAGCACCTCACCCAGGACGCGCTTGCTGACCTCGGCCGCCTCTCCGCCCGCCTGGAACGTCGTCTTGGACAGCTCGACGTACCAGTCGAAGACCTCGTCCCAGGCGAAGTGGAACAGCGCGTCGGACAGCTTGGCGAACTGGAAGTCCTCGTAGAACGCGTCGACTTCGGCAACGACGGAGTTCAGGCGGGAGAGGATCCAGCGGTCGGTCGCCGACATCTTCGCGGCGTCCGGCAGCGGGCCCTCGACCGTCGCGCCGTTCATGAGCGCGAAGCGCGTGGCGTTCCAGATCTTGTTGGCGAAGTTGCGGGAGCCCTGGACCCAGTCCTCGCCGATCGGCACGTCGACACCGGGGTTGGCGCCTCGAGCCAGCGTGAACCTGAGCGCGTCGGAGCCGTACTTGTCCATCCAGTCCAGCGGGTTGACCGCGTTTCCGAAGGACTTCGACATCTTCTTGCCGAACTGGTCGCGGACCATGCCGTGCAGGGCGATGGTGTGGAACGGCGGGGTGCCGTCCATCGCGTACAGGCCGAACATCATCATCCGGGCGACCCAGAAGAAGAGGATGTCGTAGCCGGTGACCAGGACGGAGTTCGGATAGAACTTCGCGAGCGACTCGGTCTGTTCGGGCCAGCCGAGGGTCGAGAAGGGCCACAGGCCGGAGGAGAACCAGGTGTCGAGGACGTCGGTGTCCTGATGCCAGCCCTCGCCGGACGGGGCCTCGTCGTTCGGGCCGACGCAGACGACCTCGCCGTTCGGCCCGTACCAGACCGGGATGCGGTGACCCCACCACAGCTGCCGGGAAATGCACCAGTCGTGGAGGTTGTCGACCCAGTCGAAGTACCGCTTCTCCATCTCCTGTGGATGGATCTTGACGCGTCCGTCACGGACGGCGTCACCCGCCGCCTTCGCCAGCGGGCCGACCTTGACCCACCACTGCATGGACAGACGCGGCTCGATGGTGGTCTTGCAGCGCGAGCAGTGGCCGACGGAGTGGACGTACGGCCGCTTCTCGGCGACGATCCGGCCCTCGGCGCGCAGCGCGGCGACGATGGCGGAACGGGCTTCGAGCCGGTCCAGGCCCTGGAAGGGGCCGTGGACGGTGATGACCGCGTGCTCGTCCATGACGGTGAGGGACGGCAGGTTGTGGCGCTGGCCGATCTCGAAGTCGTTCGGGTCGTGGGCCGGGGTGACCTTGACGGCGCCCGTGCCGAACTCGGGGTCGACGTGCTCGTCGGCGACGACCGGGATCGAACGGTCGGTCAGCGGCAGCCTGATGAGCTTGCCGATCAGGTGCTTGTACCGCTCGTCCTCGGGGTGAACGGCGACCGCCGTGTCACCGAGCATGGTCTCGGCACGGGTCGTGGCGACGACGATGGTGTCGTCCCCCTCGCCGTACTTCATCGAGACGAGCTCACCGTCGTCGTCCTGGTACTCGACCTCGATGTCCGAGATGGCCGTAAGACAGCGGGGGCACCAGTTGATGATGCGCTCGGCGCGGTAGATCAGCTCGTCGTCGTAGAGCCGCTTGAAGATGGTCTGGACGGCCTGGGAAAGCCCCTCGTCCATGGTGAAGCGCTCACGCGACCAGGCGACGCCGTCGCCGAGGCGGCGCATCTGTCCGCTGATCTGCCCGCCGGACTCGGCCTTCCACTGCCAGACGCGCTCGACGAAGGCCTCACGACCGAGGTCGTGCCGGGACTTCCCTTCCTTCCCCAGCTCGCGCTCGACGACGTTCTGCGTGGCGATGCCGGCGTGGTCCATGCCGGGCTGCCACAGCGTCTCGTAACCCTGCATGCGCTTGCGGCGGGTGAGGGCGTCGATGAGCGTGTGCTCGAAGGCGTGCCCGAGGTGCAGGCTGCCGGTGACGTTCGGCGGCGGGATGACGACGGTGTACGGCGGCTTGTCGCTCTTCTCGTCCGCCTCGAAGTAACCCCGCTCAACCCAGCGCTCGTACAGCGGCCCCTCTACCTCGGCCGGCGCGTACTGGGTCGGCAGTTCGGTGCTGGGCGCTGTGGGCTGCTGCTGAGCGTTCTCGGTCACGGGCTCAGTTTAGGGGTGTCACGGGGCAGTCCCGAAACGCGTTTGTTCTGTAACGGTACGCACCCCGACGGAACGCCCGCTCCCGGTCTGGGCGAGGATGTCAGCGAAACATAAGCATCTGGAGGGGAACCCAGAAATGAGCTACAACCAGCCGGGCCCGTACGGCGGGCAGCCCCAGCAGCCGGGGCCGTACGGCCAGCCGGGCCCCTACGGCCAGCCGCCGCAGACGCCCCCCGCGCAGCCCGGCTACGGCTACCCGCAGCAGGCGCCGCCGCCGGCCCCTCCCGCGCAGCCCGGCTACGGGTACCCCCAGCAGGCCCCCCAGGGCACGCCCCCTGGTGTTCCCCCGCAGCAGCCGCCCTACGGCCAGCAGCCCGGGTACGGTCAGCAGGCTCCGTACGGCCAGCAGCCCTACGGGGTTCCCCAGCCGCCGGCTCCCGGTGGCGGCAACAAGAAGACGGGCCTCGTCATCGGCGCGGTGGCCGTCGTGGCCGTGATCGCCGTGGGTGCGTACTTCGCGTTCGGCGGGAGCCGTGGCGGTGGTGGTTCGGACATCGCGGACGACGGGCCGCACAAGCTGACGACGCCGGAGACCGTGCTCACCGAGTACAAGAAGTCCACCGGCGGCGGCGACGGCATGAGTTCGAGCGACCTGAAGACGGCGGAGAGCTGGGGCATCACGAACCCCCAGGACGTCAGCGCCAACTACGAGGCGGGCAAGGACAGCGGCAACCCGCTGGCCGGGAAGATGATCACCTTCGGCGGCATCTACGGCGAGATCGAGGACCCGGAGAAGGCGGTCGACGGGTTCTTCGCCATGCAGAAGACGGACGCCGAGAAGGACGTCACCTTCGAGGGCAGCCCGCAGGCGTACACGCCGAGCTCGCTCGACGGCGCCGTCATGAAGTGCCAGACGGCCAAGGGCAAGGCGCCGACCGGGGGTACGGCGGGCGGGCCGAGCGAGCTGAGCATCGTCTACTGCGTCTGGGCCGACCACAGCACGCTCGGTTTTGTGATGCCGATGGAGTACTCGGACATCGCGGCGGGCAAGAGCGCGGACCCGGCCGAGACGGCCGAGACCGCCGCCAAGCTCCGTAAGGAAGTCCGCGTCAAGGCCTGATCCCGCGGAGCGGCTGTTCAACTGCGAACTGTTCAGCACTGTTCAGCACTGTTCAACTACGAAGGGGCCCCGGTCGGTTGACCGGGGCCCCTCGCTGTCGCACGCGCGGCGGCTACGCCGTCTTCTGCTCGCCCGAGCCGCGGCCGCGGGCGTCGCGCGGGATCAGCGTCGGGTTCACGTTCGACAGGACGACGTCCGCCGTGATGACCACGCGGGCCACGTCCTTGCGGGACGGGACCTCGTACATGACCGCCTGGAGGACCTCCTCCATGATGGCGCGCAGGCCACGGGCGCCGGTCTGGCGGAGGATGGCCTGGTCGGCGATGGCCTCCAGGGCCTCGCGCTCGAAGTCCAGCTCCACACCGTCGAGTTCGAAGAGGCGCTGGTACTGCTTCACGAGCGCGTTGCGCGGCTCCACCAGGATCTGGAGGAGGGCCTTGCGGTCGAGGTTGTGGACCGAGGTGATGACGGGCAGACGGCCGATGAACTCGGGGATCATGCCGAACTTGACCAGGTCCTCGGGCATGACGTCCTCGAACTGGTCCTTGGACTCCAGCTCGCGCTTGGAGCGGATGGTCGCGCCGAAGCCGATGCCCTTCGCGCCCGCCCGGGACTCGATGATCTTCTCCAGACCGGCGAAGGCACCGCCCACGATGAACAGGACGTTCGTCGTGTCGATCTGGATGAACTCCTGGTGCGGGTGCTTGCGCCCGCCCTGGGGCGGGACGGAGGCCGTCGTGCCCTCAAGGATCTTCAGGAGGGCCTGCTGGACACCCTCACCCGACACGTCCCGGGTGATCGACGGGTTCTCGCTCTTGCGGGCCACCTTGTCGATCTCGTCGATGTAGATGATCCCGGTCTCGGCCTTCTTGACGTCGTAGTCGGCGGCCTGGATGAGCTTCAGCAGGATGTTCTCGACGTCCTCGCCCACGTACCCCGCCTCCGTGAGCGCCGTCGCGTCGGCGATGGCGAACGGGACGTTGAGCATCCGGGCCAGGGTCTGGGCCAGCAGGGTCTTGCCCGAGCCCGTGGGGCCGAGCAACAGGATGTTGGACTTCGCCAGCTCGATGGCGTCGTCACGGCTGTTCGCCCCGCCGTTCTCACCGGCCTGGACGCGTTTGTAGTGGTTGTACACCGCGACCGAGAGGGCCTTCTTCGCGGCCTCCTGGCCGACGACGTACCCCTCCAGGAACTCGTAGATCTCGCGGGGCTTCGGGAGCTCCTCCCAGCGGACCTCGCTGGTTTCCGCGAGCTCCTCCTCGATGATCTCGTTGCAGAGATCGATGCACTCGTCGCAGATGTACACACCGGGGCCTGCGATGAGCTTCTTGACCTGCTTCTGGCTCTTGCCGCAGAACGAGCACTTGAGCAGATCGCCGCCGTCACCGATGCGTGCCACGGTGTGCTTCCCCTTCGCCTGGGAGACGCCTAGGTCCAGCGGCTCCTGGTGCTGCCTTATGTCCGACGGTACCTTGCCGGGCCCCACGTTCGGGCCCCCCTTGGCACGGTTCACTTTGACGTGCACCGTGCCAAACCATGCCAAGGGGCGGCAGACGATACTCCCCCACCCGTCCTAGCGGACGGACTCGTTGTTCATTTTCCGGGTCGAGATGATCTGATCGATCAGGCCGTACGAGAGCGCGTCCTCGGCCGTGAGGATCTTGTCGCGCTCGATGTCCTCGCGGATCTTGTCGATCGGCGTGGTGGAGTGCTTGGCCAGCATCTCCTCCAGCTGCGAGCGCATCCGGAGGATCTCGTTGGCGGCGATCTCCAGGTCGGAGACCTGGCCGCGGCCGGTCTCGCTGTACGGCTGGTGGATCAGCACGCGGGCGTTCGGCAGCGCCATGCGCTTGCCGGGCGTACCGGCGGCCAGCAGGATGGCGGCGGCGGAGGCCGCCTGGCCCATGCAGACCGTCTGGATGTCCGGCTTCACGAACTGCATCGTGTCGTAGATGGCCGTGAGCGCGGTGAAGGAGCCGCCCGGGCTGTTGATGTAGACCGAGATGTCCCGGTCGGGGTCCATCGACTCCAGGCACAGCAGCTGCGCCATGACGTCGTTGGCGGAGGCGTCGTCGATCTGCACGCCGAGGAAGATCACACGCTCCTCGAAGAGCTTCGCGTACGGGTCGTACTCACGCACGCCCTGGGAGGTGCGCTCGACGAAGCGCGGGATGACATAGCGGGACTCGGCCGTGGGGCCGCTGTACTGGGCGCGCGCACGGTCGTAGAGGCCGCTGCCGGGGAAGTCGTTCACTGTGTCTCCTGGGAGCCTGAGAGGGGCTGAGGCGGTCGGCTGGGGGTCTTGGGGCCTACGGGGTCGCCGGGGTGCTGGTGCGTCGCCGCGCGCCGTCGTACGGGGCCGCGGTCCCCTCGCTTCCATCGTCGTACGTCGCCTCGATGATCGGCATCGGGAGCGGAACCGGGACCGGGTTGCCCCGCGGTCCCCATCCTTTCCCGACCCGTTTCCCGATCCGTCGTCCGTCGTCGTACCTGGTCGCGTGGGTGCGGTTCCGTTGTACGGCTCGTACCGCCTGTGCGGTCTGTACGGTCCGTACGGCTGCGCGGAGTCGTGCGCCGGTGTGCGGTGACTCCGGCGCGCGCCCGGCGCGCGCCGGTTACGCGGCCCCGGTGCCGCCGCCGCCCGGCAAGCTGGCGGCGTGGGTGATGACGTCGTCGATGAGGCCGTAGTCCTTGGCCTCGTAGGCGTCGAACCAGCGGTCACGGTCGGAGTCGCGGGTGACCTGATCGACCGACTGGCCGGTGTGGTGCGCCGTGAGCTCGGCCATGCGCTTCTTGGTGTGCAGCAGCCGCTCGGCGTGGATCTTGATGTCGGAGGCCGAACCGGCGAGGCCGGCGGAGGGCTGGTGGATCAGGATCTCGGCGTTCGGCAGCGCGAAGCGCTTGCCCGGCGTGCCCGCGCTGAGCAGGAACTGGCCCATGGAGGCGGCGAGGCCCATGGCGATGGTCACCACGTCGTTCTTGATGAACTGCATGGTGTCGTAGATCGCCATACCGGCCGTGATCGAGCCGCCTGGGCTGTTGATGTACAGGTTGATGTCCTTGTCGGGGTCAGCGGCAAGGAGCAGCAGCTGTGCGGTGATCTTGTTCGCGATGTCGTCGTCGACCGGCTGGCCGAGGAAAATGATCCGCTCGCCGAGCAGCCGGTTGTAGACCTGGTCGCCGAGGCCACCGATGGAAGGCTCGCCGGCGGCGGAGGGCATCAGATTCGTCACGTAATCCACCTGCTCGTCTTACGACGGCGCCGGGCCGTCTCACGTCTTCTGCTGGGGCCTGGTACCCCGTGCGCGCCCCTGTCGGGGCTGCTCCGGGGACTTCCCTGCCCTCGTATTCATGGACCCTAACGCGCGGGTCCCTCCGGGGAATCCCGCAGAGGGAACTGTTCGCTGTCAGCGCATGCGCTCCGCTGGGTCGGGGGTTCGTCGGGCTCGCCCCGGGTGTGAGTGGCCCTCTGCCCGGGGCACCGCCACGGGGCTCCGCCCCGGGCCCCGGGCCGCCGGGTTCGTCTGCCGGGTTTCCGTCGGTGGGCGGCTGCGGGTGCGTTGTGGCTGGTCGCGCAGTTCCCCGCGCCCCTGAATGCTTGGGCTCGCCCGAGCCCAGCAGCGAACCGTGCCGCACGCCGACCGCATCGCCTATGCGCCGCCAGCCATGCCCTCACCGGCCCGCGCACCGGCCCCAACGCACCACGGGCACCGCCAGCACCACCTGCACCACCACACCCGCACCACCGGCACCACCCGGATCACCGGCACCATCGGCACCACCGGCACCACCGGCACCACCGGCACCAGCAGCCATGTCCGCGCCGTCCGCGCACCGAAAGCCGGGCCCGCACCTGTCGACACCGGCAGCCGTGCCCGCACCCGTACGCGCACCGCAAGCCGCACCCGCACCCGCACCCGCACCCGCACCCGCACCCCGACGCACCGGCAGCCGCGTACGCACGTAAGGGGGTGTGCCGGGAGGTGTCCGCCCGCAGCGGCCGGCGTCCGCCGCCGAGCACATACGACACCCCACAGACCCGCCGGACCGAGGACGGAGACCTCCCGGCGCGCACCCGACCCACGAACAACCGCGTAGGCGCCCAAGCCGCAGCGGCGGGGCAGCCGCGCATGCACCCGCCCACGAACAAACGCGAAGGCGCCCAAGCCGCAGCGGCGGGGCAGCCGCGCATGCACCCGCCCACGGGCAACCGCGAGGCGCCCGGGCCACCAGGACGCGCGGACACACACGCACCCGCCCCACAGGCGCAAGCGCCGAGGCGTCCGGCCCACCGCCGAGTCCGCGTGGCACAGGCCATGGGAACGCCGACGGGCCCCGAGGCGCACAGGTGCGGCCTCGGGGCCCGTCAGGGGTGCTTCACGGGTGCCGTGGGGGTCAGGCCTCCGGCTTGGTCTCCGGCTTCGCCTCGGCCGGGGTCTCGGCGGAGCCCTCCGCAGAGCCCGCCGCCTCCTCCTCGTCCTCGTCGTCGTCCAGGTCCACGATCTCGCCGTTGGTGTCCTTGACCGTCGTGGCCTCGACGACCAGGGCCAGGGCCTTACCGCGGGCGACCTCGCCGACGAGGAGCGGAACCTGGCCGCCCTCGACGACCGCCTGGGCGAACTGGTCGGGAGACATGCCGGAGGAGGCGGCACGGCGCATCAGGTGCTCCGTCAGCTCCTCCTGGTTGACGTTCAGCTTCTCCCTGGAGACCAGCTCGTCGAGGACGAACTGGGTCTTGATGCCCTTGACCGCGGCCTCGCGCGTCTCCTCCTCGAACTCCTCGGCCGTCTTGCCCTGGAGCTCCAGGTACTTGTCGAGGGTGAGGCCCATCTGGCCGAGCTGGTGGTGCTCCAGGTTGTGCTTGCGGGTGTTGATCTCGTCCTCGAGCAGCTTCTCGGGGACGGGCACCTCGACGAGCTCCAGCAGCTTCTCCAGGACGCGCTCCTGGGCCTGCGTGGCCTGGTCGTACTGCTTCATGTTCTCCAGGCGCTTACGGCTGTCCGCCCTCAGCTCCTCCAGCGTGTCGAACTCGGACGCGAGCTGCGCGAACTCGTCGTCCAGCTCGGGCAGCTCCCGGGCGGCGACCTGGGTGACCTTGACCGTCACCTCGGCCTCCTTGCCGGCCGCCGAGCCGCCCTTGAGCTCGGAGGCGAAGGTGGCCTCGCCACCGGCCTCCAGGCCCTTCACGGCGTCGTCGATGCCGTCGAGCAGCTCGCCGGAGCCGATGGTGTAGGAGACGCCGTTCGCGACGCCGTCCTCCAGCACCTCGCCCTCGACCTTGGCCTCCAGGTCGATCGTCACGACGTCGCCGTCCTCGGCGGCACGCTCGACGGGGGACGTCGAGGCGAAGCGCTCACGGAGCTGCTCGACCGACTCGGCGATGTCCTCGTCCGTGACCTCGACGGCGTCGACCTCGACCTCGATGCCGGAGTAGTCCGGGATCTCGATGGTCGGGCGGATGTCGACCTCGGCGGTGAAGTTCAGCGTCTCGCCGTCCTTCAGCTCCGTGATGTCGACCTCGGGCTGGCCGAGGACGTTCAGCTCGGCCTCGTTGACCGCCTCGGTGTAGAGCTTCGGAAGCGCGTCGTTGACGGCCTCCTCCAGCACGGCGCCCCGACCGAACCGCTGGTCGATGACCCGGGCCGGGATCTTGCCCTTGCGGAAGCCCTTCACCGTGACCTGCTGGTTGATCTTCTTGTACGCCGCGTCGAGGCTGTCCTTGAGCTCCTCGAAGGGCACCTCGACAGTGAGCCGAACCCGGGTCGGGTTCAGGGTCTCCACGGCGCTCTTCACGGTTCGGTCTCCTTGTGGCTGACTTCTTGGGTTTCTGCTGCTCGCTGCTGCCGGTACGGATGACCGGACGGAGCCTCAGCGGATTCGCGGGCCCTGAGAGACGTAACGGTGCAGACACACGGGCGCGCAGCTTGCATAGTAACCGCAGGCGGTACGCGCCCCAAAAGGAGAGCCTGACGCTCCGGGCTCCCCGTGGCGGGTTCCGGCTGGTGGTCGGGGTGGCGGGATTTGAACCCACGGCCTTCCGCTCCCAAAGCGGACGCGCTACCAAGCTGCGCCACACCCCGTCTGGTGCGACACGTAGGGTACATGCCCGCAGGCAGTGCGGCTGCCGCATTTCAGGAGCACCGGTTGCACGCCGGTGCGACCGGGAAACGGGGTGTGCGGTGAGGGCACCGGACCCGCTACGATGCCTCCTGTGCCGCGGTCACCTGACCTGCGGCGCGACCTGTGCGGGCGTAGCTCAATGGTAGAGCCCTAGTCTTCCAAACTAGCTACGCGGGTTCGATTCCCGTCGCCCGCTCCACCGTGACTAGGCCCGGGCTGGAGATCGAAAACTCCGCTCGGGCCTTGTTCATGCGGTGAGCCTGGCCAGCCCGTCACTCAGGGCAGCCCGCGGCCGGCCCCACGTCGTGCGGGTGAGCGAGTCGGCGTACATGTCCACGACGGGGGCGGTGAAGGCACCGCCGACCGTCCGCGTACCGCCGGTGGACGACCTCGACGACCTCAACCACCTCAACCACCTGGACGACCTCGACGGCCTTGATCGAGAGCCGGTGACCGGAGTCCGAGCACGCGAAGATTGGCGACGCGTGTGCCGTCGGTGCCGAGGCGGTCCTCGGTGCGGTGACCGCCCGCCGCCGACGGGTCCGAGTCGCGCAGCGCCATCCCCGTAACGCTAGAACTGGATCGAGTTGACGGTCTCAGCTATGGAGTTGAGGAACCGCTGGATGTCGTCGGCCATGCCGGTCGAGGCAAGGAAGAAGCCGAAGAGTATGGCGACGACCGCAGGTCCGGCCTTGAGGTTCCCCCCTCTTATCAGCACCACAAGGATGATCGCCAACAGCAGCACCACTGACAGCGAAATGGCCACAACTCATCACACCCTCGGTCGGTCCGCTCACCCGGCCCGGGAGTGCCGGCCCCGCACACCCCCGTCGGAACCATCGTGCCACCAACCCGGCCCACCTATGCGGCTGGTGAGCCAACGTTGGCCGGTCCCCGTACTGGACCTGCACACCCTCGTCCCCAACGGCCACACACCGCACGGCAATTCGAGAGGCCATCGACAGTCGAATTCAGAGGTGATCGTTTCGATGCACACACATCCTGTTCGCAGTTAATTCGAATTGTTGCCACAGGCACACCAAGGGGCCCGCGAAAGTGGACATTTCACCAGAGTCGCCCGCGAACGTTATGCACCATTTAGTCCGGAAGAATGAGGACAGAAGGGCAGCAAACGGCACGCCTACGGTCCGGAATTCGGCGCGTAACCCTTCCTCAAATCCCGGGTACTCGCGGGGGTAATGCAGGATTCACGTCGAGAGTTTTACTAAATCGCACAGACAACGCTAGGGTGCCTCAGATGTTCACCGCTGCCTCGACCTCCGCACGCGCAGCGAGTACCCGGACCGCTCCCCGGACTTCCCGGCGGGAGGGTTTGTGACGAACTCGCTGCGACCGCACGGCCCCAGGGCACCACTTCCCCCGGCTCAGCAGTCGACGGACGACGCACCGAGCCCGCGTTCCCCCGAGATCGCGCGGTCGGCCGCAAGTGCCGCCGCGCCGGACGCCAGACCGGTCAAACAGCGCGACGCGTTCTTCGACAACGCCAAGTACCTGGCCATCGTGCTCGTCGCGATGGGCCATGCCTGGCAGCCCCTCACCGGCCAGAGCCGCGCCGCCGAGGCGCTCTACATGGTCGTCTACACGTTCCACATGCCGGCGTTCATCCTCATCTCCGGTTACTTCTCGCGCAGTTTCGACATGCGCCCCGACCGGCTCCGGCGCCTGGTCACCGGAGTCGCCGTCCCATATGTGATCTTCGAGGTCGCGTACTCCCTCTTCAAGCGCTGGGCCGACGACGACCCGGGCCACCCGATCAGCCTGCTCGACCCGTGGTACCTCACCTGGTTCCTGATCGCGCTGTTCGTGTGGCGGATGACGACCCCACTGTGGAAGATCGTGCGCTGGCCCGTGCCGATCGCGCTCGCCATCGCCGTGCTCGCCTCCGTGTCGCCCGACATCGGCGACGACCTGGACCTCCAACGCGTCCTGCAGTTCCTGCCGTTCTTCGTCGTGGGCCTGTTCATGAAGCCCGAGCACTTCCAGCTGATGCGGCGCCGCGAGGTGCGGATCCTGGCAGTGCCGGTGTTCGCGGCCGCGCTGGTGGTGGCGTACTGGGCGGCGCCGCGCATGAACTCGGCGTGGTTCTACCACCGTGACAGCGCGCAGGAGCTGGCTGCCCCGTGGTGGGCCGGCGTGGTCATGACGCTCGCGCTCTTCGGTTGCTCGATGGTGCTCATGGCCTGCTTCTTCGCCTGGGTGCCGCGTCGCAAGATGTGGTTCACGGTGCTCGGCGCGGGCACGCTGTACGGCTACCTGCTGCACGGCTTCCTCGCGAAGGGGTCCCGCTTCTGGGGCTGGTACGACACCTACGACTGGGTCTACCAGCCGGTCGGCGAGATCTTCGTCACGTTGCTCGCGGCGGCGATCATCACCGTGCTCTGCACCCCGCCGGTACAGCGGATGTTCCGGTTCGCCATGGAGCCCAAGATGGAGTGGGCGTTCCGGCGGGACGCGACGGAGCTGGCGCGCGAGCGCGGCAAGTCCGGCAGCTCCGACAGGACCGGCAGGACCGGCGAGTCCAGCCAGTCCGGCGCCAAGGCCGACAAGGCCGACAGGACCGGCCCCGAAGCCGGTAAGGCCGATTCCATGGTCGGTAAGGCCGACTCCAAGAGCTGACCGTTCAGCTCCCTTCACCCTTTGCCTCCTCGGCCGTCAGGCCGAGGAGGCTTCGCATGTGGGCGTACTTCTTCTCCAGCCGGGCGCGGGTCGCCTCGTCGAGGGCCGAGAGCCGGGCGGGGTCGGCGTTGTGCGCCAGGTCGGCCTCCTTGACCAGCAGGGCGCCCGGGGTGGCCAGGATGCGCGCGGCGTACGCCTGAGGGGCCTCGCCCGCCCGCTTGGTGAGTGCCCGCACGACGCTCTTCGTGCGGTCCGTCAGTGCGGCGGCGCGCAGCCACTCCTCCGACAGCGCCTCGTCCTCCACCGCGTCGTGCAGCCAGGCCGCCGCGATCTGCTCCTCGTCGCCGCCGCGGGCACGCACGCCCTCGGCCACGGCCTGCAGGTGTTCCGCGTAGGGCCGTCCGGCCTTGTCGGTCTGGGCGGCGTGCGCCTCACGGGCGAGGGCTTCGACTTCCGGGAGCGTCAGGTTGATCATGGGCTTCAGTCTGCTGGCTGTGGATAACTCTGCTCACTCCGGAATGCTTTGGTAAAGTAACTATTGACGCGTTCTTGACGCTTCCTTTGCTGCATTTGCCATACCAGCCCGACTGGTCGAACTGGAGGACGAGCCCATCGGACACGCAGACACCCTCATCGCCATGGGCGGCGCTTTCCTCGCCGCCGCTGTCCTCGCACGCCTCGGCGGGCGCATAGGACTACCCACCATTCCCCTCTTCATCCTGGCCGGGATCCTGCTCGGCCCGCACACCCCCGGCGTCGTGCTCGTCTCGGACCCGCACGACATGGAGATGCTCTCCGCGCTCGGCCTGGTGCTGCTCCTCTTCTACCTGGGCCTGGAGTTCCACCTGGACGACCTCAAGGCGGGCGGACGCCGCATGGCGCTCGCCGGAGGCACGTATCTCGCGCTGAACGTGGGCGCGGGCCTGGCCTTCGGGTTCGCCCTCGGGTGGGGCACCTCCGAGGCGCTCGTCCTCGCCGGGGTGCTCGGCATCTCGTCGTCCGCGATCGTCACCAAGGTGCTGGTGGACACGGGGCGGCTCGGCAACCCGGAGACCAAGCCGATTCTCGGGATCATCGTGGTCGAGGACATCTTCCTCGCCCTGTATCTCGCGGCCTTGCAGCCGATCCTGTCCGGGGCGGACTCCCTGTCGTCGGCGGTGCTGGACGCAGGCAAGGCGTTCGGGTTCCTGCTGCTCCTCGCGCTGGTGGCGCGGTTCGGGACACGTGTGATCGGGCGCCTCTTCTCCACGCGGGACGACGAGCTGCTGGTGATCTCCTTCCTCGGGGCGGCGGTGTTCGTGGCCGGGGTGTCGGAGTGGTTCGGGGTGGCGGACGCGATCGGGGCCTTCATGGTGGGCCTGATGCTGGGGAGCACGGCGTCGGGGGCGCGTATACGCAAGCTCGTGCACCCGCTGCGGGACGCCTTCGGGGCGATCTTCTTCTTCGCGTTCGGTCTGTCGATCGATCCCGGTGATCTTCCGACGGTGTTGTGGCCGGTTCTCGCGGCGGTGGCCGTGACGCTGGCGATGAATGTGCTGGCGGGGCTGGGGGCGGCGCGTGTGTACGCCTTCGGGCCGGGGCCCGCGGCGAACATCGCCACGACGTTGCTGGCGCGGGGAGAGTTCGCGCTGATACTCGCGACGATGGCGGCTGCCGCGGGGCTGGATGCCCGGTTGTCGCCCTTCATTGCCGGCTATGTGCTCCTGCTGGCCGTCCTGGGTCCTCTGACAGCGGTCCGGTCGCACTGGTTGGCGCGGATTCTTCCAGGGCGCCGGGAGACCAGGGTGTCCGAGTTGGTGGGGTAGTCCGAGTTGGTGGGGTAGTCCGAGTTGGTGGGGTAGGGGG
>NZ_VMNX01000208.1 GCF_009377235.1 Streptomyces acidicola
CGGATAGGGGCCACAGGCGCCGATCGGCAGCAACGGCTCGACCAACGCCCACTCGTCGTCGCTGAGTTCACGCCTCGCCACACGAGAGTTGTACCAGCAGGTGATCACGACTCCGTACAGGCCCTAGTGCTCATGCGGCTCGTACCCGGGAATCGTGCCGTCCGGCTTCTTCACCAGGAACAGGCCGACCATGCCCATGTCGGAGTGGCTCTGGACGTGGCAGTGGTACATCCAGGCGCCCGCGCCGACGCCCTCGCCGGCGATCACCTGGAAGCCGAAGGAGTCGGCCGGGCCCACGATCTTGTTGTCGATGACCTGGCTGGGGTCCTCGGGGCCGGTCAGCAGGCCCGTGCGGTTGTCCGCCCAGCGGTGACCGTGCAGATGGAACGTGTGGTAGTACTCGCCGTGGGTGATCATCACCCACTCGACGCGATCGCCCACCGTCGCCTCGAAGTTGGGGCCGGAGTGGGCCGGTTTGTTGTTGATCAGCATGTCGTTGAAGACGACCGTGACGGTCTTGTCGGGCAGGATGTCGCCCTTCCTGCGGACGATCACCGGTCCGTAGAGGCCGTTGCGGATACCGCCCGTTCCGTGTTCGGTGCCCACCACGTGGTCGTGGTAGTTCCAGTAACCCGCGCTGCCCGCACGCCAGGTGCCGTCCTGTCGGCGGCCGGGGGCGTGCGTGCGCCAGGTGTAGGTGCGGGTGCCGCCCGGCTCGACGTCGCTCTTGTTCATCCTGGTGCCGTCGCTGGTGATCTCGTAGTCCAGCCCGTGGACATGCAGACTCGCCGCCACGTCCATGGTGTTCTCGAACTCGATGTGCAGCGTGTCGCCCTCGTTGAGCTCGATCAGCGGGCCGGGGATCGAAGCCTTGCCCTTCTCCAGGCCGTAGCCCATCTGCCCGCCGGGGAGCCTCTCGGCGTACATCTTGATGCGTTTCACCTCGCCGCCGGCCGGCGCGGTCTTCACCGGTGCCTCGGCGCTCACGGCTTCCGGGGCCAGAGACAACGATGTCGCGACGGCCGCGCCGCCCAGCAGCACCCGCCGGTTGAACCCGCGTCTGTCCATGCGGAACTCCCCATCCTGGTGCGGAACTTACGGAGACGTACCTGTGATGAACTGAGGGAACGGTACCGGCCACACTCGCGTTTATCCACACTCAGGACAAAGTTCGTGGTATCGCGGTCATAGGTATTGGCGAACCATGCAAAAGGGTCTAACTTCCATGGCGCTGTTGCTGTGACCGTGGAGGTGCCCATGCACTTGCGAAGGTTGAGCACGAGAAGACGGGCCTGTGTGGCGGGCGTGACCGCCACACTCGTCGCCGCCGGGCTGCTGTCGGGCCCGGCCGCCAGCGCGCGCCCCGCTCCCGAACCACCCCTGACAACGATGTCCATCAAGTCGCCACCGGGCGGCGCGAACGCAAGAGTGCTGATCTTCTACGGGTCTGCCGCGGCCGGCGAGGAATCGCCCGTCGTCAACGCGGGCATCGAGACCATCGAGAAGATCGGCCTGACCGGACCGACCGACCAGCAGTTCGCGGTCGTTGCCACGGACGACGCCTCCGTGTTCACCAACGACACGCGGATGAGCCGCTTCAACGCGGTCGTCTTCCTGACCGGTGGCGGGGACGTCCTCGATCCGGAGCAGGAGGCGGGCCTGGAGGCCTACATGGAGGCGGGCGGCGGCTTCCTCGGCGTCCATGACGCTGCCCGCGCCGAGCCGTACTCGGACTGGTTCACCGGTCTCATCGGCGCCCGCCCGGCCGCGTCGAGCCCGACCGCCGTGCAGCGGGCGACCGTTGAGGTGGGCGACCGGCGCCACCCGGCGACCAAGGACCTGCCGGTGCAGTGGAAACGGCCCGACAAGTGGCTCAACTGGGTCAAGAACCCGTCCGGCGACGTGCACACGGTGGCCCGCGTACGCGAGTCGACTTACCAGCCGGGAGACAGCAAGAACGGCTGGGACCACCCGGTGAGCTGGTGTCGTGACTACGACGGCGGCCGCTCCTTCTACACGGGCATGGGTGGCACCGTGTCCTCGTACGACGAGACCGAGTTCCGTACGCACTTGCGCGGCGCCCTGCTCTGGACGAGCCGTCTGACCCAGGCGGACTGCAAGGCGACGATCAACGCCAACTACAAGGCGGAGCGGCTCACCCAGCCCAACCAGCCGGGGCAGAACGACCAGATCGGCGAGCCGCACGGCCTGGTGACCGCGCCCGACGGACGCGTCCTCTACATCGGCCGCGGTGGCGCCGACTCCTCGCAGCCGGTGATCACCGACTGGAACAACCCGGACATCGGCAAGGGCAAGGGCCAGATCCACGTCTACGACCCGAAGACCAAGAAGGTGACCCTGGCAGGCGCGTTGTCGGTCTTCGGCAACAAGGGCGGCGGTGACGAGCTCACCAAGGTCGAGGAGGGCCTGCTCGGCATCGAGCTCGATCCGCGCTTCGAGGAGAACGGCTGGGTGTACCTGCACTACACGCCGCACTCACGGATCAACCGCGACACGCGGATGGCCGAGCGCTACGTCTCCCGCTTCACCCTGGACCTCGCCACGAACAAGCTGGACCTGAGCAGTGAGAAGGTGCTGCTGAAGTGGCCGGTGCAGATCAACAGTTGCTGCCACGCGGGCGGCGGGATGGCCTGGGACACCAAGGGCAACCTGTACATCGCGACCGGTGACACCAACTCCAGCGGCTTCACAGGCGGTTACTCCGGCAACAACCCGGAGCCCAACTACAAGGGCGTCTCGTTCGCGGACGCGCGCCGCACCGCCGGAAACACCAACAACCTCAACGGCAAGATCCTGCGCATCCACCCGGAGCCCGACGGCACCTACACCCTCCCCGAGGGGAACCTCTTCACGGGCAAGGAGACCGCCGAGGGCGGGGGCAAGACACGCGGTGAGATCTATGTGATGGGGGTCAGGAACCCCGCGCGCATCTTCGTCGACAAGTCGACCGACACCCTGTACGCGGGCTGGGTCGGCCCGGACGCGAGCCAGCCGTCCACGACCTGGGGTCCGGCGAAGTACGACACGTTCGCCGTCATCACCAAGGCGAGCAACCGGGGCTGGCCGTACTGCATGGGCAACAAACAGCCCTACCGCGACCGCAACCTGCCCGACCCGACGAAGCCGCTCGGCTGGTACGACTGCGACGCCCCGAAGAACGAGTCCCCGAACAACGACGGCCTGGTCAACCTGCCCCCGGTGACCGGCAACAACATCTGGTACTCGCCCCAGGGCGGCGCCCCGGACTTCCCGCGCGACGCGAACGGCGTGCCCTCGTACAAGAACGAGGAGGCCACCTACAAGCTGCCGTGGCTGAAGGGCGGGGGGCAGGCCGCGATGAACGGCCCGGTCTACCGGTACGACGCGTCCGTGACCGAGAGCGGTCAGTGGCCCGCCTACTGGGACGGCAAGTGGTTCGTGGGCGACTTCTACGACGCCGACCAGCCGCGCAACGCGGTCATCACCGACCCGAAGACGCACGGCGACGGCGGACTGCCCGTCCACTCGGAGTCACTGAAGAAGATCGTGCCGATCGGCAACGACGGCATCAAGAACCTCATGGACTGGAAGTTCGGGCCCGACGGATCGCTGTACGTCCTCGACTACGGCCGTGGCTTCTTCACCTCGGACGCCAAGTCGGCGCTGTGGCGCGTGACGTACACAGGCGGTGGCCCGACCCCGGCCGCCAACCAGCTGGCCAGGAAGGCGGGATGATGCGCGAGAGACATATGAGACATCTGACACGTCAAGGACGGTGGCTGACCGCGCTGTTGGCGGCCCTGCTGATGGTGCTCGGGCTCACCTCTGCGTCGGCGGCGGGCCGGCCGCAGGCGGAGGGCACCAAGGCCGCCGCCGCCCAGACGCTGACCTGGACCGCCGGTGACGACATCACCAAGTACCTGTCCGTCCCGCAGACCGCGGTCGCGGGACCGACGACGATCGTCTTCGAGAACAGCGCGGCGACCGGCAACACCACGGGCATGCCGCACACGCTGACGTTCGACGTCTCGGACCCGGAGTACAACAACGACGTCCCGCTGAACATCCTGGCCAACCCGAACGACGCGCAGGGCGGCAAGTACAGCGTCGAGGTCAACCTCACGCCGGGCCGTTACCGCTTCTACTGCACGATCCCGGGCCATGGCCAGATGCAGGGCATCCTCGTCGTCTCCGAGGGCACCGGCGAGGACACGACCCCGCCCGAGACCTCGGCCAAGGTGACCGGGACACAGAACGCGCAGGGCGCGTACGTGGGTTCGGCGACCGTGGCGGTGAGCGCGACCGACGAGGAAGGCGGCTCGGGCGTCGATCGCGTGGAGTACGCGCTGGGACACTCGGGCGACTGGCAGCCGTACACCACGCCCGTCGTGGTCAACCAGGTCGGCGATCACCACGTCCGCTACCGGGCGTTCGACAAGGCGGGCAACGTCGCGGCCGAAAAGAGCGTCGAGTTCTCCGTGGTCGCCCCGCCGACCGACGACACCACTGCACCGGAGACCTCGGCGACGGTGACCGGTGAGCAGAACCCGCAGGGCGAGTACCTCTCCATGGCGACGGTCACCGTGTCGGCGTCCGACACCGGCTCCGGCGTCAACACCATCGAGTACGCGCTCGGTGACTCGGGCGCCTGGCAGCCGTACACGGCCCCGGTGATGGTGCACGAGGCCGGCACGCACAAGGTGCGGTACCGCGCCACCGACAAGGCGGGGAACGTGTCCGCCGAGAAGAACGTGACGTTCACGGTGGTCACGCCGCCCGTCGAGGACAAGACACCGCCGGTCACCGGGGTGACGGTCGAGGGTGACCGCAACTCCGACGGCGCCTACCTCAAGAGCGCCAAGGTGACGGTGAGCGCGACCGACGAGCACGGCGGCTCGGGCGTCGCGGCGATCGAGTACTCGCTCGACGGCGGGCCCTACCTCGCGTACACCGCACCGGTCGTGGTGGACCGCGCGGGCACGCACACGCTCGCGTACCGGGCGAGCGACAAGGCGGGCAACACCTCCCCGGCGCGTACCGTGACCTTCACGGTGGTCTCCGGCGGCGGCGTCCCCGCGCCCAACTGCGCCGAGTGGGACGAGCGACTGACCGTCATCGTCGGCACGGTCGACTCGGGCGTGCCGAACCGGCTCACCAACAACCGGTGCCGCATCAACGAGCTGATCGAGGACGAGAAGGAGTGGACGTCCAACGCGCTGTTCCTCAAGCACGTGAAGACGGTCCTGGACAAGCTCCTCAAGGAAGGCGTCATCGACCAGCGCGAGTACAACGCCATCCAGAAGGCGGCCCGCCAGTCCGGCATCGGCAAGCCCGGGCAGACGGACGGCTACCGGACGATCCTGGACGGTACGGCGGAGTCCTTCGCCAAGTGGCAGCAGGTGGGCGGCGGTTCGTTCGCGCAGAACTCCGACGGGTCGATCACGTCGGGGACGACGAAGGACGGGCTCGGCATGCTGATGTTCCCCGAGCGGAAGTACGGCGACTTCTCGCTGCGCCTGCAGTGGCGTGACGACGCGCCCGGCACGGGCAACGCCAACTCCGGTGTCTTCGTGCGGTTCCCGTGGGTGTACGACCACCCCGAGGAGTCCCGCCCCGAGTGGGTCGCCATCAAGTACGGGCACGAGGTGCAGGTGCTCGACCGGCCCGACGGCGACATGTACAAGACCGGCTCCGTCTACGGCTTCGACCGCGTGGGGCTCGCCGGTGCGGGCGTCACCCAGAAGGGCACCTGGAACGACTACGAGATCCGCGTGGTCGACCAGCACTACTCGGTGTACCGCAACGGCGTGCTGATCAACGAGTTCGACAACACCGGCGGGCAGGAGTTCACCCCGCCGCGTTCGGACGACCCGGGCACGGACGGCCGGCGGTTCGCCTCCGGCTACGTCGGGCTCCAGGTGCACGGCACGACGGACGTGGTGTCGTACCGCGACATCCGGATCAAGGAGCTCTAGTACTGCGACGGTGGTACTGACCTCCGCTTCCGCACCACCCGTCGTCCGCGGCGGCCGTACGCCACTGCGCAACGGCTGAGAGGGGCTGGTCCAGAGGCCTGCACAGGTCTCTGGATCAGCCCCTCTCCTTCTTCGCCCGGCTCGGCTGCACCCGCTTGGGCTCGCCCGGCATCTTCGGATACTCGGGCGGGTACGGCAGGTCGCCGAGCCCGTGGTCGTGCTCGTCGCGGGAGGCCAGTTCCAGCAGGGCCTCCAGCGAGAAGGCGTGATCGTCCATGTCCGCGTGCACGTCGCCGTGTTCGGCGAAGCGCGCGGGCATGGTCGCGAGGTCGAAGTCCTGGGGGCGCGCGTCGTCGACCTCGTCCCAGCGCAGGGGCGCCGAGACCGGGGCGTGCGGGCGGGGGCGCACGGAGTAGGCGGAGGCGATGGTGCGGTCGCGGGCGGTCTGGTTGTAGTCGACGAAGATCTTCTCGCCGCGCTCCTCCTTCCACCAGGCCGTGGTGACATGCTCCGGCATCCGTCGCTCCAGTTCCCGGGCGACGGCGATGGCCGCCCGGCGTACCTGGGTGAAGGTCCAGTTGGGCTGGATCGGCACGAAGACGTGCAGGCCGCGGCCGCCGGACGTCTTGGGCCAGCCCAACAGGCCGCCGTACTCGTGGAGGACCTCGCGGAGTTCGTGGGCGGCGCGGACGGCGTCGGCGTAGTCGGTGCCGGGCTGCGGGTCGAGGTCGATACGGAGCTCGTCGGGGCGGTCGACGTCGGTGCGGCGCACCGGCCACGGGTGGAAGGTGAGGGTGCCGAACTGGGCCGCCCACAGCACGGCGGCTACCTCGGTGGGGCACATCTCGTCGGCGCTGCGGCCACTGGGGAAGGTGATGTGGGCGGTGGGGATCCAGTCGGGCATGTTCTTGGGCGCACGCTTCTGGAAGAACGACTCGCCGGTCACGCCGTCCGGGTAGCGCTCCAGGGTCGTCGGGCGGTTCCGCAGGGCGCGCAGGATGCCCGGGCCGACGGCGAGGTAGTAGCGGGCGAGGTCCAGCTTGGTGAAGCCGCGCTCCGGGAAGAAGACCTTGTCCGGACTGGACAGCCGTACCGTCCGGCCCGCCGCCTCCAGTTCCACCGCATCGCCCATGCGAGCCACGGTAGGCGGAGCGCGCACACCTCGCACACCGGGCGGAAAGCGGTCGATGCTCGCAGAATCGGAGCATGGACCTCCCTGTCATGCCACCCGTGATGCCGATGCTCGCCAAGTCCGTGGCGAAGATCCCGCCGGGCATGCACTACGAGGCGAAGTGGGACGGCTTCCGGGCGATCGTGTTCCGCGACGGGGACGAGGTGGAACTCGGCAGCCGCACGGGCAAGCCGCTGACCAGGTACTTCCCCGAGCTGGTGGAGGCCCTGAAGGCGCGGGTGCCCGAGCGGTGCGTGCTGGACGGCGAGATCGTGATCGCCCGGGAGGGGCGGCTCGACTTCGACGCGCTGACCGAGCGCATCCACCCGGCTCAGTCACGGGTGCGCATGCTGGCCGAGAAGACCCCCGCGTCGTTCGTGGCCTTCGACCTGCTCGCGCTCGTGGACGAGTCACTGCTCGACGTGGCCCTCGCCGACCGGCGCGCCCTGCTGGTCGCGGCCCTCGCCGGGGCCTCGGCGCCGGTCCACGTCGCCCCGGCGACCACGGACATCGAGCTGGCCGAGCGCTGGTTCGAGCAGTACGAGGGCGCGGGCCTCGACGGAGTGATCGCCAAGCCGCTCACGCTGGTCTACCGGCAGGACGAGCGGGCGATGTTCAAGATCAAGCACGAGCGCACGGCGGACGTGGTGGTCGCGGGCTACCGCCTCCACAAGAGCGGACCGGTCGTCGGCTCGCTGCTGCTCGGCCTGTACGACGACGGGGGTACCCTCCAGCACGTCGGGGTCTCCGCCGCGTTCCCCATGAAGCGGCGCGCCGAACTGGTGGAGGAGCTGGAGCCGCTGCGGATGGACGATGTCGCCGAGCACCCGTGGGCGGCCTGGTCCGACGAGGCAGCCCATGAGACGGCACGGCTGCCGGGTGCGCCGAGCCGCTGGTCGGCGAAGAAGGACCTCTCGTGGATCCCGCTGCGGCCCGAGCGGGTGGCGGAGGTGGCGTACGACCACATGGAGAACGGGGTGCGCTTCCGGCACACGGCCCGCTTCCGGCGGTGGCGGCCGGACCGGACGGCTGAGAGCTGTACGTACGGCCAGCTGGAGGAGCCGCTGCGGTACGACTTGGCGGAGATTCTCGGGGAGCGGGGCTGAGCCCTTGCTGCCGGGTGCCGAGCGGGTGCTGTTCGAGCGTCTGCCTGGCTGATGCCGTTGTTCTGGTGCGGGCTCGTCTGTTCTGGTGCCCGCTCGTCGTGGCTTGTCGCGCCCACTCGGTGGAGCCGCACATGGTCACGACCCCGCGCCCCTGAGGGCGGGGCCCTGCGGCCCCTTCCATCGTCAGGGCGGGCCGGTGGGCCGACTGGCCTACCGACCCACTCCCGGACAAAAGCATGCGGGTATGGCCATCCATGAACATATAAGCGCACAATCGGCGACTAACGGACAGGGGTGGCCATGGTGGGCATGAGACAGGGAACAAGGATGCGGCGCGGCAGGATGACGGCGGCGCTGCTGGCCGTCGCGATGGGGAGCTCCCTCATGGCGGGCTGCGGCAACGGCTCGGGGAACGACGACGGACGGGGAAAGGGGCAGAGCCAGGAACAGGGGCGCGGGGAAGACCGGGTCACCACGGCGCCCACGGGCTCCGCGCTCGCCGTCAAGGTCGACAACACCCCGACGGCCCGCCCGCAGACAGGGCTCGACGCGGCGGACGTCGTGTACGCGGAGCAGGTGGAGGGCGGTCTGAGCCGGCTGATGGCGGTGTACGCGACCAGGCTGCCGGACGCCGTCGGGCCGGTGCGCAGCGCACGGGAGTCCGACCTGGAGCTGCTGCGCCAGTTCGACAAGCCCACCCTCGCCTTCTCGGGCGCCCAGGGCAAGCTGCTGCCACTGATCGACAAGGCGCCGCTGCACCCGAAGTCCCCCGGGGACGCGGCCGGCGCGTACTACCGCAGCTCCGGCAAGCCCGCGCCGCACAACCTCTATCTGCGCCCCAAGCGGCTGATGGGGTCCGCACCGGGCGCCGACGCCCTCACGACGGGATACCACTACGGCGCGGCCCCCTCCGGCGGCACTCCGGAGAACTCGCGCACGGTCAGCTACCCGGCGGCCCGCTTCACCTTCACCTGGTCCGGGAGCCAGAAGCGCTGGCTGGTGACCATGGACGGCACACCGACGGTGACGACCGACGGCAAGCGGGTGTCCGCCGGAACCGTGGTCGTGCAGTACGTGAAGGTGCGGCAGTCCAGGTTCCAGGACTTCCTCGGCAACAACACGCCGTACACGGAGACCGTGGGATCGGGGAGGGCCCAGGTGCTGCGCGACGGACGGGCGTACGACGTGAGCTGGAAGCGGGAGAAGCCCACCGACGGGACGGACTTCACCACGGCCGACGGCAGGCCGGTGAACCTCGCGAAGGGCCCGGTGTGGGTGGTGTTCGCGAAAGCCTCCTGAATGCGCGAAGGCTTCCTGAATGCACGAAGGTTTCCTGAACCGGGCCGGAGCTTCCCGGTCAGGCTTGGGTGGCGAGAGATTCCGCCGGGTTCCGGAGCCCCTCGGCGGCGTCCGCGACCCGGCGGATGAGGTCGAAGAAGACGGCTTGCTCCTCGACGCAGAGCGGGGCCAGGAAGATCTGGTTCATCCGGGCCGTCCGCACGGTCAGCTTGCGGTGCGTACGGACACCGTCGTCCGTGAGGCGCAGCAGGAACCGGCGGCCGTCCTGCGGATCGCGGACCTTGTCGAGGAGCCCGCGCCGTGTCAGGCGGCTGATCACCTCCGCGACGGTGGACCGGTCGAGTCCGACCCGCTCCCCCACCGTGCGCTGGTCCAGCCCCGGCTCGGCGACGAGCGCGTTGAGCACCGCGAACTGCGGCGAGGTGATCTCCTCCGAGACCATCGTGTTCCACAGCAGGTAGTGCGCCTGCTGGAGCCTGCGGGCCAGGTGCCCGGGGTGGGTGGTCAGATCCACCGCGGCCATGTGCGCTCCCGAGGTCGTTTTCGTTGGTGCACTGAACAATACCCGGAGGCGCCGCACCTGTCTCCAAGGAGGCATACGCCGTGACCTCGACCTTCTCCGAGGCCTTGACGGCTCACTCCGCCAATGGCAGCGTGAAGGACACCTCGCTGAAATAATCAGTGCCCTGATTAATAGCTAGTGATGGCTGACCTGGGTGCTCGGACGGGATGGGGCTTCACGGATGGACAAGGTGGTCGCCACGGCCCTGGAGGCCGTGGCCGATGTGCCGGACGGCGCGTCACTCGCGGTGGGCGGGTTCGGGCTGAGTGGTGTGCCGAACGTGCTGATCAAGGCGTTGTACGAGCGGGGCGTCGGCGGCCTGGGTGTGGTCTCCAACAACTGCGGGGCGATGGAGTCGGGGCTGGCGGTGTTGCTGTCGGCGGGGCGGATCGCCCGGGTGACCGGCTCCTACATCGGGGCGAACAAGGAGTTCGCGCGGCAGTATCTGGCGGGTGAGCTGGAGGTGGAGCTGATCCCGCAGGGCACGCTGGCGGAGCGGCTGCGGGCGGGCGGGGCCGGGATCCCGGCCTTCTACACCCCGGCGGGCGTGGGTACCCAGGTCGCCGAGGGCGGGCTGCCCTGGCGCTACGACGGTTCCGGCGGGGTGGCGCTGGCCTCGCCGCCGAAGGAGGTGCGGGAGTTCGACGGCACCGAGTACGTGCTGGAGCGTGGAATCCGGACCGACTTCGCGCTGGTGCGGGCCGCGAAGGGCGACCGGCACGGGAACCTGGTGTTCAACAAGTCCTCGCGCAACTTCAACCCGCTGGCGGCCATGGCCGGCCGCGTGGCGATCGCCGAGGTGGAAGAGCTGGTCGAGCCCGGCGAGATCGGCCCGGACGCCGTACACCTGCCAGGGATCTTCGTGCAGCGGGTGGTGGCCCTCACTCCCGGGCAGGCCACGGACAAGGGCATCGAACAGCGCACGATTTCCGCGCCTGAGGCACGAGGGACGGTGAGCAACTGATGGCCTGGACACGCGAGGAGATGGCGGCCCGCGCGGCGCGTGAGCTTCAGGACGGCCAGTATGTCAATCTCGGCATCGGTCTGCCCACGCTGATCCCCAACTACCTGCCCGAGGACGTCGAGGTGATCCTCGAATCCGAGAACGGCATCCTGGGCACCGGCCCCTACCCCACCGAGGACCAGGTCGACCCGGACCTGATCAACGCGGGCAAGGAGACCGTCACGGTCCTGCCGGGTGCGTCCTTCTTCGATTCGGCGTTGTCGTTCTCGATGATCCGCGGCGGGCACATCGATGTGGCTGTCCTGGGTGCCATGCAGGTGTCGGAGAACGGCGACCTGGCCAACTGGGCGATACCGGGGAAGATGATCACCGGGATCGGCGGGGCGATGGACCTGGTGCACGGTGCCCGCACCGTCATCGTGGTGATGACCCACACCGCGAAGGACGGCTCGCCGAAGATCCTTCAGGAGTGCGCGCTGCCCCTGACCGGCAGAGCATGCGTGAACCGCGTCATCACCGATCTCGGTGTGCTGGATGTGACCGGCGACGGACTGGTGCTGGTGGAGACCGCGCCGGGTGTCGGCGTCGAGGAGATCATCGCGAAGACCGCCGCCAAGGTGAATGTCGCGGAAGAACTCGCCGAGAGGGTCCAGTGATGAAGGACGTCTACATCGTCGACGCGGTCCGCACGCCGATCGGCCGCTACAACGGCGCTCTCGCCACCGTGCGCCCGGACGACCTGGCCGCCCACGCCGTGCGGGAACTCCTGGCCCGCTCCCCGCAGCTGGATCCCTCCCGGATCGAGGACGTGTACTTCGGCAACGCCAACGGCGCGGGCGAGGAGAACCGCAACGTCGCCCGTATGGCCGCCCTGCTGGCGGGCCTGCCCACCTCGGTGCCCGGGGTGACGGTCAACCGGCTGTGCGCCTCGGGGCTGGAGGCCGTGATCCAGGCGGCCCGCGCCATCGCCTGCGGTGACGCCTCCATCGCGCTCGCCGGCGGGGTGGAGTCGATGACCCGCGCGCCCTACGTGCTGCCCAAGAACGACCGGCCCTTCCCGGCCGGGCACACCGAGCTGTACTCGACCACGCTGGGCTGGCGCATGGTCAACCCGACGATGGACCCGCAGTGGACCATCCCGCTCGGCGAGTCCGCCGAACTCATCGCCGACAAGCACGGGATCAGCCGCGAGCAGCAGGACGAGTTCGCCCTCGCCTCCCACCAGAAGGCGGCCAAGGCGCAGGCCGAGGGCCTGTTCGACGCCGAACTGGCCCCGGTCGGCATCCCGCAGCGCAAGGGCGACCCGCTCGTTGTCGCCGCCGACGAGTGCGTCCGCCCGGACGCCTCCCTGGCGGCGATGGCCAGGCTCAAGCCGTCCTTCCGCACCGAGAGAGGAACCGTCACCGCCGGCAACGCCTCGCCCCTGAACGACGGCGCCGCCGCCCTGCTGCTGACCGACGAGGAGGGCCTGAAGGCCACCGGCCGCCAGCCGCTGGTCCGCGTCCGTGCGTCCGGTGTGTCCGCGATCGACCCGCACTTCTTCGGGCTCGCCCCGGTCGAGGCCGTGGGCCGCGCCCTGACCAGGGCGGGCAGGACGTTCGCCGATCTCGACGTCCTCGAACTCAACGAAGCCTTCGCCGCCCAGGTCCTGGGCTGTGTGGCCGAGTGGCCCGAGTTCGACCCCGCCGTCCTCAACCCCCAGGGCGGCGCCATCGCCCTCGGCCACCCGCTCGGCGCCTCCGGTGCCCGCCTCGCCGGGACCGTCGCCCACCAGCTCGCCCGCAAGGGCTCCGGTGTCGGCGTCGCCACCCTCTGCATCGGTGTCGGCCAGGGCCTCGCCCTCGTCCTCGAACGCTAAGACTCCCCGGGGAACTCCATGACTCTCACCCAGCACGACATCGACCAGGAGATCGCGGCCCAGCACGCCGCGTACGAGAAGCGGATCGCCGACGGCGCCCCCGTCGAGCACCAGCCGCGCCGCGACTACGCGCCGTACCGCTCCTCGGTACTCCGCCACCCGAAGCAGCCGCCGGTCACCATCGACGTCACCCAGGACCCGGAGCTGGTGGAGCTGTCCTCCCCCGCCTTCGGCGAGCGGGACATCGCCGAGATCGACAACGACCTCACCCGGCAGCACAACGGCGAGCCGATCGGCGAGCGCATCACCGTCTCCGGCCGGCTGCTCGACCGGGACGGGCGCCCGGTCCGCGGCCAGTTGGTCGAGATCTGGCAGGCGAACTCGGCGGGCCGGTACGCCCACCAGCGCGAGCAGCACGACGCACCGCTGGACCCGAACTTCACCGGAGTCGGCCGCACGCTGACGGACGACAGCGGCTGCTACACCTTCACCACCATCCAGCCGGGCCCTTATCCGTGGCGCCAGCACCTCAACGCCTGGCGGCCGGCCCACATCCACTTCTCGGTCTTCGGCACGGCGTTCACCCAGCGGCTCGTGACGCAGATGTACTTCCCGAGCGACCCGTTGTTCCCGTACGACCCGATCATCCAGTCGGTGACGGACGACGCGGCCCGGCAGCGCCTGGTCGCGACGTACGACCACAGCCTGTCGGTCCCGGAGTTCTCGATGGGCTACCACTGGGACATCGTGCTCGACGGGCCGAACGCCACCTGGATCGAAGAAGGGCGCTGACCACCATGACGAAGATCGACACGAGCCGTCCGGAGACCGTGCTCCCCACCCCGTCGCACACGGTCGGCCCGTTCTACGGCCACGCTCTGCCGTTCACCGGCGGCGGCGACATCGCGCCGGTCGGCCACCCGGACACGATCGTCCTTCAGGGGCACGTGTACGACGGCGAGGGCAACCCGCTGCCGGACGCCCTGGTGGAGCTGTGGGGTGCGGACCCGGACGGCAACGTGCCCCGGGTCGACGGCTCGATGCTGCGCGACCCGGCGAGCGGCGGTTTCCTGGGGCGCAACGGTGTGGAGTTCACCGGCTGGGGCCGTGTCCAGACCGACGCGTCCGGGCACTGGACCGCGCGTACGCTGCGGCCAGGGGCGCGCGGGCGGAACGCGCCGTACATCAGCGTGTGCGTCTTCGCGCGCGGGCTCCTCCTGCACCTGTACACCCGGCTCTACCTGCCGGGCGACGAGGCGGCACTCGCCGCGGACCCGTTGCTCGGGCAGGTGGACGAGGCACGGCGCGGCACGCTGGTGGCCGTCGACGAGGGCAATGGCACGTACCGCTTCGACCTCCGTCTTCAGGGCGAGGGCGAGACGGTGTTCCTGGAGTTCCGGTGACTCTCCCACCCTTCGGGAAGGAGGCGCCCGGTTCCGACGGCTACGACGGTCCGGACGCCGGTCTGCTCGCGCCCGGGTCGGCCGGCTCCCCCGCGTCTTCGACGACGAGCGACGCCGCGTATCTGAGGGCGCTGCTCGACGCGGAGGTCGCGCTGACCCGTGCCCAGGCCGCGCTCGGGCTCGCTCCGGAGGAGGCGGCGACGGCGGTGAGCTCGGCGGCCGTGACCGGGAGCTTCGACCTCCGGGACATCGCGGACCGTGCGCGCGCCGGCGGAAATCCGGTCATCCCCCTGGTCGCGGATCTCACGAAGGCGGTCGGCGCGGAGTACGGCCCGTACGTCCACCGGGGCGCCACCAGCCAGGACATCATGGACACGGCGACGATGCTGGTCGCCGTACGCACCCTCGACCCGGCGCTGGCGGACCTGGAGCGCATACAGCGCGCCCTGGCCCGGCTGGCCGCCGAGCACCGTGACACGGCGATGCCCGGGCGGACCCTCGCCCAGCACGCGGTGCCGACGACGTTCGGGCTGAAGGCGGCGGGCTGGCGGTCGCTGGTACTGGACGCCAGAGACCGTCTGGGGGCCGTACGGAACGGGCTGCCCGCGCAACTCGGCGGCGCGGCGGGCACGTTGGCGGCGTTCGACGTGTTCGGCGCCTCCGACAGCGGGGCGCTGGTCGCCGCGTACGCGCGCGAACTCGGGCTGGCCGAGCCGCTGTTGCCCTGGCACACCCTGCGCACCCCGGTCGCGGACCTCGCCGGCGCCCTCGCCTTCACCGCGGGTGCCCTGGGCAAACCGGCCGTCGACGTGCTCACCCTCTCCCGCACGGAGATCGCGGAGGTCTCCGAGGGCAGCGGCGGGGGTTCGTCCGCCATGCCGCACAAGGCGAACCCCGTACGGTCCACGCTGATCGCCGCGGCCGCCCGGCGTGCCCCGCAGCTCGCGGCCACGCTGTACGGCTCGCTGGTCGCGGAGGACGAGCGGCCCGCCGGGGCCTGGCACGCCGAGTGGGAGCCGTTGCGCGATCTGCTGCGACTGGTCGCGGGCGCGGCCGGGAACGCGGTGGAGCTGACGGAGGGACTCCGGGTGCACGCGGACATGATGCGACGGCATCTCGACCTCACCCACGGGCTGATCGTCTCCGAGCGGCTGGCCGCCGAGCTGGCGCCGGTCCTCGGCCGTGCCCGCGCCAAGGAGCTGCTGTCCGAGACGGCGAAGCGCGTGTCGGCCGAGGACCGATCCCTTGCCGAACTCCTCGCCGAAGAGCCGGAGTTGAAGGCCCTCGACGTCGACCTCGCGGACTGGACCGACCCCACCCGTTACACCGGCTCCGCCGGAGCCCTCACCGACCGCGCCCTGGAGCGACGTTGACCGACAAACTGCTGAACCACCGCGCCGAGGGCTCCACCACCGCTCCCCCGCTGCTGCTGGGGCCCTCGCTCGGCACGTCCACCGTGCTGTGGGACACGGTCGCGCCCGAACTGTCCGCCACGCACCGGGTCGTGCGCTGGGACCTGCCGGGGCACGGTGGTTCGGCGGCGGACCTCATCGGCCCGGGGGCAACGGTCGGCGATCTGGCGGTCCTGGTGCTCGCGCTCGCCGACGCACTGGGCATCGAGCGGTTCGCGTACGCGGGCGTGTCCCTGGGCGGCGCCGTGGGCCTGCATCTGGCGGTCCACCACCCGGAGCGGGTGTCGGCGCTCGCCGCGATCTGTTCCTCCGCCCACTTCGGCGGTTCCCAGCCGTGGGAGAAGCGGGCCGCGCTGGTGCGCCGCGAGGGGCTGGCCGGGCTCGCGGAGTCGGCGAACTCCCGTTGGTTCACACCCGGTTTCACCGTGCCCGAACTGGTGGCCGACCACCGCGACGCGGACCCGGGGGCGTACGCCGCGTGCTGTGACGCGCTGGCCGCGTTCGACCTCCGGGACCGTCTCCCCGACATCACCGTGCCCACGCTGCTCGTCGCCGGCCGCGAGGACCCCGCGACACCGCCCGCGCACCTGCGGGAGATCGCGGACGCGGTACCGGGGTCGGCCCTGGTCGAGATCCCCGGCGCCTCGCATCTGGCGCCCGCGCAGTGCCCGCAGGCGGTCCTGATTGCGCTGCGCGCCCATTTCTCGGGCGGCGCGAAGCATGGCATGGAGGTGCGCCGCCAGGTCCTCGGCGACGTGCACGTGGACCGCGCGCAGGCACGGCAGACCCCGTTCACCGCCCGCTTCCAGGACTTCATCTCCCGCTACGCCTGGGGCGAGATCTGGACGGACCCGACGCTCACCCGCCGCGAACGCAGCATGATCACGCTGACGGCGCTGGTGGCACACGGCCACTACGACGAACTGGCGATGCATGTGCGCGCGGCGCGGCGCAATGGGCTCACGCCCGAGGAGATCGGGGCGGTGCTGCTGCAGACAGCCGTGTACTGCGGTGTCCCGGCGGCGAACTCGGCGTTCGCCACGGCCCAGCGGGTGCTCGCGGAGGAGGCCGAGGGTACGGGCGGCTGACCCTCTGGGTTGCATCGCCCCCGCCGCCCTTACCCGTCCCATCCCATCCCAGGGGCTCCGCCCCTTCACCCCCGCCAAGGGGGCTGCGCCCGCTGGAACCCCCAGGCTTCGGGGCTCCGCCGCGGACCCCGTTTCGGGGGCCGGCCCCCGGACCGCCGCTCCTCAAACGCCGGAGGGGCTGGAA
>NZ_VMNX01000209.1 GCF_009377235.1 Streptomyces acidicola
ACCCAGCCCAGCTCAGCCTCGATCCACATCCCTTGAGCGTGCGCCCAGTCCGCGGCGGCCCGGGTCGCGGCGAGGTTCTCCGCGTAGGGCAGGCGCGACGCGTCGTACATCACGGAGCTGAACCCGGCGTCGGCCGCCTGGTGCAGCAGGTCCTCGCTCTGGATGTGGTCGAGGTGGAGCGCGACGGGAACCCTCGCCTGTTCGGCGGCGGCGGTCGCGGCGCGGGCCAGTGGGAGCAGCCGTCCGCCGCGGAACCTGACCGCGTTCTCACTGACTTGGAGGACGACCGGCGCTCCGGCGGACTCGGCGCCCGCGACGACGGCCTCGACGTGCTCCAGGCTGATGACGTTGAACGCGGGGACCGCGGTGCGGGCCGCGGCGGCCCTGGTGATCAGTTCACCGGTCGTGGTGAGCGGCACGACTCCTCCTGGTCAGCGGTTGGTCGAGTCGAGGATCACCGAACGGGTGAGGTGGCGCGGCTGGTCGGGGTCGAGTCCGCGGGCGGCGGCCACGGCCACCGCGAGCCGTTGGGCGCGGACGAGTCCGGCGAGCGGGTCGAGGCCGTCGGCCACCCACAACCCACCCGTTTCCCGCACCTGTTGAGCCAGCCCTTCGGGTGCCTCTCCGAGCATCCAGGTCGCGGTTCCCCGGGTAGTGATGCTGATGGGGCCGTGCCGGTACTCCATCGCCGGGTACGCCTCGGCCCACGCCAGCGAGGCCTCACGCATCTTGAGTGCGGCCTCGTTCGCGAGCCCGACGGTCCAGCCGCGGCCCAGGAAGGTGAACTGAGTGCAGTCGACGAGGCCTTCGGGCAGCGGGGTGTCCAGCACGGTACGCGCGTCGGCGACGGCGGCGTCGGCGTGCAGCCCGAGGTGGGCCCGCAGCAGGGTGAGGGCCGTGGTCGCGAACCGGGTCTGGACGACGGACCGTTCGTCGGCGAAGTCCAGTACGACGAGGTCGTCGGCGGCCGTCGCCACGGGCGTGTCCGGGTCCGCGGTGATCGCGACCGTGCGTGTAAGGCCGCGCAGTCGGCCCAGGAGGTCGAGGACCTCGCTGGTGGTGCCGGAGCGGGTGAGGGCGACGACCCGGTCGTACGGGCGGCCGTGCGGGAACTCGGAGGCGGCGAAGGCGTCCGTCTCGCCCTGGCCGGACCGCTCGCGCAAGGTCGCGACGGCCTGCCCCATGAAGTACGACGTCCCGCACCCCACGATCGCGACACGCTCCCCCGGCTCGGGCAGCACACCTGCGTGCCCCGCCGCCTCCGCGGCCGCACGGGTCCAGCACTCGGGCTGGCTGGTCAGCTCGTCCTCGACATGTGTCATGCCGTAACCCTTCCCCGGATGCTTGTTCTTGCAACATAACGCGCACTTTCAAGCACTATCAAGCATCAGCCCCTCGACGCGTGTGCGTTAGGGTCGCCGGGAGATCGACGTACGGAGGGTGCGGATGTCGCGCGACGCCCGTTGGAAGGCGCTGCTGGAACTGCTCGTCGAACGGGGCAGGCTGGACGTCGAGGAGGCGGCGGCCGAGCTGGAGGTGTCGGCCGCGACGATCCGCCGCGACTTCGACCAGCTGGCCGAACAGCAGATGCTGGTGCGCACCCGGGGCGGCGCGGTCGTGCACGGCGTGTCGTACGAGCTGCCGCTGCGCTACAAGACCGCCCGCCGCGCCTCGGAGAAGCAGCGCATCGCGAAGGCGGTCGCGGGCCTCGTCTCCCCCGGCGAGGCGGTGGGCCTGACCGGTGGCACGACCACCACGGAGGTCGCGCGCGCCCTGGCCGTGCGCGCCGACCTCACCTCCGGCTCACCGGCGCTGACCATCGTCACCAACGCCCTCAACATCGCGAGCGAGCTGGCCGTGCGCCCCCAGTTCAAGATCGTGCTGACCGGTGGCGTCGCCCGCCCGTCCTCGTACGAGCTCATCGGCCCGCTCGCGGACGGTGTGCTCAGCCAGATCACCATGGACGTGGCCGTCCTCGGCGTGGTCGCCTTCGATGTCACGCACGGCGCGGCGGCCCACGACGAGTCCGAGGCCGCGATCAACCGTCTGCTGCGCCAACGCGCCGAGCGCGTTGTCGTCGCCGCCGACTCCAGCAAGCTGGGTCAGCGGGCCTTCGCCTGGATCTGCGCCACCGAGGCGGTGGACACGCTGGTCACGGACACGGCGGTGGACGCCGGGACGGTGGGGCGGTTCGAGGAGGCGGGGGTGCGGGTCCTGACCGTCTGACCGCGCCCCGCCGGACGCGGCGTGTCCGGCGGGACCGGGTGGCCGGCCACCATGGAGCCGGTGGCCGGCCGACGTCGATCCGGTGGATCAACGGAAGTTGACGTCACTGCACAGGAAGTACGTCTGGTCCATGTGCGACGCCTGCCAGATCGTGTAGACGACATGACGGCCGCTCAGACCCGAGGTGCTCACGTCGATCGAGTAGTTCTGGCTGGGTGCGTACTTGCCGGTGCGGGCGACCAGTTGGAGATCGCTCCACTTCAGCGGTTGCGTGGTCGGGTCATATCCCTGGCGGGTGACGTAGACCAGGAAGTAGTCGGCGCCGTGACTGGCCTGGTCGTACAGCTTCACGGTGAAGTTGCTGCCGATGTCCGTGGTCTTCCACGCGCCCACGGCGTCCAGGGAGTTGTAACGGCCACCCTCGGTCCGGCCGCCGCTGCACAGCTGCCCGTCGGGAACGACGGCCGGGAAGTTGCCGGCGGAGCCGTCGCGGTACAGGCCGTTCCAGTTCCACATGGCGTTCGGGTTGTCCTGCCACGCCTGCCAGCACATCGGATCCTGCTGCGCCATGTCCGGGTTCTGGAAGTCGTCGCCCCACCGGAGCCAGCAGCCGTAGTTGCGGGACGCGGGGTCCACGACCGACCCGTGGGCGGCGGCGGTGCCGCTCCACGGGATCAGGCAGAGCAGTACCGCACCGATCACGCTCAGGAGGAGCGCCGGCCGGGACAGGGTCGACCTATCATGCGCATGACAATTCATCGCGCCTTCCTTCACATGTGGGGGATGTGATGCGTTCGGTTGTGGGGGGTGTGGGAGCGCAGGCCGGATGGGAGCGCTCCCACTTCGTTCAGAGTCCGCCGCGTGAAACAAGGCCGCAACATTCGATTGCGCCACTTCCTCGCGCTCGGTGGCGCGTTCGATGCGTTCGCGCGCCCCTCCCCGGCCGTCAGCCGTCGCCGTACCGTGGCCCTGCTCGGGCAGACGTCAACCGACGTGCCGGCGTTTCTCCGGTGGCCGGGAACGCGGCGTTGACAGCTCAGGCGACCGGGGGGACGGTGGTGGCCCGTCGTGCCCGGAGGTCGTCCATGGCTCCCTCGTCAGCAGTCGGCACCGATGCCGGCCTCGTCGAACGTCTGCGGGAGGTGCGGCCGCTCATCCACGAGCACGCCCTGCGCACAGAGCGGGAGAGACGGGTGACGCCGGAGGTCGTCGCGGCGCTGACGGAGGCGGGGGTCTACCGGATGAACGTCCCCCGGCGGTACGGCGGTTACCAGAGCGGGCTGCGCACCCAGGTCGACGCGCTGGCCGAGATATCCGGCGGGTGCGGTTCCGCCGGCTTCATGACCCTGATCCAGGCCGGCTGCGCCTTCATCGCGTCGCTCTTCCCCGACGAGGCACAGGACGAGATCTTCACCAGCCCCGACATACGGATCAGCGGCACCCTCATACCGGACGCGACGGCGGTCCCGGCGGACGGCGGCTTCGTGGTCAGCGGCACCTCGCCGTTCGCCACCGGCTCCCCGTACGCCGACTGGCATCTGCTGACGACCCGGATGGACTCGGGCGACGGGCCGCCCGAAGTGCTGTGGACGGCCGTCCCCATGGCCGAGCTGGAGGTCCTCGACGACTGGGACGTCTCGGGGCTGGCGGGCAGCGGCAGCAACAGCGTCGTCGCCCGCGACGTGTTCGTGCCCGCGCACCGCGTGTTACCCGTCGGCCCGTTGCTGGGCGGTGTGTTCCCGTCCAAGTCCAACGCCGACGACGCCTTCTACCGCATGCCTGTCCTGCTGCTGTTCTGCGCGTGGACGGCGCCGAACGCGCTCGGCCTGGCCCGGACGGCCCTGGCGGAGTTCACCGAGCGGATCCACCGCCGGGGCATCACGTACACCTTCCACGAGCGCCAGAACGAGGCCGCGGTCACTCATCTGCAGGCCGCCGAGGCGGCCATGAAGATCTCCTGCGCCGAGCTGCTGACCGCCGAGTTCGTGGACCGGATCGAGGCCGGTGCGGCGAGCGGCGAGCCGTTCAGCGAGGAGGAGCGGGCCAGGATCCGGGCGCAGAGCGGCTATGTGACACGGCTGTGCAAGGAGGCCGTCGACCTGATCGGCTCGGCGTCCGGCGCGTCCTCCCTGCAGCGGAAGGTGCCCGTCCAGCGGGCCGTCCGCGATCTGCACGCCCTGAGCCTGCACTCGTTCGTGAACCCCGCCACCAACCTGGAGCTGTACGGCCGGGTCCTGTCCGGGCTCGACGCCGGTACGCCCTTCCTGTAGCGGTCCCGGCGGCTCACTGTCCCTGTGGGGTGGTCACCGGCCGGTCCTCCCTCAGTTGTGCGAAGAGCTGCCGTGCCCTGGGCATGTCCCACTTCACCGCTGTGCCCTTGGACGTGGCGAACGCCGGGTCGGAGACGGGGACGTTGATCTGGCGTCCGTTGCCGCCCGTGACCTTGCGCATCGCCTGGAACAGCGACGTGATCTCCCGCAGGCCCGTGCCCTCGTCCACGGTGAGGGTGTCGAGGCCCGCGCCGAGGGTCGGGAAGACCTTGGCCGGGTTGAGGAGCGTGTCCGGAGTGGCGGTCTTCTCGGCGAGCGCGGCGAGGAACTTCTGCTGGTTCCGGGTGCGGCCGAGGTCGCCCTCGGCCTCCTGCTTGCGCTGCCGTACGAACGCCAGTGCCTGGGCTCCGTCGAGGGTCTGGCAGCCCTTCTGCAGGTCCGCGCCCGAGTTCTTGTCCTTGATGGCCCGGTCCAGGCACATGTCCACTCCACCGACCGCGTCGACGATGTCGACGAAGCCGGCCAGGCCGATCTCGGTGTAGTGGTCGATGTGCAGGCCGGTGTTGCGTTCGACGGTCCTGATGAGCAGATCGGGGCCGCCCAGTGAGAACGCCGCGTTCAGTTTGTTCGGCTGGTCGCGGTAGCGCCTGCCGGTCTCCGGGCGCAGGAACGACGGGATGGTCACCCACGAGTCACGCGGCAGGCTCATCATCGTGGTGCCGCCCGCGCCGGTGTGCACCAGGATCATCGAGTCGGTGCGGCGGCCCTCGGTCGAGCCGGTGCGCAGTTCCTTCCTGGCCTGCTCGGACAGACCCTCACGGCTGTCCGAGCCCACGATCAGGTAGTTGGTTCCCCGGCCGCGCGGCGCACGGTCCTTGAGGGTGCCCAGGTCGACGTCCTGGTCGAGCTCGGTGTCGGCCCACACGTACGCGCCTGCCGGGGAGACGAGCAGCGCGGCGACCGTGAGGATCGCCAGCCGCACGGCACAGCGGCGCCGGGTGGGGCGCCGCCGTGCGGATCTGCCACTGCGGTCGGGGCCCCCGCCTTCTTGGGATCGGGCGCGGCGCCCGTGGGGGCGGCGCACCACGTCGGTGCGGCCCGCGGCAGTGGACGATGGCATGCCCGGCAGGGGCGCCGTACGTGCCGGGGGCGGGGACGATCTCCCGCCCGTCACCCAACCCTCACCGGAGCCGGCGGGCTCCGTCACTCCACCACCGCCCCGCTCGTCGCCCGGCAGACGGTCAGTCCACTCGCTCATCGGCCCGTACAGTCCCTCACCACATCGGGATCACCTCGTCGGCAGGCTCTTATACGGGGCCCCGCCGCCGATCTGTTCAGCGGCCGTCCCGGAACGCCGCATGCGGTGCCACTTCAGCCGGCTGCCGAGGAACAGAGCGACCAGGGACTGGACGACGACCAGGTACATCAGCTGCCGGTAGACGAAGAACTGGAACGGCAACGACCACAGGGTCCGCAGCCCCTCGCCGTCGAGCCTCAACGCGTAGCGGGCGCTGACCAGTTGGGAGCCCATGAAACCGAGCCAGACCCCGGCCGACAGCCAGGGGTCGAGGAACAGCACACCGTACAGGGCGAACACGTCGATGACCGGGGCGAGCAGCGGCAGCGCGACCTGGAAGAGCGCGATGTACGTGAGTCCGCGCCGCCCGAAGCGCCCGGCCACTCCCCGGGCCAGGACGGCACCGCGGTGCTTCCACATGGCCTGGATCGTGCCGTAGCACCAGCGGTACCGCTGCCGCCACAACTGACCCAGCGAGGTGGGCACTTCGGTCCAGGCGACGGCGGACTCCTCGTAGAGCACCCGCCAGCCCGCCCGCCACAGCGCCATCGTGAGATCGGTGTCCTCGGCGAGGGTGTCCTCGCTGACGCCGCCGACACTCACCAGCGCGTCCCGGCGGAAGGCGCCGATGGCGCCGGGGACCGTGGTCATGCACTCCAGGACCTCGAACATCCGGCGGTCGAGGTTGAAGCCGAAGACGTACTCCAGGTGCTGCCACTTGGCCAGCAGGCCGCGACGGTTGCCGACCTTGGCGTTGCCGCTGACGGCGCCCACGGCCGGGTGCGCCAGCGGCTGAACGATCCTGCGGACGGCGTCCGGTTCGAAGACGGTGTCGGCGTCGACCATGACGATGATGTCGTACCGCGCGTGAGCCAGCCCGGTGTTGAGGGCGGCCGCCTTGCCCGCGTTGGCCTGACGGACCACCTCCACGCGCGGATCCCCGACGCTCTCGGCGATGTCCGCGGTACGGTCCGTCGAACCGTCGTCGATCACGATGATCTGCAACTGCTGGTGGGTGGAGGCCAGCAGGGACAGCAGTGTGGACTCGATGCCGGCCTCCTCGTTGTACGCCGGCACGAGCACCGTCACCGGTTCGGTCACCTCCGGCAGCCAGGGGGCGCCGGGGCGGGAGCTCTCCAGGCGGCGGACATGGGCGCGGGCGAAGAGGCCGAGCAGTGCCAGGCGCAGCAGTCCGAGGCCGCCCGCGATCGCGAGGGTCCACGTCATGGCGGTCACGAAGGCGCGCCCGAGTTCGGTGACCCGGATCAGGGCGGTGCCCTGCCATCGGTCGCCCGTGGTCGTGGCCGTGTACGGAACGAGCCTCAGCCCCGCCGACACGGTGGTGAAGCGGTCGACGTCCGGGTTCCTGAGGAGGCTTCTCGTCTGCTGGTAGGCGATCGACGTCTGGCTGAACTGGCGGACCAGGCCCTGTGCCGGCCTGCGGGACGATCTGTCGGCGGTGACGAGCACATAGCCCCGGCCGGTGGCCTGTCGTGCCGCCCGCCACTCACGGCCGCACAGTGTGTCCGGTGTGGTGATCCGCGGCATCCGCAGCAGGTTGGGGCGCAGGCCCGCGGCGCCCGCCAACGCGGTCCGCGTCAGGTCGAGTTCCGCCGAGAAACGGGCGGAGGACGCCTCGCCCAGGACGGCACCGGTGTAGGTGTTCGAGCCGATCTCGTGGCCCTCGGCGCGGATCCGCCGCACCAGCTCCGGGTGACGCGCCGCCTGGGAGCCGTAGAGGAAGAAGGTGGCGCGTGCGTCGTACTGTCGCAGCAGGTCGAGCAGGCGCGGGGTCCAGACGGGGTCCGGGCCGCCGTCGAAGGTGAGGGCGACGGTGCGGGCGGGCATCGAGGCGGTCTGGATGCCGCCCTCGTTGATGCCGATCACGGGTCCGCCGCGTGCCACGGCGTCCGGTGCGGGCGAGGTGCAGGGGGACCGTGTCTTCGCGGCGTCGACCTCGTGCGTGGTCCAGCCCTCGAAGAGCAGGACCGCGAACATCACGGGGAGGACGAGGATGAGTATGAGCCAGTGCCCCCGGGGGTCACGGGACTGTTTGTGGCGGCCCTTCACGGGATGCCGTCCCCCCTCTCGGCCGGGGTGCGACGGCAGGTGGCCGGCACGCGGCCGGTCCGGCGCCCTCCCCCACCCGCCGGGACGGGCGGGTTCCCTCTTCTCCGCCCACGGGTGCCGGAACGTGGTGGGCGACAGGTAAGCGTCTTCAACTGCCTGTGGGGGCTTGCGTGGTGCATGGGGCGCGAGTGTAGTTACCGACGCTCGCGTGCAGGGCCCCAACGACGAGTCTCACAGCAGTCGGCCCGCGGGCGTGCGGGCCCGCCGCGGGCTGCTCGGTGCTCCTCAGTGCTCGTGATCGGCCGACGGCTCTGCCGAGCGCGCGTCCGTCGGCGTTTGCGTTCCGGATGCTCCGGCCCGGACCGTGAACGCCGCGGTGTGGACCTTCCCTTCGTGCTGGAAGTCGAGGAAGAGGCGGTACGTGCCGCCGCTGGGCGCGGTGGCCGTGAACGAGATGCCGGGTCCGGGCCGGGTCCTGCCGTCGCCGGGCTCGCCGTTCGGGTGGACGTGCAGGTAGGCGAGGTCACCGGAGCGCAGGGCGACGAGGTGGCCGTACGCGCCGAGGTAGGGCTGGAGGTCGGTGACGGGCTTGCCGTTCCGGGAGACGTTCAGCTTCAGTTCGCCCGCCTTGCCCGGGCGCAGGCCTCCGTCCAGCTCGACCTCGTAGCCGTGGACCTCGGCGGCGGTGTTCGGGGCCGGCAGGTCCTGTGGTTCGTAGGGGCCCGAGGTCGCCAGGTCCGCGCCGAGGGTGAGGTTCTCGGCCCCCTTCTTCGCCGGGGTGAAGTCGGCGAAGACCCGGTAGCCGCCCGCCCGGGGCAGGTCGACGGGTGTGCTCCAGGTGCCGTCGGCGGCTCGTGTGGGGTGGAGGTGCCGGTAGGTGACCAGGTCGCGCGAGGCGAGGATCAGGTGGAGCTCCTTGTCGTGTTCGCGCCGGTAGGAGGTCACCGCGCGGCCGGAGTCGTCGCGGATGACGAAGCGGAGGTCGGTGCGCTGCCCGGCGGCGGCGCGCGGGGTCCGGAGGTCGAGGGTGTAGCCGCCTTCGGAGATCTGCAGTCCACCGGCCGGGGCCGCTTCGTGCCCGGAGTGGCCCCCGCCTCCCTCCTGTGCGGGTGGTGGGCCGCTGTGCCCCTTGCCGTGGGCGGCGGGCGCACTGTCCGCGACGACGGGCTCCACGCTCGTGCCCACGCCGTAGGCGGTGCCGAACGTCGCGGCCAGCGCGGCGGCGAACGCGGTGATCTTCATCCCGGTGTTCATGATCGTCTCCTTGGGGGCTGGGCCTCTCCTGCCTGAAGGGGAGGCCTCGATGCACTTCAAGGTACCCCTAGGGGGTATGAAGTCAAGCCCTCGGAGCGGCTTGCGTCAGATACCCCTCAGGGGTATACAGGACCTTGGGAAGCATACCCCTGCCCCGTATCCAGCCCAACCGCAAGCACACCCACCGGAGGGAACCCCATGTCGTCGTCCTGCTGCTCCACCCAAGGCACCTGCTCGACCGGCACCGCCGGCACGGCGACGGCCACGGAGGCCGTCACCACCGTGTACGCCGTCTCCGGCATGACCTGCGGCCACTGCAAGGCCACGCTCACCAAGGTCATCGGCGAGCTGGACGGCGTGAGCGGTGTGGAGGTCGACCTCGACACCGGCCTCGTCACCGTCACCAGCGCCACCGAGCCGGACGACGCGGCCATCGCCGAGGTCGTCGACGAGGCCGGCTACGAGCTGACCGGCCGGGCCTGACCCGCACGCCCCGCACCGCCGGGGCCCGGACATCCCCCGGGCTCCGGCCGTCCATCCCGTACGAGGAGCAGCCATGACCACCACCACACCCGGTACCGCGGAAGTCGAACTCGCGATCGGCGGTATGACCTGCGCCTCGTGCGCGGCCCGGATCGAGAAGAAGCTCAACCGCATGGACGGGGTCGAGGCCACCGTCAACTACGCCACGGAGAAGGCCAGGGTCACGTTCCGGGAGGACGTGGCGGTGCGGGAGCTGATCGCCACGGTCGAGGCGACCGGCTACACCGCGCGGGAGCCCGCGCCTCCGGTACAGGCCGAGACCCCCGGTGGTGAGGGCGGTTCGGCGCAGGAGGACGACGGGCTGGGGCCGCTGCGGCAGCGGCTGGTCACGGCCGTGACCCTGGCGGTGCCCGTGATCGTGATGGCGATGGTCCCGGCGGCACAGTTCGAGTACTGGCAGTGGCTGTCGCTGACGCTGGCGGCGCCCGTGGTGACGTATGCCGCCTGGCCCTTCCACCGGGCGGCGTTCACCAACGCGCGGCACGGCGCGGCCACCATGGACACCCTCATCTCGGTCGGTACCTCGGCGGCGTTCCTGTGGTCGCTGTGGGCGCTGTTCTTCGGCACTGCGGGCGAGCCGGGCATGACCCACCCCTTCGAGCTGACCATCGCCCGCAGTGACGGCGCGGGGAACATCTATCTGGAGGCCGCGGCCGGTGTGACCGCGTTCATCCTGGCCGGCCGCTACTTCGAGGCCCGCTCCAAGCGCAAGGCGGGCTCGGCCCTGAAGGCACTGCTGGAACTGGGCGCGAAGGACGTCACCGTGCTGCGCGCCGACGGCAGCGAACACACTGTCCCCACCGCCGAACTGACGGTCGGTGACCGCTTCCTGGTCCGTCCCGGGGAGAAGATCGCCACCGACGGGATCGTCGTGGAGGGCACCTCGGCCGTCGACGCCTCGATGCTGACCGGTGAGTCCGTGCCCGTCGAGGTCGTCACCGGCGACAGCGTCACCGGTGCCACGATCAACGCGGGCGGCCGTCTGGTCGTCGAGGCCACCCGGGTCGGCGCCGACACCCAACTGGCCCGGATGGCACAACTGGTGCAGGACGCGCAGAACGGCAAGGCCGCGGCCCAGCGGCTCGCGGACCGGATCTCCGCCGTGTTCGTCCCCGTCGTGATCGCCCTCGCGCTGGGCACGCTCGGCTTCTGGCTCGGCAACGGCGCCGGGCTGACGGCCGCGTTCACCGCCGCCGTCGCCGTACTGATCATCGCCTGCCCCTGCGCCCTGGGCCTGGCGACCCCGACCGCGCTCATGGTGGGCACCGGACGCGGCGCCCAGCTCGGCATCCTGATCAAGGGCCCGGAAGTCCTGGAGTCCACCCGCCGGGTCGACACCATCGTCCTCGACAAGACCGGCACCGTGACCACCGGCCGGATGACCCTGCGCGCGGTGCACACCGCCGACACCACCGACGAGGCCGAAGTCCTGCGGCTGGCGGGCGCCCTGGAGCACTCCTCCGAGCACCCGATCGCCCGCGCCGTCGCCGACGCGGCCCGAAGCAAGCTGGGCTCGCTGCCCACGCCCGAGGACTTCGCCAACATCCCCGGCCTCGGAGTCCAGGGCATCGTCGACGGCCACGCCGTCCTCGTGGGCCGCGAACGTCTGCTCGCCGAATGGGCCATGGAGCTGCCCGCCGATCTGGAACAGGCCAAGTCCCTGGCCGAAGCAGCCGGACACACCGGCATCACCATCGCCTGGGACGGCGAGGCCCGCGCCGTCCTCGAAATCGCCGACGCCGTCAAGGACACCAGCGGCGAGGCCATCGACCGCCTGCGCGCCCTGGGCCTGACCCCGATCCTGCTCACCGGCGACAACCGGGCCGTGGCCGACTCCGTCGCCCGCGAGATCGGCATCACCCCCGAGAACGTCATCGCCGAGGTCCTGCCCCAGGACAAGGTGGATGTCGTCAAACGACTGCAGAGCGAGGGCCGTACCGTGGCGATGGCCGGGGACGGTGTCAACGACGCCGCGGCACTCGCCCAGGCCGACCTGGGTCTGGCCATGGGCACCGGCACCGACGCCGCCATCGAAGCCGGCGATCTGACCCTCGTACGCGGCGACCTGCGCACCGCCGCCGACGCCATCCGCCTCGCCCGCCGCACCCTCACCACCATCCGCACCAACCTCTTCTGGGCCTTCGCCTACAACGTGGCCGCCCTGCCTCTCGCGGCGGCCGGCCTCCTCAACCCGATGATCGCCGGGGCGGCCATGGCCTTCTCCTCCGTCTTCGTCGTCGGCAACTCCCTCCGCCTGCGCTCCTTCCGCGCCACCGCCTGAACCGGCCGCAGCGCTGCCCGGGTTCCGTCCCGGACAGCGCTGTCGCCTTGCCGGAGCAGGTGAGGCCACGCCCGCCACATTCCGGACGAGCCCGCTCTTAAGGGATCTCGGCCCGGTCCGGCCGGGCGATGCCCGATGATGGGCGCGTCATGACCATGCTCCTCCGTACGCCGACGCACCCTGCGCCCCTGCCCGTCCTGCGGGCGACGGTGTTCGCGGTCGTCGGGACGGTGCTGGGGGTGAGCGCCCACCATCTGGTCGCCGACGGACCGGCTCCATGGCGGCCGGGCGCCGCGGCGGCCGTCGTGCTCTTCGGCGTGGGACTCGCCGGCACCCGGCGCCCGCGCTCCCTGGCCACGGTGGTGGCGACGTGCGGTGCCGCACAGGTGGGGCTGCATCTGTGGCTGACGGCGACCGGGCCCGCACACCACGCGGCGGCCACGGGAATGTCCGGGCACGCCCGGCACGGCATGAACCCGCCCGACTCACTCGCCATGACGGCCGTCCACGCCGGGGCGGCGCTGCTCGTCGCCGTCCTGCTGCACCGTGCCGACGCGGCCTGCTGGTTCCTGGCCCGTGGCGTGGTGGAGACCGTCGACTCCGTCCGGGCGCGGATCGCCACGGTCCGGGCCCTGTTGAGCGACCGCCGAGCTGCGGCGGAACCCGGACTGCCGGTCCCCGTCCGGGCATGGCTGGAGCGACCACCGCCCAGGGGTGCGGTGCTCGCGGACGTGATGGTGCGGAGGGGACCTCCGCGGGCGCGGCTCACTCTCGCCCGCTGACCCCGCCGGAGCGGCTGCCACGCCGCCCGTGCCTTCCCCCTGCCTGGAGACACCCATGCCCCGCACCACCCGCAGGCCCGGCGGTATCCGCCGTACGGCCCTCGCGGCCGCCGTCGCCGCCACCGCCGTCCTGTTCACCGCCGGTCCGGCCGCCGCCCATGTGGAGGTCCGGTCCGACGACGCCCAGGCCCTCGCCCAGAACGTCGAACTCACCTTCCTCGCCGAGTCGGAGTCCGCCACGGCCGGCATCTCCGAGCTGCGCGTGATCCTGCCGGAGGGCCTCGAACCCACCGACGTGACGTACGGCGAAGGCCCCGAGGGCTGGAAGCTCACGGCGAACAAGGACGGCTTCACCGTCAAGGGCACGGCCGTCAAAGTCGGCGAGGACGCCGAACTCTCCGTCGTCGTACGGCAGTTGCCCGACGCGAAGGAGCTGGTGTTCAAGACCCTGCAGACCTACAGCGACGGCAAGGTCGACCGCTGGATCGAGCTGGGCGAGTCCGGCGGCGACGGCCACGGCCACGGCAACACCGCCCCGGTGCTGAAACTCAAAGCCGCCGCGCCCGGCGCCGAGCCGGTCAGCCCGTCACCGAGCGAGGCCGAGACCGAGTCCGCCTCCCCGACGCCGAGCGCCGAGCCGACCGAACCCTCGGCCTCCCCCGCCGCCCAGGCGACCGCGGACGACGACAGCGGTCTGTCGGCCGGTGCCTGGACCGGCATCGGTGCGGGCATGATCGTCGTGGCGGGTGGCGCCTTCTACCTCGTACGGCGTCAGGGCCGCGCCCAGGAGTAGAGGTGACTGCCGCACCACGAAGCGCCTATGTCGTGGGCGGCTGATGTCCGAAGCGTGCCCCGTCCCATGCGGAGACCTGGGGATCCGGTCTCCGCTGGGCGGTGGTGCGCGGCGGTGCGGGCTCGACGGTCGCGTCGGGCTCGCCCGTGCGCCCGAGCCATGCCCGCAGGGCCTCGCGCAGCTGGTCCGCGACGGCGCGGTGGGAGGTCAGTCCGGCGAGGTTGTCCAACTCGTAGGGGTCGGCGTGCAGGTCGTACAGCTCGGTCTGGACGTAGCAGGTCGCGGTGGGCTCGTGCCAGGCGTCGGCTTCCGGTGCGGCGACCGCGTACTTCCAGCGGTCCGTGCGCACCGCCCGGCCGACGTGGTCCTCGCTGATCTGGACGTACACCTCGGCGGGACGGCCGGGGTCGGTGCCGCCGCCGGTCAGCGGCAGGAAGGAGCGGCCCTGCATCCCGTCCGGCACCGGTAGGCCGGCGGCCTGAAGGAGGGTGGGTGCCAGGTCGACGGTGCTGACGGGGTGGCGGATTCGGCCTCCGCCCGTGAATCCGGGGCCGGTGAGGGCCAGCGGGACGCGCACGGACGCCTCGTGGGCGGAGCGCTTGTACTCGCTGTTGCGGGTACGGAAGTGCGAGCCGTGGTCGGCGGTCCAGGCCAGGACCGTGGTGTCCGCGATGCCGAGGCCGCGCAGTACGTCGCGCAGCCGGCCCACGCCTTCGTCGACCCGTTTGATCTGGCCGAGGTATCCGCCGAGGTGGCGGTGGGCGCCGCCCTGCGGTGCGGCGGGGCTGAGCGCGGCCAGGTCCGGGGGCAGCCAGCTGCCCTGGTAGCGCTCGCGGTAGCCGTCGGGCGCCGGGTGGTCGTCCGTGCCGTTCTGGTGGTGGGGCTCCAGGAGGGACAGGAAGAGCAGGAACGGGCGGTCATGGTGGTCGGCGACGAAGCGGATCGCGGCGTCGACCAGGGCGTCGGAGCGGTAACCGGGGAGCCGCACCGGTTGCCCGGCGCCGTCGTACAGCACCGTGCGGTAGGCGTCCGAGGTGAACTCCAGCCGGTCCGAGGCCAGCCACTCCTGGTAACCGCCGCGCCGCTCGGGCGGGACGGGGCCGTCCGGCTGGTCCTCGCCCGCGAGGTGCCATTTGCCGATGTAGCCCGTCACGTATCCCGCCCGAGCGAACTCCCCCGCCAGGGTCGGGATGTCCGGTGGCAGGGCGAGACCGTTGCGGAACACGCCCGTCGCCGTCGGGAAGCGGCCCGTCTGCAGCGACGAACGGGCCGGAGCACACACGGGGTTGGGGGTGATCGCCTGCTCCACGTGGGTGCCCTCTCGGGCGATCCGGTCGAACTCCGGTGTCACGTCGGCCGGATTGCCGTGCACTCCTGTGGTGTCCCAGCGCTGCTGGTCGGTGAGCACGACGATCACCGAGGAGCGACCCAACGACCCTGCGGAGTCCCGCACTTCATCGGGCGCGCGGCTGTACGCATCCGCCTCCATGATTCCTCAGCATAGGGCGCAAGGGCCGGGATCGACCCCGTGCCTCCCGCTCGGCCAGGGAGACTGCACGGCGGGTACGGGGCTCACACGATCCGGATCACGTGCTTTCCGCGTACGCCGCCGCGCTCCAGCGAGCGGTGCGCTGCGGCGATGTCGGCGAGCGGATACTCCGTGTCCACGACGGGCCGGATGGCTCCGCTCTCCGTGAGGCGTGTGAGCTCGGCGATGAGGGTGCGAGTGGGATTTTCGCTGAAGAACCGTACGCGGCGCGGACCGAACACGGTCGACACGAGCAGGTACGACAGCGAGGCGGCCAGGTTCTCGGCGTCGAAGGCGATCGCCACCATGCGCCCTCCGGGGGCCAGGAGGCGCCGGTAGGCGGGGTGCGCGGTGCCGACCGTGTCGAGAACGACATCGAACCGGCCCAGGTCGGCCGGACCGGTGGTGGCGTAGTCGAAGGCCTCGTCCGCGCCGAGGTCCCGTACGAAGTCGAGGTGCTTCGCCCCGGCGAGCGCCGTGACGTGGGCGCCGTAGGCCTTGGCGAGCTGGACGGCGACGCTGCCGACGCCGCCGCTCGCGCCGCGGACGAGCAGCCGTTCGCCTGCCGTGAGACGGGCCTTGTCACGCAGTGCGGTGATGGCCGTGGTGCCGACAGCAGGCAGCGCCGCCGCCTGGACCAGGTCGAGGCCGCTGGGCGCCAGGGCCAGCTGACGCGGAGCCACCGCCACGAATTCCGCGGCGCTGCCGAAACTGCGGGGCAGCAGCCCCCACACCCGGTCACCCGTCGCCAGACCCGAGTCGGAGGCACCGGGGTCGACGACTTCTCCGGCGAAGTCGATCCCGGTGCGCTTCGGGAAGCCGCGTCCCATCAGCCCGGTCGCCAGGCGCACCTTGCCCGCCCGCCCCAGCAACTCGCCACCGTTGACGCTCGCGGCATGGACGCGCACCAGGACCTCCCCCGGTTTGGTGTCCGGCTTCGGCACGGTTCCTTCATAGAGCACGTCCGGAGGGCCGTACCTGTCGTACAGGGCTGCACGCATGTCACTCACTCTTTCCACTGCCTCAGTCGATCGGCCGTGGCCGGACGCCCTGTGGACGCCGAACCGCCGGTGCCAGTGACGCTAACTCCGCAACCGGAGAGGTCAGTCCGGTTGAGCTAAGGTGAGAAACATGCCCGCCGGTTCATCTCGGATGAAGCCCTCTTCTGCCGCCGTGTCCCCCCGGGAGCCGGGTCGGCGTGCGGACGCACGGCACAACCGCGGCCGCATTCTCGAAGCGGGCCGCGCCTTGTTCGCGGCGCGGGGCCTCGACGTGCCGATGGCGGCTGTCGCCCGCCGCGCCGGTGTCGGCGTCGCCACCCTGTACCGGCACTTCCCCACCCGTGAGGCGCTGATCACGACGGTCTTCGCCGACCAGATCACGGCCTGTACAACGGTCGTCGACGACGCGCTCGCCGAACCCGACCCGTGGGACGGCTTCCGCCTGGTCATCGAGAAGATGTGCGTCATGAACGCGCTCGACCGCGGATTCTCCGCGGCCTTCCTGACGGCGTTCCCGGACGCGACGGACTTCGAGAGGGAGCACGTCCGCGTGGAGCGGGGATTCGCCACCCTCGTACAGCGAGCGAAGGACACCGGGCGTTTGCGCGCCGACTTCGAACGGTCGGACCTCTCGCTCCTCCTCATGGCGAACAACGGCATCACCGCCGGATCCACGGAGGCCGCGGTGGCGGCGTCCCGTCGGCTCGCCGCCCTCCTGCTCCACTCCTTCCGTGCCGATCTCACGGACCGAACCGCCCCCCTGCCGCCCCCGGCGCGGCTCGCCCCC
>NZ_VMNX01000020.1 GCF_009377235.1 Streptomyces acidicola
GCACCGAGCCGTCGAAGGTGAGCTCGAAGGCCTGTGAGAGGCGGCTGCCCGGCCCGATGTCGTAACGGGACGCCACATGACTGAGATTGGCCGAGATGTTGCGGTGAGTGATCGGCACACCCTTCGGTGCACCGGTCGAGCCGGACGTGAAGATGATGTACGCGAGATCGTCCGGAGTGACCCGTGGGTACTCGATGTCGGGTTTGGGCTCGGCGGCCAGTTCGCCCAACTCCCTTGGCTCCAGGACGAGTTGAGGAATGGCTGGATCGTTTCCGGGTGTGTCCGTGAGGACGAGGTCCAGCTCCGCCGCCCGAACGATGTCGGCGGTCCGCCCCGCCGGATGCTCCGGGTTGAGCACGACGACGGTCGCGCCGGCCCGCAGGATCGCCAGGTAGCCCGCGTACGAGACCACCGACCGGCTCGCCATCAGCCCGACGCGCCGAGGCGGGACACCGGCCCCCGCCGCGACCAGCCGCCCCGCGATCCGCTCCGCGAGGCCGCGCAGCCGTGCGTAGGTGAGCTCCTCGCCGTCGATCTCCAGGGCGACCAACGAGTCCCCGAACTCGTCGGCGGACCGGGCGAACCAGTCGTAGAGGGTCGCCGGGTGGCTCACCGTCCCGGTGCCGGAGGTCAGTGGAGTGACCTCCTGGCTCCCGCTGCCGGCGACCGTGGCCTTCGCCGGGTCCGGCGCGCCCGCGCCCGTCCCGGCTGTGTGCTGTGGGGTGAGCACCGCGTGCGCGGGCACCCCGTCCGCTGTCCGTGAAGCAACCCCCGTGCCCCTGTCGACTGCTCCCGGGGACCGCGGCTCGCTCGCCGCGTGGTCGTCCTCGGGGGTCCGGATCTGCGGATCAGTCATCGCGCCGCGGCCTCCAGAGCCCGGGTCCATTCGCGTAGTTCGCCGACCGTGCGCAGCCGGCCGAACTCCTCGGGGTCGACCTCGTGGTTGGACCGTTTCGTCAGCTCGACGACGATGCGCAGCTTCGCGAGGGAGTCGATGCCGATCTCGGTGAGGGTGGAGCCGTCGTCGAAACCGGTGCGGGCGTGCTCGCGCAGCACCCATGAGGTCAGGTCGCTGTCGTCGGCGGTGGTCCCCTCGCCCTGCCAGTACCGTTTCGTCTGCCAGGGATACAGGGGGAGCGGCACGTAGTTGCCACCCCTCTTGAACTCCTTGTTCCAGTCCACGTGCTCGCCCTCGCGGTACTGGGCGGCGAGCTCGGACTCGCCGCCCGCGCCCGGCATCCCGGTGAGCGCGGCGACCAGTTCCTCGTGGGTGGCGCCGACGACGGCCATCCGGTGCTCGTGGTGCTGGCGTCGGGTGGCTGCGCTGAAACAGATGTCCCGCACCGAGTGGGCCCAGCCGGGCCCGGTGGGGGAGAGGTGGTCGGCGTACCTGCGGGCCAGGGCGTCGAGGGCCGCGGGCGTACGGGCGGAGAGCGGGAGCACGTATGGTTTGCCCGGCTTTGCGTCCCTCACGCGGGACTTGGGGGTGTCGGCCTGGCGCAGGACCACATGCGCGTTGAGCGCCGAGGAGCCCTGTGCGGAGACGCCCGCGACGGCCGGCCGGCCCCGGTCGGGCAGCTTGCACAGGGCGCCGGGTATCGCCAGCGGCAGCCTGTCCCAGGGGACCTTGGGGTTCGGGGTGCTGAGGTGGAGGCTGGCCGGTACTTTCCCGTGCTCCAGGCACAGCACCGTCTTGATCAGCCCGGCCAGACCGCCGGCGGCCTCCGCGTGCCCGATGTTGGTCTTCACCGATCCCACCAGGAGCGGCCGGTTGGTGGGCCGGCCCCGGCCCAGCACCTGGCCCAGTGCGGTGAGTTCCAGTGGGTCGAAGGAGGGGGAGCCGGAGCCGTGCGCCTCCACGTAGTCCACCTCGGCCGGGTCCAGCGCGGCGTCCTCGTACGCCCAGCGCAGCACCTCCAGCTGCCCGGTGAGCGAGGAGTTGAGCACCGAGTCGCTGGTGCGGCCGTCGTTGCCGACGGCGCTGCCCTGGATGACGGCGCGGATGCGGTCCCCGTCGGCGAGGGCGGCCGTGAGCGGCTTCAGTACGACGACGCCGACCGCGTCGCTCGGCGCGTGCCCGTCGGCTGCCGCGTCCCCGAACCGGCTGCGGCCGTCGGCGGACATCCCCCCGGCCGCGGTCATCACCAGACCTTCATCGGGGCGTATTTTGATGTTCACCCCGGCCACCAGGGCGAGGGGAGTCTCCCTGGCTCGCAGGCTCTGCACCGCCTGGTGAACAGCGGTCAGCGACGATGAGCAGGCCGTGTCCACGACGACGCTGGGCCCGCGAAGGTCGTAGAAGTGGGACAGCCGGGCGGCCAGCAACGAGCGGAAGTTGTGGAGGTGGGCGGCCGTCACCGCCTCCGGGCCCTGCCGGAGCGCCAGCTCCAGATAGTCCGCCCGTGCGTTGCCCACGAACACCCCGGCTCGACTGCCGGCCAGCTGGTCGGGCCGCTGGCCCGCGTCCTCCAGCGCCTCCCACGCGGTCATCAGCAGCAGCCGCTGCTGGGGGTCGAGCTCGACCGCCTCCGCTCCGGACAGCCCGAAGAACTCGGCGTCGAAGTCGGCGGCATCCACGTACCCGGCGCGTCGGCTGGCGAGCTTGCCGGGGCCGGGATGGGGATCGAACAGAGCGTCGACATCGTAACGTTCCGGTGGGGTTTCACTCGTGACGTCGCTACCGCTGCGCAGCAGGGCCCACAGTTCATCGGCCCCGGATGCACCGGGGAGTCGGCAGGCCATACCGACCACTGCCACGGACCGTGAGTCCACGTCCGACCTCTTCAACGGAACTCTCCTTCACTGCTTCGTCGATGAGCGTGTGTGATGGCGCGCTTGACGTCCGCTTCACCACCGGGGTCCCCGGCTGCGGGCGGATGGGAACGGGTTACGAGTGTGAGGCGAGTTCCCGGACCTCGTCGACCGGGGTTACCGCCGTGCAGCTAGGTGCGTGGCTTGCGCCTAACCGGAACGGCGGCCGACCGATCCGGATAGTGCACCGTGGTGCTGTGCGCACAGTGGATCTTGGCGTGAAACCGTCCAGGACGCCAGGGTGTTCCCGCCCACACTCGCGTCGTGGTGCCCGCGTACCGAACCGCACTTGCCCCACCGACCCAAGCCCTCTCTCCCCAGCGCGCCGCACAGGCGATCGTCGAAAATCGGCCCACCGCACGATTGTCGTACGCGAAATCGTTTCCGCCCGTTTCCCGCCCAAGGATTGGCGGGAAGTGATCGCCTGAGGTTGAAACCTGTAAATAGTTGGACAGACTCTGAGATTGGGCATGCGCACGAGGTGGCCGGACCGGAGGGGCCCTCAGGTGCTCAAGCAGGGTCCGGAGGTCACGTCGCCCCGGCCGTCCAGGTGTTGATGATGAGCCAAGTGGGACGGAATTTAAGGGGTGGGGTGATCCGCGGAGTCGTATATTCTGCTTTCATCTGACCTCATGGATCCCCTGACCACATCCGAGCAGACGCGCCTCGCGGGTGATCAGCGCAAGCTGCGACTGCAGGTTCTCGGCCTCAACAACGTTGACGCGGAAGCCACCTTCGACCGCGTCGCCCGGCTCGCGGCAAGCTTCACCCAGTCCCCGCTGGCCATGGTGAACTTCATCAACGACGAGCGGCAGATGTTCCGCGGCATGTACGTGCCGACCTCCTCGCCCGACGACAAGGCGGACCCCGATCACGGAGCCATCCCCTTCGACCTGAGCAACCTCTCCCGAGAGGCACCCGGCGACTACGGCTTCTGCCCGCACGTGGTGGCCCAGGGGTCCCAGCTCGCCCTGGACGACGTCTTCGACTACCCACGCTTCAAGGGAAACGCCCTGGTCAACGACCTGGGCGTGCGCTCGTACCTGGGCACCCCGCTGCGCGACAACACCGGCATGGTGCTCGGCACCGTGTGTGTCGCCGACTTCAAGCCCCGGGCCTGGGACCGCCGAATACGCGAGCACATGCAGGAGCTCACCGAGACCCTGCTCGCCGACTTCAAGCTGCGCGACAGCCTGCTCGCGCAGCAGCAGGAACTCTTCGCGGTCTTCGACGGCGCCCCCTTCCCGATCATGCTCACCGAGGGCCCGAACCATCTGCTGCGGTACGCCAACGGCAAGCAGGGCCAGGCCTTCGGCATGGTCCCGCAGTTCAGCCCGGGCAGGATGGCACTGCCCGGCCTGGAGTCCATCGGGGTCTTCAACGCGATGGACGACGCCTTCCACGGCGGCCGGCCCGCCACGCTCGGTCGCGCCCAGATCGCCACGTACGACTACCCGCAGCCACAGGAGTTCAGCTTCCTGTGCACCCCGGTGCGCACCTCGCCGGGCGCTCCCATCAGCGGTGTTCTGACCGTGGCCATGAACATCACAGGTCAGGCCTACTCCGGCAGCGAGCAGCAGGCGTTCGCGGCCAACGTCCAGGAACGCTTCGAGCGCCTCGGCACGAGCGGGATCGCGGGAGCGTTCCCCGGCTGAGCGGCTCCGGGGAAGGTCAGGTGCAGTGGCCTGCGGGTGCGTCGTGGCCGGTCGCTCCCCCGGGTTCTCGGCGCGGGCTTCACCGGGTCCGCTTGGCTGATTCAGGTGGTAAGGGCACGGAGTTCGCTGTGCGCTTCTCCGTGACGCCGGGTGTCCGAATATCGGTGTACAACGTAACGCCGGTTGTCCGGACCGGACATGCGACGGTTCGCCGGGTTCCCGGGCTGGCTGCCTGGTGGATCGGCGGATGTGTGGCTCATCCGTGTGATCGGTCCGGTGGCGTCCGGGGCCGGTTGACCTGCGTTCCGGATCCGGGAAAGCGGAATCCTTCGGGGCGAGGGCGAGGCAGCTCGGCAAGAGCCGGCCCGGAGGTGGTCCCGCGTCAGCGGGACCGGTACCGCATCTCGCGCGGGCTCACGCCGTACCGCTGGCGGAACGCCGTGCTCAGCGTGCTGGCCGAGGAGAAGCCCGAGGCATGGGCCAGGTCCGTGATCGTCAGGTGCTCGCACTCCGCGCACTGAAGGCGGTCACGGACCAGCCGCAGGCGCTCCTCGCGGATCAGATCGCGGGGCGTGGTGCCCGCGCGCTGCAGGGCGAGCTGTATCTGGCGCAGCGACCAGCCCAGGGCGTGCGCCATCGACGTACCCGTGAGGCCCGCGTCGGAGGCGTGCTCGCGCACATAGCGGCGGACCATGGCCTCGACCTCGCCCAGGTGACCGGGTGCGTCGGGGCGGTCGTCGCCCACGGTGAGCATGCAGACCAGTTCGACGATGCGGTCGGAGACGGCGTTGAACTGCGGATCGGTGAGGTGGTCGCGCTCCTCGTGCAGGTCGTTCAGCATCGAGTGCACGATCCGGCCCAGACCCCGGGTCAGGTCGAAGCCCGTCGCCACCGGTGACTTCCGGTTCAGCGGGCCGTCCACCTCACAGGCCGGGATGGTGAGGATGAACGCCTCGATGTCCGCGCCCTGGTGGCACAGGAACGGCGCCCCGAACGTGACCAGCGCACCCGTCCCCGGGGTGAGCCGGGCCTCCTGGCCGTCCTGCCGCAGCACGATCTCCCCCCGCACGGGCAGCAGCAGACGGTAGTCCTCGTCGGGATCGTGCCGCACCTGACGCGGGGTCCGGCTGTACTCCACCTCGTCCGAGGAGTACCTGACGAGCTGGTAGGCCCCGGTGAGCTGACGGATCGTCTCGCCGTGGAAGCTGTCGGGCCGGGTGTATCTGAAGCCCATCCGGGAGTGGTACGCCCCGATGTGCTCGCTCCAGAAGTCGGCGCGTTCGTGCGCTTCCACATCTGAAGTGGTCTGCGACTCGACGGTGTAGCTTCCCGCGGGCAACGAACCTCCTTCGCGGCGACGGGTCCCGACCGTGTCGTACATGCTCTTCTGTACGGCCGGGCGACGCTTTCCGTTCGCGTACACCGGCTGTTACTGCGGGAAACCCTAGTGGGCCACCGGTTGCCATGGGCGACCATCAGCCAGGGCATATGCCGGAGTTGCGTGCCGCGCACCCTCCCGCACCGCGCGCACCAGCTGTGCGCCGCACGGCAACTTCCCTGCGTGTGAGGGAAAGTGAGCGCGCCGTGATGGAACTAGCATCAGGCGCTCCGCCCACTCATGCGCGCCCGAGACGACGTGAGGACGTGGCGAATTATGCACGTGACGTAAGGACTTGTGACCTCATGACCGAGCCCATGCCGGAGGCGGTGACCTGGGGCCTGGCCGCGCTGTTGCTGGCCACTGCCGTGCTTCTGCTGCGTCAGCACGGGATCTCCCGTCGGCAGCGCGGACGCAGCGTGGTCCTCGCGGACGGACTGCGCGCACGCGACGAGGAACTGCGCCATATGGTCCTGGTCCGCCTGCCCGCCCTCGCGGACTCCTCGCACCAGCCGGTCCCCGGCCCCCTCGACGCCCGGCTGGCCGACACGGAGTTCGCGAAGGGTCTCGACGAGATCCTGGCCCGCTTCTCCGGCGCCGTGGAGCACGCGCAGGCACGCGCCGACCAGTCCGCGAAGGCCGCGCTGAAGGCGTCGATGCGCTCCATCCAGGCCCTCGCCAACGAGCAGCAGGTGTCCATCTCCGAGATGCAGGAGCGGCACGACCGCCCCGACGTGCTGCGCGACCTGATGGAGATCGACCACACCAACGCCCAGTTCGGCCGCCGCGCCCAGGCCATCGCCGTGCTGTGCGGCTCCTGGCCGGGGCGCCAGCGCGCGACCTCACCGCTGGTCGAGGTCGTCCGCGGCGCGACGTCCCGTATCCGCGACTACCGGCGCGTCCGCGTCACCGGCCAGGTCGACCTCGCCGTGGAGAGCCGCGCGGTGGAGCCCGTCGTCCTCGCCGTCGCCGAGCTCCTCGACAACGCGGCCCGCCACTCGCAGCCGGGCACCCACGTCGAGGTCAACGTCCAGGCCGTGCACAACGGCGCGTGCGTGGTCATCGACGACGCCGGCGTCGGCATGGACGGGCAGGCGGTCGAGCGGGCGGGCGAGCTGCTGAGCGGGCGGATCTCGGTGGACGTGACCCGCCTCGACGACCCGCCCCAGTTCGGCTTCTCCGTCATCGGTGTGCTCGCCCGGCGCTACGGCTTCAGCGTCTCCGTGGACACACGGTCGCCGTACGGCGGTGTCCGCGCCGTGGTGTTCGTCCCGTCGGGCCTGCTCACCTACGCGGACACCCCGGCCCCGAAGCCCGTGGTCGTCGAGACGCCCGCGCGCCGTACCCCCGCACCCGCACCCGAGCCCGAGCCGGAGTCCGTGACCGAATTCGCCTCGCACCGGACGGAGCCGGAGGGCACGACGATGGGCGGTCTGCCGAAGCGGCGCCGTCGCACCCCGTCGAAGGCCGCCACGCCCCCCTCCGCGCCCGCCTCCGCCTCGACGGAGGACGCCCCCACCCGCTCGCCCGAGGAGAACGCCCGCATCATGGGCGCCTTCGCCCGCGGCACCCGCTTCGGCCGCGAGGCGGGGGAGCGGGGAGAACGGACGGTCGGCGAGGCCCAGCGGCGGGAAACGCCGGAGGAGCCCGTACCGCCCGCCCCGGAGACGGCGGCCCATGAGCCCGTGCGTGACGGCGCACCGGGTGCGAGCGCCGCACTCACTGAGAACGCGCCGAAAGCCGCGGGCGACGACGCCGTCGGGGAGACGGACCGGTTCGAGGCCGCTCTCGAAGCCATACGCCGTGCCGCCGCGCCGGAATCCGCGCCGGAAACCCCGCGGTACGAGCCCGTGTGGGAAGTCCTCGGCAAGGAACCCGAGCCGGAGCGGAATCGCGACTCCGGCGCCGTACGAGACGACCCCGCCCCGCAAGAAGCCACGCAGGCGACGCGCCACCACGATGAAGGGACCCCCCACGCATGATCGAGCCCACGACGAACGAACTGGGCTGGATGCTCGACGACGTGCTGAAGGTGCCCGAGGCGCGGCACGCGATCCTGCTCTCCGCCGACGGCATGCTGCGCGCCCACTCCGCCCAGATCGACCAGGACAACGCCGAGCGGTTCGCGGCGGGGCTCGCCGGGTTGCAGTCCATCAGCCGGAGCACGGCCGAGTTCTGCGGAACCCCGGACACCCCGTGGCGGCAGACGCTCATCGAGTTCGGGCACGGCTTCGTCTTCCTCATAGCCGCCGGTGAGGGCACCTACCTCGCGGTCTCCACCAGCGAGCACGTGGACATGGAAGCCGTGACGTACCGCATGCACAAGCTGGTCGACCGGCTCGGCCAGCAGCTGACCAGCCCGGCCCGACTGGACACCGGCAGCCCGGCATGACCTCCCGGCGCCGCCCTCCGGAGCGACTGGTGAGGTCGTACGTCGTCACGGACGGCCGCGCCTTCCCGACCCGCAACACCCTGGACCTGGTCACGATGGTGGTCACCGGGGAAGACCTGCCGCTGACCGGTCTCAGTCCGGAGAAGCGCCGGGTGGTGGAGCTGTGCAGGCCCGGCGCACTGTCGATCGCCGAGGTGGCCGGGCACCTGGCGCTGCCGGTCAGCGTCACCAAGGTGCTGGTCGCCGACCTCATGGACAGCGGCCATCTCGTCACCCGCGCTCCGTACGTTCCGGCGAACCCGGCGTTCGACATCCGCATCCTGGAGGAGGTCCTCGATGGGCTCCGCGCCCGCCTCTGACGCCACGTCCGACGTCTATCTGCTTCCCACCGTGAAGACCGCGGTCAAGCTGCTGGTCGTCGGTCACTTCGCGGTCGGCAAGACCACGTTCGTCGGTTCGCTCTCCGAGATCCGGCCGCTGCGCACCGAGGAGGTCATGACCCGGGCGGGCGCCGTGGTCGACGACCTGGCCGGTACGCGCGACAAGACGACCACCACGGTCGCCCTCGACTTCGGCCGGCTCACCCTCAGCGACCGCCTCGTGCTGTACATGTTCGGCACGCCGGGCCAGCAGCGCTTCGCCGAGCTGTGGCAGGACATGACCCGGGGTGCCCTCGGTGCGCTCGTCCTCGCCGACACCCGGAGGATCGACCAGTCCTTCGAGGTCATGGGCGTCCTGGAGGATCTGGGGCTGCCGTACGCGGTCGCCGTCAACCACTTCGACGGCGCGCCCGTGTTCGAGCTGGACGAGGTGCGCGAGGCCCTCGACCTGCTGCCGGAGACCCCGCTCGTCCGCTGCGACGCCCGCGAACAGGAGTCGTCCACGCGGGCGCTGATCGCCCTCGTCGAGTATCTGATCGGCCGCACCGGCAAACTGGAGCACGCGTGAACTCCGTCCCACCCGTACCGCCCGTTCCGCCCCCGGGCTGCCCGGCCCACGAGCCCATGTACGGCCCCGAGTTCGCCTCCGATCCCGGCGCCGTCTACCACCGGCTGCGGAAGAAGGGGCCGACCGCGCCCGTCGAGCTCGCGCCCGGTGTGCGGGCCAGGCTCGTCACGTCGTACGCCGCCGCCCTGCACGTCCTGCGCACCCCGGAGACCTTCGCCAAGGACCCGCGCCGCTGGAACGACCTCGCCGACGGCACCGTCCCCATGGACAGCCCGGTCGTGCCGATGATGATGTACCGGCCCAACGCCCTGTTCACCGACGGCGAGGAGCACCGGCGGCTGCGCGGCGCCATCACCGACAGCCTGGCCCGCGTCGACCCGAACACGCTGCGCGGCTATGTGGAGCGCAGCGCCGACACGCTCATCGACCGGTTCGCGCCGACGGGGGAGGCGGACCTGCTCGGCGAGTATGCGCAGGTCCTGCCGCTGCTCGTGTTCAACCACCTCTTCGGGTGCCCGGCGGACTACGGGGTCCGGCTGGTCGAGGGCATGTCGGGGATCTTCGACGGGGTGGACGCCGAGAAGGCCAACGAGCTGCTGACGACCACCCTCATCGAACTGGTCGAGCTGAAGCGGGCCCGGCCCGGCCACGACGTGACGTCCTGGCTGCTGGCGCATCCGGCGGAGCTCGCGGTCGACGAGATGGTCCACAGCCTCGTCGTGCTCATGGGCGCGGGCACCGAGCCGCAGCAGAACCTGATCGCGGGCGTTCTGCGGCTGCTGCTGTCCGACGACCGGTTCGCGGGCAGCCTCTCCGGAGGCAGCATGCCGGTGGAGGACGCCCTCGACGAGATGCTGTGGACCGATCCGCCGATGGCCAACTACGCGGTGCACTACCCGAGGCACGACGTCATGTACGAGGGCACGCTGCTCAGGGCGGGCGATCCCCTCGTCGTCAGCCTCGCCGCCGCCAACACCGACCCCGCCCTGTCCTCCGATCAGCGGGCGGGCAACCGCGCCCACCTGGCGTGGAGCGCCGGCCCGCACAAGTGCCCGGCGCAGAGCGAGGCCCGGCTGATCGCCGCGGTGGCGGTGGAGAAGCTCCTCGACCGTCTGCCGGACATCGAACTGGCCGTGCCGGTCGATGAGCTGGAGTGGCGTCCCGGCCCCTTCCACCGGGCGCTCGCCGCACTGCCGGTGACGTTCCCGCCGACCGCCGTCACCGCACCGGCCGCGGACGCGGCGCCGGCACCCCGGAGCGGGCCGGCGGCGGGCCCGTACAGCCCGAGCGCGCAGTACGCACTCCCCACGGCCGAGCCCGGCCGCCCGAAGAGCGGCTGGGCCCGACTGCTGGCGTGGTGGCGCGGGGAGTGACCTCTCCCACGGCCGTCGCCGTCAGCCGAGGCGTACCGGCAGGCGGCGGTGACCGTTGGAGATGAAGGACTCCACGTGGCCCAACTCCTCTTTCTCGGCGGCGAGTTCGAGGGAGGGGAAGCGCTCGAACAGGGCCGGCAGGGCGACCATGGCCTCCATACGGCCCAGCGGTGCGCCCAGGCAGTGGTGGACGCCGTACCCGAAGGCCAGGTGCTCCTTGTCGGCCCGGGTGACGTCGAAGGCGTCCGCGTCCGCACCGTGCAGCTCGGGGTGGCGGCCGGCGGCGGCGTAGGCGGCCAGGATCGGTTCGCCCTTGCGGATCACCGTCCCCTCGGGGCCGCCGAGTTCACCGAGGTCGATGTCCTCCACGGCGTACCGCAGCGGCAGGCTGGCGACGGGGGCGTCGCGGCGCAGCGTCTCCTCCACCACGTCGTCCCAGGAGGCCCGGCCCGACGTCACGTGCGCGAGCTGCTCGGGGTGGGTGAGCAGGGAGTGGATCGCGTTGTCGAGGAGGTTGACCGTGGTCTCGTGCCCGGCGCTGATCATCAGCACCAGCGTGTCCAGCAGCTCCTGCTCGCTGAGCCGGGTGTCGCCCTCCTCGTCGCGGGCCGTGATCAGTCCGGTGGTGAGGTCGTCGCCGGGTGACTGCCGTTTGGCGGCGACGAGTTCGCCCAGCACGGCGTACAGCCGCTCGTAGGCGGCGGTCATCTCGCCCGGTTCGGCGGAGGTGTCGAAGATGCGGTCCACCAGCTTCCGCAGCTCTGCGCTGTTCTCCTCGGGCAGGCCGAACAGCTCGCTGATCACCCGGATCGGCAGCGGGTAGCACAACGCCTCGCGCAGATCGACGGGCTCGGAGCCGGTCCCGGCCTTCTCGATGTCGTCGAGGAGTTCCCTGGTGATCGCCTCGATGCGGGGCTTGAGCGCGGCCGTACGGCGTGCGGTGAAGGCCTTGGACACGAGGGTGCGCAGGCGTTTGTGGTCGCCGCCGTACGCGGTGAACATGTTGTGCACGGCGACCCAGGTGAACAGCGGCCAGTCCGGGGTGATATGGCCGTCGATGAACCGGGGCCAGTGCTGTCGCGCGTCCTTGGACACCCTCGGATCGGTGAGCAGCCGCTTCAGCAGGTCGGGGCTGCTGACCGCCCATGCCTCGACCTCGCCGGGGAGCTCGACGCGGGTCAGCGGGCCCCTCGCGCGTATTCGGGAGGCTTCGCCGTGGATGTCACGGCCGGTCGCGTCTATCAGTAAGGGGGTTGGGTGTCCCATGGGGGCCTCCCGGGCAGTCGAACCATCCGTACGGCCCGTCACCCTACGCCACAGTAGTTTCGCCGAGGAGGGCATCTGTGAGCGCTGCGCACGGAAGGAACTTCCGTGCGCGCGCCGACAACTCCCGTGCGCGCCGCGACAAGCCGACGGCCCCACGTGCTCGTTACGCTCGAAGAACCCTCAGTAAGGCCGGTGACGAGATGACAGTCCGCAGGGTTCCGCGATGGATGTCCACCCATGGCGCCGAGGTGCGCACCCTGGCCGCCGGCTGCTGGTGGGACGCGGTGCGTGTGCCGTTCGCGCCGGGTGTCCGGGCGCTCGGTGTCCTCGGCGACGATACCGGCGCGGTCATCAGGGACGGTTACGGCGACATCCTGTACTGGCTGGTCCCGCCCGGTGAGGCGGCCGACTGGCGGCTCCCGGAGGTCCAGGTGCTGGGCCACGGCAGCCACGTCGCCGTCCCGCCCCCGCGCCGCACGAAGGGCCCCGGCCTGTACTGGCACGTCCCGGTGGCGTACGGCCGCGAGTGCACGGACGCGACCCACCTCCACGAGGCGCTGTCGGCGGCCCTCACGGCCCGGCCCGCGCTCTGACATCCCGCTCCGGCCGGACCTGAGGCCGGTTCTACGGGGTGGCGGCGGGGGACGCCTGGTCGCGGTGGCGGCGCAGCTGGTGGCGCTTCTTGCGGGGTTCCTGGTCCGGGAGCCAGCCGAAGGCCAGCACGCTGCCGGTCACGCCGAGCACCAGCCCGATGAGGAACCCTCCGATGTTGGAGGTGAGCCAGGTGCCGACCGAGAGCAGCACACCGATGATCGAGTAGAACAGCCGCTGCGCCGGGTTGAACATGATCAGCAGCCCGCAGACGATCATTACGCCGGGTATCAGGTACCCGGCGAGTCCCTGCATGCCGATGTGCAGGATGACCGGGAGGGGTGCCTTCATGGTCACCAGGATCTCCGCGCCGCCCAGGGCGAGCAGCAGCCCGCCCACGAAGGGCCGCTGCCCCCTCCACTCGTGGAAGCGGTTCACTGGGGGCAGCCCTTGTCGCCGAACCACATGCGCAGGTCGGGCAGCTTGAAGACGGCGGCGGTGGCGGCGTAGTTGTGCTGGTACAGGTCGGTGATGACGACCTTTTCCGCCTGCTGGCCGTAGACGCCCTTGGGGCCCTTCTGGTCGACCTTGTCGAAGGTGCTGGAGTCGCGGCCGATCTCGATGTTGTTGAACGCGGCGTCGCCCTTGATCTCGTCGGAGTCGATGGCGAGGTTCTTCACGCTCACGGGCGTGGACCCGCCGCCGGCGGTGAGGACGAGCTTGATGCCGCCGAGGTCGACGCTCTGGCAGAGGTTGTTCAGCTTGCCGTTCTTCACGACCGAGGTGACGACGAGGACCTGGCCGCCGGTGTCGCCCTGGTTGGGGCTGTCCGGGATCATCTCGTCCAGCGAGCCGTACTGCGCGAAGCCCTGGCCTTCGAGTTTGTCGGCGGTGACCACGAACGGCATGCCGGAGATGGCGAACTGGACCCCGAGGGCGCCCTCGGCGGTGAGGATCATCAGTGCCGCGGTGAGCGCCGTGGCCGGCACCGCCATCACGGCGGCGCGGCGCATGCGGACCCGCCCGCGCCTCTCCGGTCTGACGGGGGTGGAGTCGTTGGACGCCGTGGCGTCCGCGGGTGAGGCCATGTCTGCTCCCTGGGCACTGTCAACGCGATAGGCGGGAAATCAAACGGCACGTTGTCCTGGCGCGGACAGCGGTTGCGGCGCTTGATTGCTACGCCGCAGTAGCCGACCAGGAAGTTACCCGTGGTTACATTCAAGGGTCAAGAGAGTTGTGGCAAAGAGATGTTGGTTGTGCCCTACTTGTGAAGAGGGGGAACGCTCTCACCTCGGGCTTTTCGTCTTGCATTCAACATCTCTTGGTGTAGGTGATCTTGACGGTGTGTCAGTGACGCGTCAGTGATGCGTCAGCGAGATTCGCGTGACGTTCCATCAACTTGCTTGCAGCGCCTTGACGTTGGCTCTTCGGCAGGTCTAGAACTCTCCCTGGTTTCCCCCGGATCCGTGGCGCCCGGATCACCCCCTCCACAGCACCGGCACGGTCCCCTTCCCCTTCTCCTTTCTCGTGGGCCGTGTCCGGTCGTCCGGCAGCGGTGAGTCACATCGCGACGCCCTCTTTCGCGCGCACCGGACGCATCCCCGCGCGCACCCACCCGCAGCCCTCATTCCGAGAAGAGGCACCCCCATGCGTACGAAGTCCCTCATGGCCCTCGCCGGCACCGCCACCGCCCTTGTGCTGGCGGCCGGTGTCACCCCGGCCTCCGCCGCCGGCACCGTCCTGACCACCGGCAGTGCGGGCGGTAACGCGGTAGCGGTCGGCGACGAGCTCAGCGCGTCGCTCGCCTCCGGCACGACCGCCAACTTCTACTCCAGCGCCACCGGGACGAGCGGTGTCTCCTGCGCCGCGTCGACGTTCAAGGCCGACGTGACGAACAACCCGGCGGCGCCCGGCACGGCCACCGAGTCGGTCAAGGAGCACACCTTCGGCAGTTGCACCAGCAACGTCACCGGCGTGCTCGGCGTCACCAGCGTCACGGTCAACAACCTGCCCTACACGGCCGCCGTCACCTCGGCGGGCGCCGTCACCGTCACCCCGGCCGCCGGCTCGGTCATCCAGACCACCGTCGTCCTGCGGACCCTGCTGGGCAGCATCAACTGCGTCTACCAGGCGCCCAGCATCGCGGGCACGTCGGGCAACGGTGACAACAGCATCAACTTCACCGCTCAGCCCTTCACGAGGACCTCGGGCTCGTCCCTGTGCTTCAGCACCGGCTACTTCACGGCGAAGTACGCGCCGGTCACCGACACCGCCCAGGGCGGCGCCACGGTCTTCGTCAACTGAGTCTCCGGACAAGGGCCTCGGATCAGCTCTTCCGGTCAGGTCTTCCGGTCAGGTCCCCGGATCGGGTCACCGCCCCCTGAGCCGGCGTGACACGAGGGCGGCGCCCGCGGCGAGCACCAGCGCCGCGGCGCCGCCTCCCGCGATCAGCGACATCGACGGGCGCGACTCGCGCGTCGCGGACGTCACCGGGCTGCCCGGAGCCTCCGTCCCGTCCGCGGAACCCGAGCGGTCCTCCGTCCCGGCCACGCCCGCGCCGTCCTCCGTCCCGGCCACGGAACCCGCGCCCTCCTCCCGCCCGTCCGCGGCGTCTCCGGCCTCCGCGGCGCCGGTGGCGCTCGTCGCGTCCTTGCCGCCCTCGGCGGAGTCCCCACTCCCGCCTTTCGGGAAATCCACGTCCGAGCACGAGTAGTACGTGTCCACCGTGCTGGTGTTCTGCCAGATCGTGTACAGCACATGGTGCCCGGACCGGTCGTACGGCAGCTTCGCCGAGAAGCGGTACGAACCCTCCGTCAGCGGCGGGTCCGTGATCTCGGCGAACGGCTTCGCGGGCAGGTCGGACCAGGTGAGCGGCTTGCCGGGGTCGTACCCGGGCTTCGTCAGGTACAGCTTGAAGGTCCCGGTGTGCGGGATCGTCGAGCGATAGCGGAGGTCCAGTTCCGCGCCGGGGGAGAGGCGGGTCGAGGGCCAGTCCGCGCGGGCCAGGTCGAGGCCCTTGTAGGCGGGCAGGCCCCCGCTGCACAGCTTCCCGTCCGGGATCAGCTGCCGGTCACGGCCGTTCACGCCCGCCACCCGGAGGTTGTCCCAGGCCGTGAACGGCGCCCCGTTCGCGGCCACGGCCGCCTCGCACGCGGCGGACCGCGCCCGCTGCCCGCCCTCCGGCGAGCACGCCGACACCCGGCTCACCGGGTCCGTCGGCGCGCCGTGCGCCCCGGCCGGAGCGGCGGCCCACGTCATGAGCAGCAGCGGTGCGGTGACAGTGAGAGCGGCCGTGAGCGCGGCACGGCTCGCGGTGGGGCGGTGCGGGGAGTTCGTGCGAATCCGATGTGTCCGGTCCATCCGGTGGACCCTCCTCGGCCGTCGACGGGAGCGGTGCACCGGCCCGTCTGCCGAAGGGACGGTGCACCGACTCGTACGAGCCACCGGACGTGTCCGTTCAACGCCGGTCGCAGGCGGCGCGCATCGGCGCGCACCTGCCCGCGACTAGGGGCCGGAACCCGCACCAAAGGGGACCCAACCGGCCCAAGTGGCAGGCAGTGAGGGTGAGTTCCCTGTCCGGTCGAGGGTTTTCCCCGTATTCACCTGACCTGGGCGATGCCTATCGTTCCAGCCACAGCCGACCCACAAGTAACCCCGAAGGTCGGCTCGCGCCAGGCCGGCCCCCAGCGCCGCTCCTTTCTCTTCCCCCCTGTCACTTCGACGATGAAGCGACTCCCCCGCCGCTCCGCAACTGCCCGGAGCCGGCCAAGAAAGGCAAGCCCTTGCGTATCTCCTCCTCCCGTCCCGTGAGACGGAAGCTGATATCCGTCGCGGCGGTCTCCGCGGCCCTGGTGGCCGGTATGACCACCACCGTCGCCGCCCAGACGCCCGCCGGGACGACGGCCCCCGCCGCCGACACGGCCCCCGCCCTCGCCGGGCCCGCCGAGGCCGCGCCCTCCGTCCCCGCCGAGCGCCTCATCGTCGGCTACAAGCCGGGCGCCGCCGAGGCCAAGTCCGACAAGGCCGCCGACGCCGACGCCCAGGCCAAGGGCAAGGAGGCCGGGGAGAACCTCGGTTTCCAGCGCCGCCTCGGCTCCGGTGCCGCCCTCGTCGACCTCGAGGACGACCTCAGCACGAAGGACGTCTCCGGCGTCATCGCCGAGTACCGGGCCGACCCGCAGGTCGCGTACGTCGTGCCGGACCGCCTCAACAAGCCGCTGGCCACCCCGAACGACACCGAGTACGCCAAGCAGTGGGACCTCTTCGAGTCCACCGCGGGCATGCGGGTGCCGGGCGCCTGGGACATCGCCACGGGCAGCGGGGTGACCGTCGCCGTCATCGACACCGGCTACGTGGCCCACTCCGACCTCGCCGCGAACGTGGTCGGCGGCTACGACTTCATCGCCGACACCGCGGTCGCGGGCGACGGCAATGGACGTGACAGCAACCCGGCCGACCCCGGTGACTGGACCAACGCCAACGAGTGCGGCAGCGGCTGGGGGGCCACCACCTCCTCCTGGCACGGTACCCATGTCGCTGGCACCATCGCCGCCGTCACGAACAACAACAAGGGCGTCGCGGGCATCGCGTACAACGCGAAGGTCTCCCCGCTGCGCGTCCTCGGCAGGTGCGGCGGCTACGACTCCGACATCATCGACGCCATCACCTGGGCGTCCGGCGGCTCGGTCTCCGGAGTCCCCGCCAACACCAACGTCGCCAAGGTCATCAACATGAGCCTCGGCGGCGGCGGTTCCTGCACCTCCGCCACCCAGAGCGCCATCAACGCGGCCGTGAACCGCGGCACCACGGTCGTCGTCGCGGCGGGCAACAGCAACGCCAACGCGGCCAACTACTCCCCGGCGAGCTGCAGCAACGTCATCTCGGTGGCCGCGCTCGGCCGTTCCGGCTCCAAGGCCTACTACTCCAACTACGGCTCGGTCGTGGACATCGCGGCCCCCGGCGGTGACACCAGCACCGGCACGGCCAACGGCATCCTGTCCACGCTGAACACCGGCACGCAGGGCCCGGCCTCCGAGACGTACGCGTACTACCAGGGCACCAGCATGGCCGCCCCGCACATCGCGGGCCTCGCCGCGCTGATGAAGTCGGCGAACTCCTCGCTGACCCCCGCCCAGATCGAGTCCGCGATCAAGACCAACGCGCGTGCTCTGCCGGGCACCTGCTCGGGCGGCTGCGGCGCCGGCCTCGCCGACGCGGCCAAGACGGTCCAGGCGGTGAGCGGTGGGTCCACCGGGGGCACCACCTTCACCAGCACCTCCGCTCTCGCCATCCCGGACAACGGCCCGGCCGTCGAGTCCCCGATCACCGTCAGTGGCCTCACCGGCAACGCGCCCTCGGCCCTCCAGGTCGGCGTCGACATCACCCACACCTACCGCGGTGACCTGGTGATCGACCTCGTCGCCCCGGACGGCTCGACGTACCGTCTGAAGTCCGCCAGCGGCACGGACTCCGCGGACAACGTCATCACCACCTACACGGTCAACGCCTCCAGCGAGATCGCGAACGGCACCTGGAAGCTGCGCGTCCAGGACACGGCCACGCTGGACACCGGGACCCTCAACAGCTGGAAGCTGACCTTCTGAGCCGGACCTTCTGAGCCGACTGGTCCACCCCGGGTCCCGCTGACCGGCAGGACCCTCTGACCAGGAGCTTTCCGACCGCCACCCCCCACGCGAAGCGGCCGGCCGATGCGAGCGGGCACCGGCCGGCCGTTAGCGTAGGCGCATGGAGAGTGTGGGGGCCGAAGAGCCCGCCCGAGCGAACTGTCCCGGCTGCGGTGGAGCCGAGGTCCGTACCGTCCAGGAGACCTGCGCCGACCCGGCGTCCGTGCACGACGGTCTGTCCGACCGGCTGGCGAGCGGGCCGGGCGTGGCGTCCCGCGGCGACTCCTGGCTGCATTTCGTCGAGGGCGCGCTGATGACCGGCGTGTGCGCCGGCCTCGCGTACAGCGGAGTGCAGGACGACAAGCCGCTCTACACGATCGGCGGTTCGCTGCTTGCGGTGCTGCTGCTCATCGGCACGGTCGTCGTGATCCGCGGGGAGGCGCGGGAGCGCCGCGTCGTGGCGGCGGGTCGGGCGCGCGCCGAGGAGCTGTCGCGCTCGGCGTCCTACTGCTCCGGCTGTGCGTCGGTGTTCTACGCTGACGGCACCCCCTGGCAGGGGGTCCTGACCCCCGAGCAGTATCAGAAGTACGTGTGGACCGAGGCCGGTTACGGCACGCGGCTCGATGCCCGGGCCACGGAGGTGGCCCTGCCACCCGGCATCCCGGTCCGCCAGGGAGGAGCCCCCGACCATGCCTGACGCCCCTGTCATCCACAGCGCCGATCCGTCCTCCTTTCCGCACAGCGTGCTGGCCGAACGCCACCCCGCGCTCATCCGCAAGGTACGGGACGCGTTCCCGTACGGCCCCGAACAGCACCGGGCGCTGGACGCGCTGCTGAAGAGCGCGGTCGACGGCGCGATCGAGCCCCTGGACGGTGACGCCTGGTGGGAGGCGTGGGGCGTGGAGGAGTACGTCGGCCGGTCCTGGTTCGAGGTGCCGTTCCTGTGGTCGGAGAGCTATTTCTACCGCAGACTGCTGCACGCCGTCGGCTACTTCGGCCCCGGCCCCTGGCAGGGCGTCGATCCGTTCCGCCCGTTCAAGCTCGCCGAGCTCGACACCCCGCAGGCCGCCGAGGAGATCGCCGCGCTCGACCGGCTGGACGGCCTGCCCGTCGAGGAGCAACTCCAGGCCCTGCTCCACGGCTCGCTGTGGGGCAACCGCGCGGACCTCGGCTTCCGCATCCAGGCGGGCGACGAGAAGTCCGCCACCCCCGAACTCGTCGCGGACGACAGCGAGTCGCTCTGGCCGCTGCTGACCGGGGGCACGCTGGTCGTCGTCGCCGACAACGCCGGCCGCGAACTCATCCCCGACCTGCTCCTCGCCGACCGTCTCCTCCGGCACGACCGCATCGAGCGGGCCGTACTGCACCTCAAGCCGTACCCGTACTACGTCTCGGACGCCACGACCGCCGACCTCGTCGACGCCGTACGCCACCTGGTGGCCGCCGAAGCGCCCGTCGGCCGGAGCCTGTGGTCCGCCCTGGGCGACGGCCGCCTCACCCTCCGGGCGCACCCCTTCTCGTGCGGCCCGCTGCCGTACGCGGACATGCCGGACGATCTCCGCGCGGAGTTCGCGGCGGCGGACCTCACGATCATGAAGGGTGACCTCAACTACCGTCGTCTCGTGGGCGACCGCCTGTGGCCGCCGACCACCCCGTTCGCGACGCCGACGGCGTACTTCCCCGGCCCGGTGGCGGCCCTGCGCACCCTCAAGTCGGATGTGATCGCCGGGCTCGACGCGCGCACGGAGCCGGCCCTCGTCGCCGCGGAGGGACAGGGGTGGCGGACGAGCGGCGCGCACGCGCTGATCCAGGTGAGGCCCTGAGGGTACGTCCCTGAAAAGGGGCGTGGGGTGCTCGGCGTGCCCGGCGTGCTCATCGCGGGGTGTCCGGGTCGGCGCGCAGGAAGTCCTCCACGGCGCGGACGAGGTCGAGGGGGGCCTCGTCCATCGCGTAGTGCCCGGCCCACGGCAGTTCGAAGAGCTCGCCGCGCGCATACCAGCGCATCCACGTCTGACGCATCAGCTCGGCCGACAGGGCCGGGTCCAGACCTCCTGTCACGGCGAGTGCCGGAACCCCCGCACCCTCCACCTGGGTGTGGAAGTCCTCGCCCGCCCAGGAGTCGAGCCAGGCGCGGAAGGCTTTGGCGTCGCTGCACGTGAGGGACCGGTCGACCATCCGGTCCAGCCAGGCGCCGGGGCGACGGCTCCCGGTGGTGACGTCGATGATGGCGCGGCGGTTCTCCGGCTTGTCGGCGGCGTCCGCGAACAGCTGCCACTGGTCCGGCGGGAGGGCCAGCCCCGAGGCGGGGACCGGGGAGACGCCGACGACCCGGCGCAGCCGGTGCGGGGCGACGGCCAGCAGCCGCTGGGCCACCGCGCCACCCATCGAGTGGCCCACCACGGAGAACCGCTCCCAGCCGAGCCGGTCGGCCAGCACGACCAGATCGGCCGCGGCCTCGGCGGTCGTGAACGCGCCGACCGCGTCCTTCGCCCGGCCGTACCCGCGTAAGTCCACCAGCGTGTACTGGAACGAGGCGCGGTCGAGATCGGGCAGCACGGCCGCGTAGGCGGACCGGTCGGCGAACCAGCCGTGCACGGCGAACACCTTGTGGGTGCCGTCGCCGTGCACCTCATGGGGCAGCAGGAAGGAGGTCATGCGACCACGGTGACCGGGTGGCAACGGCTCGGCAAGAGTACGGAGGGTGTTCTGTGAGGGTGCGCAGAACGACGCGCCGAAGCGTTGTGATCAAGCCGCTCCCACAGGTATCGATGCGCGCATGACGTTGCGTCAACTGCGCGAGAAGACAGTCGGGTTGGCTGCGGTGACGACCGTGCTGGCCCTCACGCTGGCGGGCTGCGGAGGTGATGAGGGAGCCGGTGACGACGGATCGTCCGGCGGTGACTCCTCCTCGCGGCAGATCACCGTCGCCGCCCTGCCGCTCGCCGACGGCGCCCCGCTGTACCTCGCGCAGAACCGGGGGCTGTTCAAGAAGGAGGGCCTCGACGTCCGTATTCAGCCGGTCCAGCAGAGCATCCAGGCCCTGCCCGCCCTCGCCAAGGGCCAGGTCGACGTCATCGCGGGCGCCAACTACGTCACCTTCCTCCAGGCCGACGAGAAGGGCACGCTGGACCTGCGCATCCTCGCCGAGGGTGCCCGCGTCGCACCGCACATGATGGACGTGCTCGTCCCCAAGGACTCCCCGATCAAGAACGCCGACGGCCTCAAGGGCAAGAAGGTCGCCGTCAACATCCTCAACAACATCCAGTCGCTGACCCTCGACGCGATCCTTCAGGAGCGGGGCGCGGGCCTGCCCGAGTACCGCCAGATCGCGTTCCCGCAGATGGGGCCTGCCCTGGAGAGGGGCCAGGTGGAAGCGGTGCACGCGGCGGAGCCGTTCTCCAGCGCGATCCAGAAGGATCTCGGCGCGCGAGTACTGATCGACGGCGGGTCCTCTCCCGTCACGTCCATCCCGATCAGCGGGTACGTCACCACGCGGAGTTACGCCTCCGGGAACCCCGAGGCCGCGGCCGCCTTCCAGCGGGCCGTCGAGGCCGCCGCGAAGATCGCCACGGAGGATCCCGATGCCGTACGGGAACAACTCCCCGAGTACACCAGGGTGACCGCCGAACAGGCCGAGTCCATCCACCTGCCCGCGTATCCGGCCACCACCGACGCCGACCAGCTGCGGCGCCTCACCGAACTCATGCGGGAACAAGGGCTGCTGAAGAAGGAGCTCGATCCCGGGAACCTGCTGCTGAAGTGAAGTGAAGTGAAGTGAAGTGACGTGAAGTGACGTGAAGTGGGGGTGGGAGTGCGGGGCGTGCTGCGGGTTCGCGTTCGAGTTCGGCAGGATTTCCTGCTCGGCGTGGCCGGCGTGCTGCTCGCTTTCGCGATCTGCGAGGTGGTCAGCCGGGCGGGGATCGTACGGCGTACGTACCTCCCGCCCGCCTCGGAAGTCCTCGCCCGCGCAGTCGAGCTGGCCGGCGACTCCGCCTTTCTCGACGGGGTCGGCGCCACCCTGAGGGCGTGGGCCCTCGGGCTGGGCCTCGCGTGTGCGATCGCCGTACCGGTCGGGCTGCTGCTGGGCAGTGTGCCGGTGGTCGACGCGGCGTCGCGGGCCGTCGTGGAGTTCCTGCGGCCGTTGCCGTCCGTCGCGCTGATCCCGCTGGTCTCGCTGCTGCTCGGCTCGGGCACGGAGACGGAGGTCGTCCTCGTCATGTACGCCTCGGTGTGGCCGATCCTGTTCAACACGGTCTACGGCCTCGGCGAGACCGAGTCCCTGGCCAAGGACACCCTGCGCGCCTTCGGCTTCGGCCGCCTCGCCGTTCTGCTGCGCGTCGAACTCCCCGCGACGGCCCCCTTCATCGCTGCCGGTGTCCGTATCTCGGCCGCCGTGGCGCTCATCCTCGCGGTCGCCACGGAGATCCTGGCCGGCTTCGGCGAGGGCCTCGGCATCTTCATCGCCCAGGCGGGCCTCGCGACGGACGGCACGCGGGACGTGCTGGCGGGTGTGGTGTGGGCGGGCGCGCTGGGGCTGGTCGTCAACGCCGTACTCGTACGGATCGAACGCGGGTTGTTTCCGTGGACGCCGGAACACAGGGAGCGGAAGCGGTGAGCCGAGTGGCTGTGCCCGGTGTGTCCGGGGTGCCCGACGTGTCCGGAGCGGCCGGCGGCAGGAGGGCGGCCGCCTCCGCGGCGGCCCGGGGCGCGCTGCTCCGGTGGGCCGTGCTGGCCGTCGCCGTGCTCGTGTGGGAGGCCGCCGCCCGTGCCCACGGCAGCGTGTATTTCCCGCCGCCCGGCCGTATCGTCCGCCACGCCTACGACCTGTGGTTCTCCGGGCCGGTCGCCCACGCGTTCCTCACGGCGGACGCCGTCGACAACATCCTGCCCAGCCTCGGCCGCATGGCAGCGGGCTTCGCCCTCGCCGCAGTGGCGGGGATCGCGCTCGGCGTGGCCGTCGGCCGCTCGCGACGGGCGTACGCGCTGTGCAATCCGGTGCTGCAGTTCGCGCGCGCCGTCCCGCCCCCGGCGCTGGTGCCCGTCTTCGTCGTGATCTTCGACTTCGGTACGCCGATGCAGCTCGCGTCGATCGTGTTCAGCGCCGTGTGGCCGGTGCTCATCAACACGGCGGAGGGGACGCGCAACACCGAGCCGCTCCGTCTCGACGTCGCCGCCGTACTGCGGCTCAACGCCGCCGAACGACTGTGGCTGCTGTTCCTGCCGTCCGCGCTGCCCCGGATCTTCGCGGGCCTGCGCCTCAGCCTGTCCCTCTCACTCATCCTCATGGTGTTCTCGGAACTCCTGCCGGGCACCGCGGACGGAATCGGCTACACACTCACCGACGCCCAGTCCCGCTCCGACCTCCTCACCGTCTGGGCGGTGCTGCTCCTGCTGGGCGCGCTCGGTTATCTGCTCAACACCGGTTTGCTGACGGTCGAGAGGCGACTGATCGGCCGGGGAAGGGAGGGCACGCGATGACGGGATCGACGGGACCGACGGGACCGATGGAACCGATGGGGTCGGCGGGACCAGTGAACTCGGCGGGACCAAGGGGGTCCACGGACCCCGCTGAGCCGACGGGAGGCCGCCGCGCCCAGCCGCCCACGGGACAGCCCACCGTTCTGGACAGCTTCCTCGCGTTCTGCCGGGACACCGGGATGACCACCGTCTTCGGCAACCCGGGCTCCACGGAGCTGCGCATGTTCCGCGACTGGCCCGAGGACTTCACCTACGTCCTGGGCCTCCAGGAGTCCGTCGCCGTGGCGATGGCCGCGGGGCACGCGATCGGCACCCGGCGCGCCGCCCTCGTCAGCCTCCACTCGGCCGGAGGGGTCGGCCACGCCCTGGGCGCGGTGTTCAACGCGTACCGCGACCGCGTGCCCCTCGTCGTCATCGCCGGCCAGCAGTCCCGCGCCCTGCTCCAGCTGCGCCCCTTCCTCGGCGCTGACGAACCCGCCCGCTTCCCGCGCCCCTACGTGAAGTTCAGCCGCCAGCCGGACCGCGCCGCCGATGTGCCCGCCGTTCTCGCCGAGGCACACCGCGTCGCGATGACGCATCCGCGCGGCCCTGTCTTCGTCTCCGTCCCCGAGGACGACTGGGACCGGCCCGCCGACCCCGTCACCCCGCGGGTCGTGCACGGCGCGTACACAGCGGGTCCGGAGACGCTGTCCGCCCTTGCCGCGCGCCTCGACACCTGTGAGCGCCCCGCGGTGGTCATCGGTCCAGGCGTCGACGACGAGGACGCGCACGCGCGGGTCCGGGCGTTCGCCGAGCGCACCCGCGCCGCCGTGTGGATCAGCCCGCTGTCGGGCCGCTCCGGTTTCCCTGAGTCGCACCCGCTCTTCCAGGGCTTCCTGCCGCCGGTCGCGGACCAGTTGGCGGCCACGCTGGAGCCGTACGACGTGGTCGTGACCCTCGGCGCACCGCTCTTCACGTACCACGTCCACACACAGGGCCCGCCCCTTTGCCCCGGCACCGAGCTCTTCCACCTGGACTGCGACCCGGGCCAGGCGGCCTGGCTGCCCACGGGCACCAGCATCGTCACGACGCTGAAACCGGCCCTGACCCAACTGGCCGCCCTGGTCAAGGACGCGGACCATCGCGACCCTCCGCCGCCGCGCCGTCTCCCACCCCCGGCACCCGCATCGGGCGACCTGACTCCGGAGCTGGTCTTCGACCTCCTCCGCGAACGACTTCCGCACGACCGCGTCCTCGTGGAGGAGGCCCCCAGCCACCGGGACGCCCTCCACGCGCGCGTGCCGGTCGCCCACGACGGCGGCTTCCTCACCACCGGCAGCGGCGCCCTCGGCTGGGGCCTGCCGCTCGCCGTCGGCCGGGCGCTCGCCGACCGCCGCCGGGTGGTGTGCGTGATCGGCGACGGCTCGGCGATGTACTCGGTGCAGGCCCTGTGGACCGCCGCCCAGCACGGTGCGCCGGTCACGTACGTCGTCCTCGACAACGCCGGTTACGGCGCCGTCCGTGCGCTGGGTCGGCGTATCGCCATCGCCCCGGTCCCCGGCACCGACATCACCGGAATCGACTTCGCCGCGCTTGCCGCCTCCTTCGGCTGCCCCTCGGCGTACGCGGAACGGCCCGGCGAACTCCCTCAGGCCCTCGACCACGCCCTCCACCGAGGCGACGACGAAGGCCCCTTCCTCCTGCACCTCCGCGTCACCGGCACCGAGGGCGCGCTCTACGAACCCTGGGCCAGGTGACCGCACCCCCATGCTCGAACTGCGCAAGCTGAGCCAGTGGTACGGCGACCACGCCGTCCTGAGCGACCTCACGCTCAAGGTCCCCGACGGTGAACTCCTCTGCGTGGTAGGCCCGTCGGGCTGCGGCAAGTCGACCCTGCTGCGTACGATCGCGGGCCTGCTCCCGGCCGCCGAGGGTGAGGTCACGATCGACGGCACCCCGGTGACGGGCGTCCCCGACGGCCTCGCCGTCGTCTTCCAGGACTACGGCCGCTCCCTCTTCCCCTGGCTGTCGGTTCGCGAGAACGTCGCGCTCCCGCTGCGCCGCCGCGGCCTGCCCCGCGCAGAACGCCGGGCCGAGGCCGAGCGCATCCTGGACCGCGTCGGTCTCTCCGGCGCGGCCCGGCGCCACCCGTGGCAGCTCTCCGGGGGCATGCAACAACGCGTGGCCATCGCCCGCGCCCTGGTCTGCCGCCCCTCCCTCCTGCTGATGGACGAACCCTTCGGCTCCCTCGACGCCCAGACCCGCGAGGACCTCGAAGACCTCCTCCTCCAGGTCCACCGCAACGACGACACGACCATCGTCTTCGTCACCCACGACATCGACGAGAGCGTGTACCTGGGTGACCGGGTGATCGCCCTCTCCCCGGGCCCGGGTTCACGCGTGGTCCTGGACCTGCCGGTGCGGCTCCCCGGGGAACGGGACCAGATCGGCACCCGGGGGCTGCCGGAGTTCGTGGAGCTGAGGGCGGAGGTGGGCCGGACGGTGCGGACGCCGGCCGACCCTTCCGGCCTCTCCGGCCCTCCCGGCGCCTGAGGTGCCGTTCGGGTTCCTGTTCAGGCCCCCGTTCACGCGATGGTGTGATCATGTGCCGCCCCGGGGATGGCCGTTGGGGGCCACGGGTAGGGCCCGGCCATGACGCAGCCCTTCGTACTCCCGCACTTCTACATGCCGTACCCCGCGCGGCTGAACCCGCACCTCGACGATGCCCGCGCCCATTCGACCGCGTGGGCGCGGGACATGGGCATGCTGGAGGGCTCCGGCATCTGGGAACAGGCCGACCTGGAGGCGCACGACTACGGCCTGTTGTGCGCGTACACACACCCCGACTGCGACGGCCCGGCGCTCTCGCTCATCACCGACTGGTACGTGTGGGTGTTCTTCTTCGACGACCACTTCCTGGAGACCTTCAAGCGCAGCCAGGACCGCGCCGGCGGCAAGGCATACCTGGACCGGCTTCCGCTCTTCATGCCCCTGGACCTCGCGACGCCCGTACCCGAGCCGGAGAATCCCGTCGAGGCGGGCCTCGCGGACCTGTGGGCGCGCACGGTGCCGTCGATGTCGGCGCACTGGCGCAGGCGCTTCGCGGTCGCCACCGAGCACCTGCTGAACGAGTCGCTGTGGGAGCTGTCCAACATCAACGAGGGGCGGATCGCCAACCCCGTCGAGTACATCGAGATGCGCCGCAAGGTCGGCGGGGCCCCCTGGTCGGCGGGCCTCGTGGAGTACGCGACCGCCGAAGTGCCCGCACCCGTCGCGGAGTCGAGGCCGCTCAGGGTGCTGATGGAGACGTTCTCCGACGCCGTCCACCTGCGCAACGACCTGTTCTCCTACCAGCGGGAGGTCGAGGACGAGGGCGAGCTCAGCAACGGCGTCCTCGTCCTGGAGACCTTCTTCGACTGTACGACCCAGGAAGCGGCCGAGACCGTCAACGACGTCCTCACCTCACGGCTCCACCAGTTCGAGCACACGGCGCTCACCGAAGTCCCCGCGCTGGCCCTGGAGAAGGGGCTCACACCGCAGGAGGCCGCCGCCGTCGCCGCGTACACGAAGGGTCTGCAGGACTGGCAGTCGGGCGGCCACGAATGGCACATGCGGTCCAGCCGGTACATGAACGACAGCGTGACGCGCGGGCCACTGGACCTCGGTGGCGCGGTGCTCTCGGGCCCGGCGCTCATCCGCCGGGCAGGGTTCGGCACGTCCGCCTCCGACATGGGCACGCTGCTCGCCGAGGCCGCGGCGCAGCGGCTGCGCGCCCACGCCCATGTGCCGTTCCAGAAGGTCGGCCCGTCCCTGCTGCCCGACTTCTACATGCCGTTCCAGGCCCGCCTCAATCCCGACCTGGACGGGGCCCGGCAGCGACTCGTGCCCTGGATGCACCACATGGGCATGCTGAGCGAGGGCGTCTGGGACGAGGACAAACTCGCCGCCTGCGACCTGGCGTTGTGCTCCGCGGGCCTGGACCCGGACGGGGGCCCCGAGGCACTCGACCTCAGCGCCCAGTGGCTGGCCTGGGGGACGTACGCCGACGACTACTACCCGCTCGTGTTCGGCGCCCGCCGCGACCTCGCCGCGGCCAAGCTGTGCACCGAGCGCCTCTCGGCCTGCATGCCCCTGGACGGCGAGCCGCCCCTCGTGCCCACGAACGGCATGGAGCGCGGCCTTGTCGACCTCTGGCGGCGTACCACGGCCGAGATGAGCCCGGACGCCCGCCGCGACATGAAGGCCGCGGTGGACGTGATGACCGAGAGCTGGCTGTGGGAGCTGGCCAACCAGATCCAGAACCGCGTCCCGGACCCGGTCGACTACCTGGAGATGCGCCGCGCCACCTTCGGCTCGGACCTCACGCTCCGTCTGTGCCGCATGGGCCACGGGCCCGCCGTCCCGCCGGAGGTGTACCGCAGCGGCCCGGTCCGGTCGCTGGAGACCGCGGCCATGGACTACGCGTGCCTCCTGAACGACTGCTTCTCGTACCAGAAGGAGATCGAGTACGAGGGCGAGGTCCACAACGGCATCCTCGTCGTGCAGACGTTCTTCGGCTGCGACTACCCGACCGCCCTCGGTGTCGTCCACGATCTGATGACCCAGCGCATGCAGCAGTTCGAGCATGTCGCGAAGAACGAACTCCCCGTGGTCTACGAGGACTTCGACCTTCCGGACGAGGCCCGCGCGACCATGGAGGGCTATGTGGCCGAGCTGCGGAACTGGCTGTCCGGCATCCTCAACTGGCACCGCACCGTCCGCCGTTACGACGCCGAGTTCCTTGCCCGCCGCGCCCACGGCTTCCTGCCGGACCGGGCGCCGGCGCTGCCGTTCGCGTGGGGGCCGCAGCCGGTGACTCTCTGACCACCGATCACCGCTGATGACCGCCGATGCCCCCAAAGACCGCCGAGTCGTCACCGGCAACAGGAGTTCAGCGTTCCATTTCGGGCTTTTGAAACTTCTTGTACGGAACGGGATATTCAGGGAACTTCCGTGGGATGTCCGGAGTCTTCTGAGGTAAGGGGAAGAACAGACAACACAGCACGGGGGAGTTCGAGCCTTGACCGACATCATCGAGAGGATCACCGACCACATCACCGAGGAGGCGCTCGCCACGGGGGAGCTGGCGCCGTACGTGACACCGTTGCCCGTCCCGCCCGTTCTGCGGCCGGAGTCCGGCGACGTGCTGCGGGAGACCGAGATCGCGCTGCGTCCCACCTGGGTGCGGCTCCACCCGCAGCTGCCGCCGACCCTGATGTGGGGCTACGAGGGACAGGTGCCGGGCCCGACCATCGAGGTGCGGCGCGGGCAGCGTGTCCGCATCGCCTGGACCAACCGCATCCCCAAGGGCAGCGAGTACCCGGTCACCGCCGTCGAGGTGCCCGTTCGCGCCCCGGGCACCGCGCCGGCCACCACCGAGCCGGGCCGTGAGGGCGTCGAGCCCGACAAGAACGTGGCGGCCCTGCCCGCCTGGTCGGTGACACACCTGCACGGCGCCCAGACGGGCGGCGGCAACGACGGCTGGGCGGACAACGCGGTGAGCTCCGGCGACGCCCAGCTCGCCGAATACCCGAACGACCACCAGGCGGTCCAGTGGTGGTACCACGACCACGCCATGAACATCACCAGGTGGAACGTGCACACGGGCCTGTACGGCACCTACCTCGTCCGGGACGACGAGGAGGACGCCCTCCACCTCCCCCGCGGGGAGCGGGAGATCCCGCTGCTGCTCGCCGACCGGAACCTGGACACGGACGAGGACGGCCGCCTCAACGGCCGGCTGCTGCACAAGACGGTCCGCATCGTGGACGAGCACCCGGAGACGGGCAAGCCGGTCTCGCTGCCCTTCAGCGGCCCGTACGCGACGGTGAACGGCCGCATCTGGCCCTACGCGGACGTGGACGCCGCCTGGTACCGCTTCCGTCTCGTCAACGCGTCGAACGCGCGCATCTACAACCTGGTCCTGGTCGACGAGGACAACAACCCGGTGCCGGGCGTGGTGCACCAGATCGGCAGCGACGGCGGGCTGCTGCCGCGGCCCGTGCCCATCGACTTCACCGGGGACCTGCCCGTGCTGAGCGCCGCCCCGGCCGAGCGCTTCGACCTGCTCGTCGACTTCCGCGCGCTCGCCGGCCGGACGCTGCGGCTGGTCAACAAGGGCCGCGGGCAGGCGCCCGGAGTGCCCGACCCGGTGAATGATGTGCGCTACCCGGAGGTCATGGAGTTCCGCGTCCGCGACCACTGCGAGGAGGACACCTTCGAACTGCCGGAGGTCCTCTCCGGCTCCTTCCGCCCGCTGACCCACGACACCGGGCACGGCCACCGCCTGATCGTGCTGACCGCCCCGGGCACCAAGGGCGGCGGCGGACATCTGGAGATCTGGGAGATGACCGAGGTCAAGGACCCCGGTGAGATCCAGGTCCCCACCGACGGCGTCATCCAGCTCACCGGCGAGGACGGCACCACGAGGACGTACCGCCGCACGGCACGCGCGTTCAACGACGCGCTCGGCTTCACCATCGCCGAGGGCTCCCATGAACAGTGGAGCTTCCTCAACCTCGCCCCGCCTCCGGTCGTGCACCCCATGCACATCCACCTGGCCGACTTCCAGCTGCTCGGCCGTGACGCGTACGACGTCTCCGGCTTCGACCCGGCGATCGGCGGCACGGTGAAACCGATCAGGTTCAACCCGGACACGCGCGTTCCCCTCGCGCCCAACGAGCGCGGCCACAAGGACGTGTTCCAGGTTCCGGGGAACCAGATGCTGCGCGTGATGGGCCGCTTCGACGGGGCGTACGGCAGGTTCATGTACCACTGCCATCTGCTGGAGCACGAGGACATGGGCATGATGCGGCCCTTCGTCGTCCTGCCCGAGGAGGCACTGAAGTTCGACCACGGCACCGGGCACGGCGGCCACGACGGCCACACGGGCTGAGGTCCGCCCTCCGCACCAGTCTCACTCTTTCGTGGATCGTCGCACCGTCGTGCGCCGGGTAGACCGACTCCTGGAGGCGATCGACTGATGGAAGAGACCGTGTTGCGACCGAAGCCCATGCCCGGCCAGGAGTCGGGCGGTGGCGGCCCGTCCGCCCCGTCCGGCCCCGCCCGGCGCCCGCACGCCGCACCCCGCCGCGGGAAACGGCTCGCCACCGCGCTTCTCGCCCTGCTCGCCGCCACCGTCCTGCTCCTGACCGGGGTCGGACTCGGCGCCGTCGGCGCCACCGTCATCGGCATGAGCAAGCTGGCGGAGCTGCGACAGCAGGAGGGCGCGCCCGGTGAGTCCGGCGGGCGGCCGCGTGCACAGCCGCAGCCGGGAGGCTCCACGCTGCTGTCCGACGCCCCCACGTCCGTCGCACAGCAGGGTGGTTCAGCTCCCACCGCCATGAGCACCGCCGTACGGGCCACGCTGGGTGCCGAGGTCGTCGACTCCTCCAGGGGCACGGGCGCGCTCGTCGTGGGCGTCCACGTCCCCGGCCCCGCCCACACCGCGGGCCTCGTCCGCGGTGACGTCCTGCTGGCCTTCGGCGGTACCCGCGTCGCACGGGCCGCCGACCTCGCACGGGCCGTCGCGTCCGCGGACCCCGGCAGACCGGTCAGGCTCACGGTGCGGCACGCGGACGGCACCCGGCAGCTGCTGACCACGGTCCCCGGGGTCGTCACCTGATACCAGCGCCGGAAGGACCCGGTACCTGCCACCTGTTCCGGACGGCCCCGTCACGCCACCCTGAAGTGACTCGTCGACCGCCCCTCGTCGTCGAGCACGTGGAACGCGAGCCCAGGAGGCGCGTCCCGGCCCGTGACCTGTTCGCCATCCCAGGGCCCCCTCGCACCCGAGGCCTTGGCCCGACACACGGCGAAATCCAGGAGAGGACCCAATAACGTGCGTGCGTCAGCTGTCAGTCCATGTCCGCGCCGACAGCGTCCAGTTCCACGTACAGACCGGTGAGCGCACCCCAGTCAACGGTGGCGCGCTCCCTCAGAGGAATCCGCGCGCGCTTCACGGCGGGCCGGGAGATGTCGACGTGGACGCTGGAGTCCCGGAGCCATGAGCCACGCTGCTCAGTTGTCCAACGCTCCCACACGTCCGCCGGCCGGTCCTCTGTCGGCACGACCTGCCAGCCCCCCTCGACCACGGGCCGGGCTTCCAGCTCCGCAATCTCCTGTTCCGTCTCGGCGTACTGACGGCGGAACCTGTCGCGGCCCTCCGGCGTGGCATAGAGACCAGCCTTCCGGTCCTCCTCCAGCTCCGTAAGGAAGGCCCGGAGCCGCTTCAGGTCGGCCCGGGAGTCCGTGCCCCCCACCCACTTCCGCTCTGCGTACAGCGCGTCGCCCAGGGACTCCAAGAAGGTCTCCCGGACGTACTCCTCCACGTCCACGGCCCGCGCTGTGACAGCTCCGTGGCGTTCCCTGTTGGACCCGTAGCACTTGAAGACCGCCACGTCCGACGACTTGGTCCCAGCAGACTTGTTGTAGTGCATGTTCCGGCTGCACTGCCCGCACCGGACCACGGCGTAGAGCCAGTGGCGCCCGGAGGTAGCGGCCCGGCCGGTCACGGCGGGAAGCGACGCGACGGCGAGGTCCCGTTCCTCTGAGGACACGACCGGTTCCCAGACCTCCACGGGGCGGCCGTTCTCCCGGACCAATCGGCTCGTGAGCGGGTCGACCTGGTGGCCCACGATGTTGGGATGCCCCAGGACGTCTCGCACGGACGCCGACGACCACGCGGAGGGCTTGGGGCCTGCTTTGAGGGACGTATGGACGCGAGGGGAGGGAATGCCACGTTCGAGGGTGCACCGCACCTGCCCACCATGATCGGGCTCGCGGCGCTCTGGGCGGTCTACGAGACGGGCTACTACAGCATGTACGTGTGGTTCGTGGGCCGCATGAGGGCCGTGCTGTCCCGCAGCGGTGTGCGCCGGCGTCTGGAGCAGGTCTCCGGAGGCGTTCTGCTGCTGCTCGGGGCGCGGCTGGCCCTGGAGAGCTGACGCCACGCCGCAATCGGCTCGCGCACGCCGCGGGGGAGGGGCAGGATGCTGCCCGTGGACCCTGGGAAACTCCGGACGCACGGAGGAACCGACGCACGGAGGAAACGATGACCGGCACGCCCGAGCCCTTCACCGCCGACGACTACACGGCCCGCATGCGACGCGCGGCACGGGCCGCAGGCGACGCCGGTCTCGACGGCGTCCTGATCGCGCCCGGACCCGACCTGGTGTGGCTGACGGGGTACCGGCCGCCGGAGACGGAGCGGCTGACCCTGCTGGTCCTGCGGCCCGGCGAGGACCCCGCGCTGGTCGTTCCGGCCCTGGAGGCGCCGGACGCGGCGAAGGCGGCGCCGATGCTGGCCCTGCGCGACTGGACCGACGGCACGGACCCCTACGAGACCGCCGCGGACCTCCTCGGCCGCGCCGACCGTACAGGCCGCACCGGCCGCTCCGGTGGTCGCTTCGGTGTCAGCGACAACGCCTGGGCCATGCACCTGCTCGGCCTGCAGAACCGGCTGCCGGACACGGCCTACGTGTCCCTCACCGAGGCCCTGCCGATGCTGCGGGCCGTCAAGGACGCGGCGGAACTCCAGCGGCTGGCAGCCGCCGGCGCGGCCGCCGACGCGGCGTACGAGGAGATCCGAGAGGTTCGCTTCGCCGGACGGCGGGAGACCGAGGTCGCCGCCGATCTCGCCGGCCTGCTGCGGCAGTTCGGACACTCCCAGGTCGACTTCACGATCGTCGCCTCGGGCCCGAACGGCGCCAACCCCCACCACGAGGCGGGCGACCGCGTCATCGAGCGCGGCGACATGGTGGTCCTCGACTTCGGCGGCCTGAAGCACGGCTACGGCTCCGACACCTCCCGTACCGTCCACGTCGGTGAGCCGGACGCCGAGGAGCGCAGGGTGCACGACATCGTGCGCGCGGCCCAGGAGGAGGGCGTCCGGGCGGTCCGGCCGGGCGCCGCCTGCCAGGACGTCGACCGGGCGGCCCGCGCAGTGATCACCGAGGCCGGGTACGGCGAGTACTTCATCCACCGCACCGGCCACGGCATCGGCGTCACGACGCACGAGCCGCCCTACATGGTCGAGGGCGAGGAGCGGCCCCTGGTGCCCGGCATGTGCTTCTCCGTCGAGCCGGGGGTCTATCTGCCGGGCCGCTTCGGGGTGCGCATCGAGGACATCGTGACGGTGACCGAGGACGGCGGGCGCCGCCTCAACACCTCGGAGCGCGAGATGGCGATAGTCGAATGACGCGTACGGCGTGCCCGGTCTCCCGCCGGGCATGCCGTACCGAACGAGCAGCCAGGAGCCCCGACCCCCTCCGGATGACGACGGCGCGACCCATGACCCAGGCACCGCCCCCCACCGCGGACACCGTCCGCCGACTGGCCCGTTCCCTGTTGCCGGGCGGTGGCGGACCCGACGTGCGGCCCGTCGTCGAGGGCGGCGAGCACTCCACCTGGTGGGTCGGCACCCGCCATGTGCTGCGGCTCGCCCAGGACCGCGACCGCGCCGTACGGCAGCGCCGCGAGCTACGGCTGCGCGACCTGGTCCGCCCGCACCTCGGGGTCGCCGTCCCGGTGAGCGTCGCGCACGGCGAGTGGGCGGCCGGCCTGACCTACACGCTCGACACGCGGTTGCCCGGTGGCACCGCCGAGGACCACGACGTCTCCGCCGTCGGCGAGGACGACCTGGCCGGGCTTCTCACCGGCCTGCGCGAGGTTCCCGCCCGGCAGGCCGAGGCGCTCGGCGTCCCGCGTGTCGCGCCACGCTCCCTGGAAGCGATGCGCAGGGCCGCCGCACGGGCCGCCGAACACCTCGCCCAGGCCGACGAGTTCGACCCCACGCGGCTCGCCCAGCTCACCCCGCCCGCCGCCGCCCAGCTCACCGCGCCCTCCCCCGTCCTCGTCCACCACGCCCTCCACGGCGAGCACCTCGTGGTGAGCGCCGACGGCCGGGTGCGCGGCGTCCTCGACTGGACCGGCGCGGTGGTCGGCGACCCCGCCGAGGACATCGCGGGCCTCGCCCACGCCGTCGGAGCCCCGGCCGCGGTGCGCGCCGCCACACTCGCCGGGTACGGCGCCCGCCCCTGTCTGCGCGGCCTGTGGCTGGCTCGCTGCGACACGGTGATCCGCCTCTCCGAGAAGGTCCGGGGCCGCGACGCCGGACCTCTCCCGCTGCTGCGGAAACAGTTGCGGAGGGCATGGGAGGCGATCCTGCTGGAGCGGGTCACGGAGCTGCGGGACGGGCCGGACGAGGCGTTGTAGCCCCTGGGGCTTCGCAAGTGACGTTCGCAGGTGGCGCCGGCCTCAGTCCTGTGTCAGCACCACACACGACTCGCCCGGCACGCTCAACACCCCGTCCGCCCCCGGCGCCCGAACCGGCTCCCACGCGGCCAGCACGCGCGCGTGGCGGACGCCGAGCGGGATCGACGCGGTCTCCCCGCCGAGGTTGACCGCCACCCGGACGTCACCGCGGCGGAACGCGAACCAGCGGGCGTCCTCGTCGTGGGCGACCTTGGTGTCCGCGAGGTCGGGGTCCGTGAGGTCGGGCTGGGCGTGGCGCAGCGCGATGAGCTCCCGGTACCAGGCGAGCACGCGCGCGTGGGGCTCCCTGTCCGGCTCGGACCAGTCGAGACAGGAACGGTCGCGGGTCGCCGGGTCCTGCGGGTCGGGAATGTTGTCGATGTACCCCGGCCGGGGCGTGGCCTCCCCGGCCCAGCCGTGCGCCGCGAACTCACGGCGCCTGCCCTGGCGTACGGCCTCGGCGAGCTCCGGGTCCGTGTGGTCGGTGAAGAACTGCCAGGGCGTGCCCGCCGCCCACTCCTCGCCCATGAACAGCATCGGTGTGAAGGGCCCGGTGAGGACCAGGGCGGCGGCGCAGGCCAGCAGCCCGGGGGACTCCGGCAACAGCGCGGCCGACAGACGGTCGCCCTGGGCGCGGTTGCCGACCTGGTCGTGCGTCTGTGTGTAGCCGAGCAGCCGGTGTGCCGCGAGGCGCGTACGGTCCAGCGGGCGGCCGTGCCGGCGGGCCCGGAACGTCGAGTACGTGTCGTCGTGGAAGAAACCGTCCGTGAGCGTCTTCGCCAGGGCCGCGAAGGGGGCGCGGGCGAAGTCCGCGTAGTACCCCTGGGCCTCACCCGTGAGCGTGGTGTGCAGCGCGTGGTGGAAGTCGTCGTTCCACTGCGCGTGCACCCCGAGCCCGCCCTCCGCGCGCGCGGTGATGACCCGCGGGTCGTTCAGATCGGATTCGGCGATCAGGAACAGCGGCCTGTGCAGCTCGGCGGCGAGCGCGTCCACCGCCGTCGACAGCTCCTCCAGGAAGTGCCGGGCGCGCGTGTCCTTCAGCGCGTGCACCGCGTCCAGACGCAGCCCGTCAAGCCGGTAGTCCCGCAGCCACGCCAGCGCGCTGCCGGCCAGATACGCGCGCACCTCGTCCGAGCCCGGCGCGTCCAGGTTCACGGCCGCGCCCCAGGGCGTGTGGTGCGTGTCCGTGAAGTAGGGGCCGAACGCGGGCAGATGGTTGCCGGACGGGCCCAGGTGGTTGTGCACGACGTCCAGGACGACCCCCAGGCCCAGCTCGTGCGCCCGGTCGACAAAGCGCTTCAGCGCCTCGGGCCCGCCGTACGGCTCGTGCACGGCCCACAGCGAGACACCCTCGTACCCCCAGCCGTGCACTCCGGGGAACGGGCACACGGGCATCAACTGCACATGCGTGACGCCCAGTTCGGCCAGGTGCCCCAGCCGCTCCGCCGCCGCGTCCAGGGTGCCCTCGCGGGTGTACGTGCCCACGTGCAGCTCGTACAGCACCGCACCCGGCAGGGCGCGCCCCGCCCACGGCACCCGCCACGCGTACCGCTCGTGGTCGACCACCGCGCTGGTGCCGTCCGGCCCGTCCGGCTGGCGGCGCGAGCGCGGATCGGGCAGCACGGGGCCGTCGTCGAGCGCGAACCCGTACCGTGTCCCGTCCGTCGCGTCCGCCTCGCCCGTCCACCATCCCGTTCGCTCGGGATCGCGTGTCAACGCGCGCGTGGAGTCCGCGCAATGAAGCGTCACGCGGTCGGCCTGCGGTGCCCACACCTCGAACTGCATGGACGGCTGCTCCTTTGTCGACGCGTCGGCTGATCGTGAGGTAGCCCGTCCATGGTGCGCCACGCACGATCACTTCGCTTTCGAATCGGCCCATTTGCCCCGTGGGACAACCCAGTTGCCGGTGGCGGCCGTTTCCCCGATTTCTGGACACCCCGGCCGCGCTGCCCGACAATCACCAGCGTGACGTCGTCCTTCGAGTTCAACACGTATCCCGCGCGGCTGTCCGACGTGGAGCGCGACCGGGCGCTGAAGGTCCTCCGCGACGGCGTCGCCCTCGGGCGTCTCTCCCACGACACGTTCGTCCGGCGCATGGAACTCGCCCTCGTGGCCCGCCGCTCCGACGAACTCGCCGCGCTCACCGCCGACCTGCCCACCGAGAGCCGCTGGTCCCGGCTGGTGTTCGGCACGGTCGAGTCGGTCTCCGGCTTCACGGTACGGCTGCGCCGGGCCTGGCGGGCCGAGCAGCTCCCCAAGCTGCTGCTGCCCCACGCGGGCAACGGCCATCCCCTGCGGATAGGCCGCGACCCCGCCAACGGGCTGCGGCTCAGCCACGAGACCGTCTCCCGCGTGCACGCCGAACTCAGGCACCAGGGCGGGCTGTGGGTGCTGCGCGACCTCGGTTCGACGAACGGCACGACGGTGAACGGGCGGCGTGTCATCGGCGCTGCCGTCGTCCGGGACGGCGATCAGGTGAGCTTCGGGCGGATGGCGTTCCGGCTCGCCTCCCAGTGATACACGAGGATCACGAGGACGACGAGGACGACGAGGACACGGACGGCTCCCGATCAAAGCTCTGGCCTGGGATTTACTGAGCGAGATACTGAAGTTCCTCTTACCTTCCGTGGTGTTGACGTACCTCCGAAGCCGTGACTGACTGTGCGTACGCCATGCACAACAGGTGAACCGTCGGCGCCACATAGTGGAGGTGTGCCTTGCTGCCCCTCCTCCGCTACCCGACCGTGGACGAACTGGCCGCCCGCGCCGCCGCCCTCGTCGCCCGGCACCCCCGGGACGCCAGGCTGCGCCGTGTGGGGACCTCACGGGCGGGCACGCCCCTGTGGCTGCTCTCCGTCGGCCACGGCAGCCGGCACACCCTCGTCGTCGCCGGACCGCACGCCAACGAACCCGTGGGCGGCGGCACGGTCCTGCGTCTGGCCGAGCGGGCTCTCGCCGAGCCCCGGCTGTGCGAGGACGCCGACGTCACCTGGAACCTGCTGCTGTGCCTCGACCCGGACGGCGCCCGCCGCAACGAGCGCTGGCTGGCGGGCCCGTACACGCTGGGGAACTACTTCCGGAACTTCTTCCGCCCCGGCTTCCTGGAACAGCCCGAGTGGCTCCCCGAGGGCGCGGACGGGGCCGTCCTGCCGGAGACCCGCGCCCTGCTCGACGTCCAGGACGAGCTGCGGCCCTTCTTCCAGTGCTCCCTGCACGGCGTGGACGTCGGCGGCGCCTTCGTCGAGCTGACCCACGACCTGCCCGGCCTCGCCCGGCGTGTCGAGCGGACCGCCGCGCGCCTCGGCGTCCCACGCGAACTCGGCCCCTACGACACCCTCTACTGGCCGAGGCTCGGCCCCGCCGTCTACCGCATCCCGCCACCGAGCCCGGGCGACCGGGTCGCCGCCATAACGGAGGCGGCCGTCGAGTCCACGTGGTTCCACCCGCACCGGTACGGGACGGTGACCGCGGTCGTCGAGGCCCCCATGTGGGGCGTGACATCCGTGGAGATCGCCACGCCGCCCCCGGACGCCGACGCGGTGCTCCGCTCCGTCAGCCGCTCCCTGCGCCGCGACACGGCCCTCCTGGAGGCCCTCCTGGCGCGCGTACGCCCCTCGGTGCGCGGCGGTCCCGACGCCGCCCGCCTCCTCGCGCCGGTGGACGACTATTTACTGGTGGGACCCGACATCGCCGACTCCTGGGACCCCGACACCTACAAGAGCGACGCTCTGCGCCCTCTGCCGCCCCTCGACACGGCCCGTCTGACGGCCCTCGCCATCTCGGCCCGCCGGGTGGCCCTGCGCACGGCGGGACTGCTGCACCAGCTCGTGACCCGCGCCGGACAGGACCCGTCCGGCGCGCTGCCCGACCTGGACCGGCTCATCGACGAATGGTGCGCCGACTACCGGGACGGCTTCGGGGCGCGGTGGATTCCGGTCGCGCGCCAGGTGGAGTACCAGTCGCGGGTGGTCGTCGCCGCGTTCGAGCTGGCAGGGCGGCACGCGCGCGTGGACTCGCATTCGGGTGAGCGGGGCTGGGGCTCGCAGCCCGCCGTGCCGATGCACAGGGAATGACGCACCACATTCCGCACGCGGTACGCACCGCCCTGCCGGTGGCCCTCGCCCTCCTCGCGCTGGGCTCGGCCCCGGCCCATCCGGCGCCCCGGGAGACCGTTCCCGGCAACTGGCTCTACGTCACGGTCGCCCAGGGCGACGTCGCCCGGTCCCGGGAGGTCCGGGGCACGCTGCTGCTCTGCGGTCCGCCCCAGGGCCACCGGCACGCCGTCCGGGCCTGCGAGGAGCTCCGGGATGCCGACGGCGACATCGCCCGCATCCCGCCCAAGAACACCTACTGCCCGATGGTCCACGCCCCCGTCACCGCGTCGGCGCGCGGCCAGTGGGACGGCCGGACGGTCGCGTACACGAAGACGTTCTCCAACGCCTGTCTGATGGGAGCGAACACGGGCGCCGTGTTCGCGCTCTCGGAGCCCGGCGAGGGGAGACACGCGGCGAAGGAGGCGCAGGGTCCGCGTGCGCGGCCCGCCCTCGGACGCCCGCCCACGCGCGCGTACGGCCCGGCATGACCCACGCGCGCGTACGGCCCGGCGTGGCCCGCGCGCGCGTGAGCCACGCTCAACGGGCACGCTCCGCTCGCGGGTATGGGTAGTACCGCCAGGCCGGATCGTCGTCCTGGTCTATCCGCGTCTATCCGCGTCTATCCGCGGCGCTCCTCGTGGACGCGTTCGAGCAGTGCCACGGGCATCCGGTCGAAGAGCTCCGCCACACGTACGTGCCCCGTGAACTCCCGCTCCGGAGCGAGGACGTCGGCCCACCGCCCCGGAGGCAGCGCCAGCCGGGTCCCGCGCCAGCCGCCCGCGTCGGCCAGCCGCAGCGACAGCCGGGTGACGGCCGCGACGACCTCACCCGAGCGCACGAAGGCGACACAGTGCGCCGCGCCCGGCCCTTCGGCGGTCAGCGGCCCGTACGTCGCTGTCTCCCCGAAGGCGCCGGGCCGCCGGCCGCGCAACCGCAGGGCGGCCGTGGTCAGCCGGGACTTCTCCGAGGGCTGTTCTTGGGGCGTGAACGGCTCCCGGTTGTCCGGGTCCACCAGTGCCCGGTACTCGCCCTCCGTGCCCTGATAGACGTCCGGCACGCCCGGCATCGTCAGATGGACCAGGGCGGCGCCCAGGACGTTCGCCCGCACATGGGGCTCCAGGCCACTCCTGAGGGCGGCCATACGGGTGTCGCCGCTCGGGCCCCGCGCCACGAAGGCGGCCACCGCCTGCTCGTACGCGGGGTCCTGCTCGGTCCAGGACGTGTACAGCCCGGCCTCCCGCACATGCTTGAGCAGCGCCCCCTGGAGGCGCTCCGCGGAGGCGGGGCCCAGCCCGAACGCCGTCTGCCAGGCGGCCCACGCCAGCTGCGGGTCGGGCATGCCGGGACCCTCACGGGTCACCTCGGCCAGCACCTCGGCCCACCGCTGCGGGCACTCGGTGAGCACGGTCAGCGCGGCACGTACGTCGGCGCTGCGCTTGGTGTCGTGCGTCGACAGGACGGTGCCCGTGGCGGGCCAGTCGCGCTGCACGCGCGCGCAGTAGGCGTGGAAGCCCTCCGGAGCGACGGCCGGGCCGCCCGGGTCGCCGCCCACCTCGTTCGCCGACAACAGCGGTACGTAGCGGTAGAACGCCGTGTCCTCCACGGACTTGGCGCGCAGCGCGGACGCGGTCTGCGCGAACCGGGTCCGCAGCTCCATGCCCTCGGGCCCCGCACCGGCCCGCCCGAGCAGCAGGTTCCGTACGGTGTCGACGGCCCGGGACTCCTCCGGCACCGTGAAGACCGTGCGTGCCTCGGCCGCGGCCTCCTCGGTGACGACCAGGGCGGCGTCCCCGGACGTGTACGGCCGGTACACCTCCAGGCGCACCAGCAGTTCGACGAGGGCCGTGCGCAGCGCCCAGGGGGCGTGGTCGTGCAGGGCGGGGTCGGGTGAGCGGTCGCACAACCGGTGCGCCGCGCGCGTGAGACGGTCGACCTCCGTGGCCAGCTCATGGCCCAGCACCTTGTACGCGGCGCGCCGCACCGTCGACTCCCAGTGGCCGCCCCGGTCGGTCCCCGGCGCCGCGAACCGCCGGTACTGGCCGAGGAGTTCACCGACGCCCGCCGGATCGGCGAACAGCCCGTCCACGTGCCGCAGCGCGTCGTACCCGGTGGTGCCCGCGACCGGCCAGGCGGCGGGCAGCGGCTCGCCCTCCGCGAGGATCTTCTCGACGACCGTCCAGCGCCCGCCCGTCGCCTCGTGCAGCCGCCGCAGATACCCGTCCGGATCGGCGAGCCCGTCGGGATGGTCGACCCGCAGTCCGTCGACGACCCCCTCGTCCAGCAGCTGAAGGATCTTCGCGTGCGTGGCGTCGAACACCTCCGGGTCCTCCACCCGCACCCCGATCAGCTCCGAAATGCTGAAGAACCGCCGGTAGTTGAGCTCGGTACGGGCCAGCCGCCACCACACCGGCCGGTACCACTGCGCGTCCAGGAGCTGCGGCAGGGGCAGCTTCTCGGTCCCCTCGCGCAGCGGGAACACATGCTCGTAGTAGCGCAGCTCCTTCCCGTCCACCACGAGCTGGTCGATCTCCGTGCCGAGCGGACCGCCCAGCACCGGCAGCAGCACCTGCCCGCCTCGCACGTCCCAGTCGATGTCGAACCACCGCGCGTACGGCGACCCCGGGCCCTCCCGCAGCACCTCCCACAGCGGCCGGTTGTGCCGGGGGGCCATCGCCATGTGGTTCGGCACGATGTCCACGACCAGCCCGAGGCCGTGCGCCCGCGCGGTACGCGCCAGTGACCGCAGCGCCTCCTCCCCGCCCAGCTCGCCCCGCACGCGCGCGTGGTCCACCACGTCGTACCCGTGCGCGGAGCCGGGCACGGCCTCCAGCACCGGCGACAGGTGCAGATGCGACACACCGAGCGAGGCCAGATACGGCACGGCCGCCTCCGCCGCGCCGAAGGGGAACTCCGGTTGCAGCTGGAGGCGGTAGGTGGCCAGGGGCACGGTGGGTGACGTCATGGAAACCTACGTACCCGCTCGGCACGGGAACCTGCGCACCCGCTCCCCCAAGGGCGTGTTTCGAAAGTCCCGTCGTACGCCCGAAGGGCGGGCCCCGCGGCGGCGATGGGGGTCCCCCGCGCGAGCGAAGCCGAGCGTGCGTGCCAGGCGTCGCGGGGCAGGCGGGACTTTCGAAACACGCCTAGGGCCTACGCCGGCCGCTGCAGCACCGTCAGGCTCCGGTCCACCAGCGTCAGGCTGTCCCCCGCCTGCACCTTGGCTCCCGTCTGTGGTGGTACGCCGTCCGGGCGGGAGGTGTCGACGACGACCTGCCACTGGCGGCCGTGGTCGACCGGGATCAGGAAGTCCAGTGCCTTGGGGGAGGCGTTGAACAGCAGCAGGAACGAGTCGTCGGTGATGCGCTCGCCGCGGGTGCCGGGCTCGGAGATCGCGTTGCCATTGAGGAAGACGGTGAGCGCCGACGCCTGGGCCGAGTCCCAGTCCCGCTGCGTCATCTCCTCGCCCACCGGGGTGAACCAGGCGATGTCGGAGAGGTCGTCGTGGGTGCCCTCCACCTGGCGCCCGTGGAAGAAGCGGCGCCGCCGGAGCACCGGGTGGTCCAGGCGCAACCACACCATCGCGCGCGTGAAGTCCAGCAGATCACCGAAGACGCCGCCGTCCTCGCCGGGCCACGGCACCCAGGACAGCTCGCTGTCCTGGCAGTACGCGTTGTTGTTGCCGCGCTGGGTGCGCGCGAACTCGTCGCCGTGGCTGAGCATCGGCACGCCCTGGGACAGCATCAGCGTGGCGATGAAGTTCCGCATCTGGCGGGCGCGCAGCTCCAGGACCGCGGGATCGTCCGTCTCGCCCTCCGTGCCGCAGTTCCAGGAGCGGTTGTGGCTCTCCCCGTCGCGGTTGTCCTCGCCGTTGGCGTCGTTGTGCTTGTCGTTGTAGGCGACCAGGTCGTGCAGCGTGAACCCGTCGTGGCAGGTCACGAAGTTGATCGAGGCCAGCGGGCGGCGGCCGTCGTCCTGGTAGAGGTCCGAGGAGCCCGTGAGACGGCTCGCGAACTCCGCCAGTGCGCGCGGCTCGCCCCGCCACAGGTCCCGTACCGTGTCCCGGTACTTGCCGTTCCACTCGGTCCACAGCGGCGGGAAGTTGCCCACCTGGTAGCCGCCCTCGCCGACGTCCCACGGCTCGGCGATCAGCTTCACCTGGGAGACCACCGGGTCCTGCTGGACGAGGTCGAAGAACGACGACAGCCGGTCCACCTCGTGGAACTGCCGGGCCAGCGTCGCCGCCAGATCGAAGCGGAACCCGTCCACGTGCATCTCGGTCACCCAGTACCGCAGCGAGTCCATGATCAGCTGCAGCACGTGGGGCGAGCGCATGAGCAGGGAGTTTCCCGTACCCGTGGTGTCCATGTAGTAGCGCGGGTCGTCCGCGAGCCGGTAGTACGACGGGTTGTCGAGGCCCCTGAAGGACAGCGTCGGGCCCAGGTGGTTGCCCTCCGCCGTATGGTTGTAGACCACGTCCAGGATGACCTCGATCCCGGCCTCGTGCAGCGCCCGCACCGCGGACTTGAACTCCAGCACCTGCTGCCCGCGGTCACCCCAGGACGCGTACGCGTTGTGCGGGGCGAAGAAGCCGATCGTGTTGTAGCCCCAGTAGTTGTTCAGGCCCAGGTCCACCAGCCGGTGGTCGTTCACGAACTGGTGCACCGGCATCAGCTCCAGCGCGGTGACACCCAGTTCGGTCAGGTGCTCGATGACCGCCGGGTGCGCCAGGGCCGCGTACGTGCCGCGCAGCTCCTCCGGCAGCTCGGGGTGCCGCATGGTCAGACCCTTCACATGGGCCTCGTAGATCACCGTGTGGTGGTACTCCGTGCGCGGCCGCCGGTCATCGCCCCAGTCGAAGTACGGGTTGACCACCACCGACGTCATCGTGCGCGGCGCCGAGTCGAGGTCGTTGCGCTCCTCGGGCGCCCCGAAGTGGTAGCCGTACACCTCCTCGCCCCACGTGACCGAGCCGCTGATCGCGCGCGCGTACGGGTCCAGCAGCAGCTTCGCGGAGTTGCAGCGCAGGCCGCGCTCCGGCGCGTACGGTCCGTGCACGCGGAAGCCGTACCGCTGTCCGGGCATGATCCCGGGCAGGTACGCGTGCCGTACGAACGCGTCCGTCTCCCGCAGCTCCACCGCCGTCTCCGAGCCGTCGTCGTGCAGCAGGCACAGTTCGACTCGGTCGGCGGCCTCCGAGAAGACCGCGAAGTTAGTGCCGGCGCCGTCGTACGTGGCACCGAGTGGATACGCCTGTCCAGGCCAGACCTGCATGGATACGACTCTTCCAGTTGCGCCGTGCCCGTGGGGGCGACTCCCGGCCGAGTCTCCCTCAAACTGATGGAACCACCTATGACTTACGTCCCTCTTACCGACCGACCAGCGCATACGCGGTATGCCGAACGAGCGGGACCCATGGACCCCTGGGTGACTCCGGGGGAGTAGGGGGAATTGTGCGGAAGATAGTGCACCGCCACCTGGGGAAGGTGGTGGCGGGCGGGGCCATCGCGGTGGCCGGGACAGCTGTGATGGTGGGGATCACGCTGCCGGGGTCGGTCTCCGCCGACGAATCCGGCAGCACCAGGCAGCAGGCCGCCCAGCAGGCGGGACAGGCGGGGCAGGGGCAGGGACAGGGTGCGGTGCAGCCCGGTGTCGTCGAGGCGGCTCCGGCCGAGGGGGACAAGGGGACGGGCCGTGACCCGCTCACCGACGACGAGATGGAGCGCGTCGAGCGCATCGCCCTGAACCCGCAGCTGCTCCGCAGCGGAGAGAACGCCGAGGGCGAGCGCGGCCCCGAACGCATCAACGTCGAGCTCGCCGAGCCGGACGCGGACGAGCTGGACGACCCGGGCGCGCCCCGCCGCGCCGAAGCCGCGTTCTACGACTACAAGAACGACACGCTCGTCACCAGGACCATCAACCTCGACACCGGCAAGGTCGAGCAGACCGGCACCCAGCGCGGAGTGCAGCCGCCGTTCAGCCGTACCGAGACGGTCGAGGCCGCCCAGCTCCTGATCGCCGACCCGCTCGGAGCCGGCCTGAAGGCCGACTACAAGGACGCCACCGGCAAGGAACTCACCTCGCCCGACCAGCTGGTCCTCAGCGGCATGGTCTTCCGCGCGGACGCGGGCACCAAGCCCGACACCCTCGCCAAGTGCGGCGAGCAGCGGTGCCTGCGGCTCTTCAGCAAGGTCAAGAACGGACCCTGGATCGACACCCGCGCCTTCATCATCGACCTGAGCACCCGCAAGGTCGCCAAGCTCGGCTGACCCGGGTACCTCCACTTTCCTGACGTTCCGAACTTTCCTGACGTTCGGAACTCTTCTGACTTTCCTGCTCTGTGCAGGCTTTCTGCAAGGGGATCAGTTCTTCATGCGTGCAAAGCGCCCGATCAGCGACCTCCGGCCGCGGGGAATCAACCGTGCCCGCAGCGGGGCGGCGGTCGGCCTGACCGTGACCGCCCTGGCCGCCGGACTCACCACGGCCGCGGGCCCGGCCACCGCCCAGCCCAAGGCCGCGCCCGCCGTGACCTGGGGCTGCAGCGCGGCCTACCGGATCGAGCAGAAGCTCGCCTCCGGCACCACCTGGCGGATGTGCTACCGCCACGACCGCGAGGCCGGGATCGCCCTGGAGGACATCTCGTACCAGCCGCCGGGCGAGACCAAGCCGATCAAGGTCCTCACCAACGCCAGGCTCGGCCAGATCCATGTCCCGTACGACGACGGCCAGGCCGAGTACGACGACCTGACGGGCTACGGCTTCGGCCAGGGCATGGTGAACCTGAAGGCGTCCGAGTGCCCCGGCGGCACCATCAAGACCGTGAAGGTCCGGGAGCCCATGTACTCGGACTCCGAGAACATCAAGGGTCTGTGCACCACGACCCGTTCGCGCGGCCACGCCTACCGCATGCAGGCCGACACCGGCAACAAGGTCTTCCAGGCGCAGGGCAAGGACCTGCTCGTCTACAGCGTCAACAAGGTCAGCTGGTACGAGTACATGACCGAGTGGCGCTTCCAGGACGACGGCACGATCAGCATGAACGTCGGCGCGACCGGCAGCCTCTCGCCAGGCGACTACGACGCGGGTGACGGCCGCGGCTGGCCGATCGGCAACGGTTCCCGGTCGAAGGCCACGAGCCACAGCCACAACGTCTTCTGGCGGCTCAACTTCGCCCTGGACGGCTCCTCCAAGAACCGGATCGAGCAGTACGACTCCGTGGTCAGCCCGCCCGCCGGCGCCAACCAGGGGCCCACCAACAAGACCACCCGCACCAAGGTCACCAAGGAACTCGCCGGCGACGCCAAGAACATGCGCTGGTGGCGTGTGGTCAGCGCGACCGGCAAGAACAAGGACGGCCACGCCCGCAGCTACGAGATCGTCCCCGGCCCCAGCCAGAAGTACCCCGGGCGCAGCTTCACCAAGCACGACATCTACTTCACCGAGTACAAGAAGTGCGAGAAGTTCGCCAGCAACAACCTCGGCAACTGCCCCGCCGGGTCCGGCAAGTCCGTCGACAAGTGGGTCAACGGTGAGACCCTCAAGCACCCGATCACCTGGGTCAACGTCGGCTTCCACCACATCGCGCGGGACGAGGACCAGGAGCCCATGCCGGTCCACTGGCAGGGCTTCTCGATCGCCCCGCGCGACGTCACGGCCATGAACCCGCTCACTCCGGCCGAGCTCGCGGGCGAGAACGGCCAACCGGACTGAAGCAGTTGAGAAACTGCGTGTCCATCCGGCTGCACCGCCCGCCGCTCCCGGAGTACCCTTCCTTGATCGTTGGGTAGGGGTGGAGCTCGGGGGAGCGGAAGGCGGTGCGCGGGTGGGCTCGGGAGGGCTGGAGTTGCCTCCTGGTGACGAGGGTCACGAGGGAAACTCCACAGATGTCCCACCCGGCGCGGTGTCCCTGGCGCGTCCGATGGAGATAAGTTCCATCGGTCCGGAACTGGACTGGAACGCCGACGCCTGGAGCGAGGTGCGTACCCGCGCCCAGCGGGCCGGCCGCGCCTACATCTGGCTGAACCTCGTCGAACAGCGGCTGCGCGCCGTCGTGGCCGCTGTTCTGCGTCCCATCTACGAACCCGTCCACGGCGACGACTGGGTGGTCGCCGCCGCCGGTCCCGCCGGACAGGAGTGGGTGCAGCGCGCGGTCGCCGTACGCGAGGTCAGCCGCCGCAAGGGCTATCTGCTGGACCCCGCCGACGACAACGTGCTGAGCTTCCTCACCCTGCCGCAGTTGCGCGAGCTGATGGTGCAGCACTGGCCGTGCTTCGAGCCGTACGTCGACGAGCGGCGCGACGTGGAACTGGCCCTGGACGAGCTGGAGGTCACCCGGAACGTCGTCTCCCGCAACCGCGCGCTGTCCGAGGCGGTACTGGCCCAGGCCGAACGCGCCTCGGCCCGGCTCCTGGAGGTCCTCGGCGCGGGCAGCGACGTACCGTCCGCGCGCAGGCTGCCCGTGGACGCCGTGGAGTCCCTCGTCGGCGACCGGTACGCGGACGTCGTGGGCGTGCACCCCGACCGGGTACGGCTGCTGCGGCAGTTCCCGGCGGAGGACCTCTTCGGCGGCGCCCGCCGGCTGGACGCCATCGGGATAGGGCTGAACCTGCTGGTGCAGAACTTCTCCGGGCGACGGCTCGTACGGCTCGCCGAGTCGGGATGCCGGGTGCGGCTGGTGTTCCTGAACCCGGCGTCCAGCGCGGTGAAGCGGCGCGAGCGTGAACTCGGCATCAAGCGGGGCGAGCTGAGCCGCGCGATCGAGATGAACATCCTCCACATGCGCCGGGTGCGGTCCAAGCTGCGCGACCCGGGCGCCTTCGAGATCCAGGTCTTCGACGAGACACCGCGCTTCACCGCCTACCTCGTGGACGGCGACGGTTCGGACGGCATAGCGGTCGTCCAGACGTATCTGCGCGGTACCCGCGGGATGGAGGCTCCGGTGCTCGTCCTGCGCGGAGGCCAGCGACTGCTCAAGCCGGATGAGCCAGGCGAAGGCGGCCTTTTCGGGACGTACCGCGAGGAGTTCGAACTAGCCTGGGCGGACTCACGACCGGTGTCGTGACCGATCCGTACGCGCCGCAAAGCGGAATGCGGTCGTCGGATTGTCAGTGGCCCATGCGAGGGTGGAGGCCACTGGGGGAACGCACCACCAAGAAGGGGGGCCACCATGGGCTGGCACCAGGAGCTGCTGATCGGCTTCGACCTGGAGACGACGGGCACGGACCCGCGCGAGGCGCGCATCGTCACGGGGGCCGTCGTCGAGCTCAAGGACGGGAAGCAGCTCGGCCGCAGGGAATGGCTCGCGGACCCGGGCGTGGAGATCCCCGCCGACGCGGTCGCGGTGCACGGCATCAGCAACGAGCGCGCGGCGACCGAGGGCAGCCCCGCCGACCAGGTCGCCGACGCGATCGCGGGCGTCCTCGTCACGTACTGGAGGACGGGCGTCCCGGTCGTCGCCTACAACGCGGCCTTCGACCTCACCCTGCTCTCCGCCGAGCTCCGCCGCCACGGCCTGCCGTCGCTGCGGGAGCGCCTCGGCGACCTCGACCCCGCGCCTGTCATCGACCCGTACACGATCGACCGCTCCGTGGACCGCTACCGCCGCGGCAAGCGGAACCTCGAAGCGGTCTGCACGGAGTACGGGATCACGCTCGTCTCCGCCCACGACGCCACGGCCGACGCCCTCGCCGCGGCCCGGCTGGCCCGGGCCATAGCCGAGCGCCACCCCAAGGTCGCGGCCCTCGGCCCGGCGGAGCTGCACCGCCGCCAGATCGAGTGGTACGCGGAGTGGGCGGCGGACTTCCAGAGCTTCCTGCGCCGCAAGGGCGACCCGGACGCGGTGGTGGACGCGTCCTGGCCGATGCGGGAGTTGGCGGACGAGCCGGCTGTCTAGTGCCCCGGCGGGCTCTGGGTACGTTCGGCGATGCGTTCCACCCGTGGCTTCGCCACCCGGGCGTAGTCGGAGCCGGAGAGGGTGAGCGAGCGGTCGAGCCGGGCGGCGTTGAAGTAGAGCCGCGGCTGGGCGACGACCTCGGGGTCGGCGACGAGTTCGAGGTCCGGGTCGAAGCTGAACGGGAGGACGGTGCCGGGCACGGCACGGGCCAGCCGCTCGGCCGTGGCCGCGTCACTGAAGCCGACGTAGCGCGCGGAGAACAACTCCCGCACCGCGTCCAGGTCCACGCGCCGGTCCCCGGGGACGACCGCGAGGACGTGGCGTGTGGTCTTCCGGTCCAGCTTGACCCTCAAAACGATGCACTTCGCGGCCTCGGTGGCCGGGTGTCCGCGCAGGGCGCTCACGGACTCCGTGGAGCCCTCGGGGGCGTGGTCGATGAGGCGGTAGTCGACGGCACACGCGTCGAGCAGGCCGATGAGGTGCTGGTAAGTGTCGTGCTCCGGCATACGGAGTCCTTGTCGGCGCGGTTGTCGGGGACGGACGTACGGTGGGCGCGTTCGATGGCCTGGCCCCAGTAGGTGCCGGTGACCATCAGGGCCGCGCCCAGCCCGGTGAAGAAGGTGAAGCGTTCTCCGGCGAGGGCGACGCCCACCGCCGCGGCCCAGACGGGTTCGGTGCCGAGGAGCAGGCTGGCCCGGCTGGCGGATGTGCGCTGCACCGCCCAGGTCTGCGCGAGGAAGGCGAACACGCTGCAGAACAGGGCGAGGTAGAACAACTGGAGCCAGGTCGCTGTGTCGGCCCGTGCCAGAGCGGGCAGGTCGCGGGCGGCGAGCGGCAGGAACAGCGCGGTGCCGACCACGGTCTGCACCGTCGTCAGGTGCAGCGGCCGTATCGCCCGGCCCGAGGTCAGCCGTCCGACGAGCGCCACGTGCCCGGCCCGCACCACCGCGGCGCCGAGCATCAGCAGGTCGCCGCTGCGGGGTGCGTGGAAGCCGTTGCCGGTCATGAGGAGCGCGACGGCCACCACGCACACCCCGGCGGCCACGAAGAAGCGGGGAGGCAGACCGCCGGGGTGACCCGAGCGGTCCAGGAGGGGAGTGAGGACGATGGTCAGGCTGATGATCAGCCCCGCGTTGGCGGCACTCGTGTGCGCGACACCGTACGTCTCGACCAGCAGGACGACGGCCTGGGTGACCCCGAGGGGCACACCGGCCCGGAGCTCGTCACGGGTCCACAGCCGTCGGCCACGGCGGACCGCGACGAGACCGAGACAGGCGAGCGCGGACAGCGCGTACCGCGCCACCAGGACCAGCAGCACGGGGAGGGCCGCGGTGGCTGTCTGGGCCGACAGATAACTGGAACCCCAGACGAGCGCGACCAGAAGGAGTACCGCGTCGGTACGGCGGGCATCGGGCACGCGCCTACGGTGCATCGCCGACGTCCCTGAAGCCCAGTACCAGCTTCTAAAACAACCCTTTAGCTTCCCTACACTGAAGAGGTGGACGAACGACAGTTGCGGATCCTGCGGGAGCTGGGCGAACTCGGCAGTGTCACCGCGGTCGCCGAGGCGCTGCTCGTGACACCGTCTGCGGTCTCCCAGCAACTACGGCTGCTCCAGCGCTCCATCCCCGTTCCGCTCACCGAGAAGGACGGACGGCGGCTGGTGCTCACCGAGGCCGGGCAGGCGCTGGCGGGCGCCGCCATCAAGGTGGAGACCGCGCTGGCGCGGGCCCGGCACACGGTCGACGAGTTCGTGGACCGCCCGGACGGCGAGGTGTCGGTGGCCGCCTTCCACAGCGCGGGCACCGCCTTCTTCCCGCTGTTGCTGCGCGGCCTCGCCGGACCGGACGGCCCGCGGGTCGCGCTCGCCGACGCGGACGTGGCGCAGGACGACTTCCCGCGGCTCACCCGCGAGTACGACCTGGTGCTCGCCCACCGCCTCGACCACGCCCCGCCGTGGCCGCGCACGGTGACCGCGACCACGCTGCTGCGCGAGCCGCTCGATGTGGCGATGCCCGCCGACCACCCGTTGGCCGCCAAGCGGCGGCTGACCCCGCGAGACGTGGCCGACGAGCCCTGGATCGCGGCGCACGACGGCTTCCCGATCCTGGCCACCCTGGAGGCCGTCGCCGCCGCGGCCGGCCGCCGGCTCCACTTCGCCCACCGCATCAACGAGTTCGCGGTGGCCTGCCAGGCCGTGGCCGCCGGAGGCGGTCTCGCCCTGATGCCCCGCTGGACGATGCGCCCGGACCCGGCGCTCGTCCTCAGACCCCTGAGCGGCGTGCAGGCCAGACGTCACATCGACGCCCTGCACCGCCCGGAACGCACCGCCCGCAGGGCCGTCCGCACGGTCCTCGCCGAACTGCACCGCGCCGCACTGATCATCCGGGACCGGGACACCGAGGGCGAGGAGACGCCCTGAAGGGGCGCGGGGGTGTATCCATCGCCATCGCCATCGCCATCGCCATCCCCATCCCCGACGCCGACGCCGAAGCCGACGCCGACGCCGACGCCGACAGCGACCGGTCCCTGGCCATCGTGCTCAGAACGGATACCACCGCACCGTTTCGTCCCCGTCCCGCAGGGACGCCACCCGTCGCTCGAACTCGGCCAGTGCCTTGCCGTTGCTCGGTGCGTGCTGAGCCACCCACGCACAGCTCGCCGTCTCCCTGGCCCCCCGCAGCACCGAACAGCCCTCCCACTCCCGCACGTCCCAGCCGTATGCCGCGGTGAACGAGTCGTAAGCCGCGGCGGCCATCCCGTAGCGGTCGCGGGAGAGGGCCATGACGACCAGGTCGTGCTCGCGCAGATCGGCGGAGAAGGTCTCCAGGTCGACCAGGACGGGCCCGTCGGGGCCGACGTGAACGTTGCGGGGGAGGGCGTCGCCGTGGATCGGGCCGGGCGGCAGGTGGGGGACGAGCGAGGCGGCGGCCGCGGCGAAGCCGTCGCGGCGCTCGCGCAGAAAGCCGGCGTCCGCCGGGTCGATCGCGTCGCCCGCGAGACGCAGCCAGCGCTCCACACCGTCCAGCAGTTCACGGCGGGGAAGGGCGAAGGGCGGGTCGGGCAGCGTGTGCACCAACCGCAGGAGTCCGGCCAGATCCCGCGGCTCGGCGGGGCGTACGGCGTCGGGAAGCCGCTGCCACAGCGTCACCGGGTGACCGTTCACCAGCCGGGGTTCGGGCTCGGCGGCACGCACGGCGGGCACGTGCGCCCCGGCGAGCCAGACCGCGATGTCCAGCTCACGGCGCGCGCGGTCGAGGAGTTCGGCGCTGCGGCCGACCTTGACCACCAGGTCACCGGCGGCGAACACCGCGTTCTCGCCCAGTGCGAGCAACTCCGCGGCATGCCCCAGCCCCGCCTCGGCGAGTATCGCCCGCGCCCGTGCCTCGTCCATCCTTCGCCTCCGTTGTGTCCACCGTGTCCGCCGTGTCTGTTGGGTGGTGTCCGTCCGGTCTGTCCGGTCCGTCGGGTCCGGCCGTACAGCACTCCCGCGCCGCTCCCGCACCGCATCCACGGAGCTCTCGCATGGCTTGAAACCGCCGCGCCGGCCGCCGTTTCCCGCCAACCCGGCCAGTGTCGCATTCGCACAGGTCGGACGGGCTGCGCGGTCCCTTGACGACCTGACCTTCCCTCAGCACCATGACGGAGGCCGCCAGGGTGGCCAGACCCTCATGAGCCGCCCAGAGGAGCCGATTCCATGACATTGGCGACCGAGCCGAGGCGACCACCGCGACCCCGCCCGACGAAGCGCGCACCCGGTGCGGGCCGGGGCCGTCGCGTCCTCGACCACGGCGCCTGGTTCCTCGTCCTGCCCGCGCTGCTCCCCATCCTGGTCTTGAGCGTCGGACCGCTGCTCTACGGGATCGTGCTGGCGTTCACCGACGCCCAGTCGGGCCGCACCGCGCCCACGCAGTGGATCGGGACGCTCAACTTCCAGGACCTGCTGCACGACACGCTGTTCTGGGAGTCGTTCCGCATCGGTCTGCTGTGGGCGGTCGGGGTGACCGTGCCGCAGTTCCTGCTGGCGCTCGGGCTCGCCCTGCTGCTGAACCAGGACCTCCGGCTGCGCTGGCTGGCGCGGGCGCTGGCGATCATCCCTTGGGCGATGCCCGAGGTGGTCGTCGGCGTCATGTGGCGGCTCGTCTACAACCCGGACGCGGGCATCCTCAACGAGACCCTGCGCGACCTGGGCCTCGGCGACGGCCGCGACTGGCTGAGCGGACTGGCGACCGCCCTGCCCGCGGTCATCGTGGTCGGCGTCTGGGCGGGCATGCCCCAGACCACGGTCGCCCTGCTCGCCGGACTGCAGAACACCCCGCGCGAACTCCACGAGGCGGCGGCGATGGACGGCGCCGGAGCCTGGCGGCGCTTCCGCACGGTCACCTGGCCCGCGATCAGACCGGTGGCGCTCGCCATCACGGCGCTGAACTTCATCTGGAACTTCAACTCCTTCGCCCTCGTGTACGTGCTGACCAACGGCGGGCCCGGCGGCCGCACCCGCCTGCCCATGCTGTTCGCCTACGAAGAGGCCTTCCGCTACGGGCAGTTCGGGTACGCGGCGGCGATGGGATGCGTGATGGTGGCGGTGATCTCGGTGATCCTCGCGCTCCATCTCGTCGGCCGGCTGAGGGGAGGTGAGGAGCGATGAGGACCCGGAGGGCCGCCCGTGCCGGCCAGTACCTCGCCCTGCTCGCCTATCTCGTGTTCCTCGCCTTCCCCTTCCTCTGGTTGCTCTCCACCGCCTTCAAGCCGCCGCGCGAACTGGGCAGCCTGCACCCCACCTGGATCCCGAAGGACCCCACCCTCGCCAACTTCCGGCAGGCCTTCGACGAGCAGCCCCTGCTGGACGCGCTGTTCAACTCCCTGGTCGCGGCGGTCGGGGCGGCCGTCGTCGCGGTGCTGATCGCGACGCCGCTGGCGTACGTCATCGCCCGGCGGCGCAGCCTGCTCTCGCGGGCGGCCACCGGCTGGGTGGTGGTCAGCCAGGCGTTCCCGTTCGTGCTGGTGATCATCCCGCTGTTCCTGGTGCTGAAGAACCTCCGGCTGATCGACTCCGTCCCGGGACTGATCATGGTGTACGTGGTGTGGGCGCTGCCGTTCGCGCTGTGGATGCTCGTCGGGTACGTACGGGCCGTGCCGCCCGAGCTGGAGGAGGCGGCGGCGGTGGACGGCGCGGGCCGGGCACGCACGCTGGTGTCGGTCACGGCGCCGATGCTCGCGCCCGGCATCGTGGCGACGGCTCTGTTCGCCTTCGTCACCGCGTGGAACGAGTTCTTCTTCGCGCTCGTGCTGCTCAAGAGCCCGGAGAAACAGACCCTGCCGGTCGTCCTCACGCACTTCATCGGTGCCGAGGGCGTAGCGGACCTCGGCCCCCTCGCCGCCGCGGCCTTCCTCGCCACCCTGCCCTCCCTCGTGATCTTCGCGGTCATCCAGAAGCGGATCACGGGCGGCATGCTCGCCGGGGCGGTGAAGAGCTGATGCGTGCACGCGTGCTGGTCGTGGTCCTCCTGCTGCTCCTCACGGGCTGCTCGTCCGGCGGCGGGCGCGACGACGGCCGGATCACCCTGCGCTTCCAGTCCCTCGCCTGGCAGCAGGAGTCCGTGGAGGCCAACAAGGAGCTGGTGAAGGAGTGGAACGCGGTCCACCCCGACATCCAGGTCGAGTACGTCCAGGGCAGCTGGGACGGCGTCCACGACCAGCTGCTCACCTCCTTCGAGGGCGGTGAGGCGCCCGACATCATCCACGACGCCTCCGACGACCTGGCCGACTTCGCGTACGGCGGCTACCTCGCCGACCTGACCGATCTGCTGTCCGAGCGGCTGAAGGCCGACATCCCGCGGCGGAGCTGGGAGACGACGACGTTCGGCGACGGCGTCTACGGCGTCCCGTTCCTCCAGGAGCCGCGTGTACTCGTCGCCAACGCCACCTGGCTGAAGGAGGCGGGCGTACGCGTCCCGACCCCCGAGAAGCCGTGGACCTGGGCCGAATTCCGTGCCGTGACCGAGGAGTTGAGCGGCGACGGCAAGTACGGCGTCGCCTGGCCGCTCAAGGAACCCGTCTCGGCCACCCTCAACCTCTCCCTCTCCTCCGGCGGCCGGATGTTCCACCGGGGCCCGGACGGCAAGGTGGAGATCCGCTTCGACGACACCGACGCGGTCGTCCCGCGGACCGTGCACGAGCAGGTGAACACCGACCGCAGTGCGGCGGGCAGCACGCTCGGCATGGGCGGCTCCGACACCCTGCCCGGGTTCTTCGGCGGCCGGTACGCGATGGTCCCGCTCGGGTTCTCGTACCGTCAGCAGATCGTGCAGCAGGCGCCCAAGGGCTTCGACTGGCAGGTGCTGCCCGCCCCGGCCGGCGCGGACGGGCTCGCCCAGGGCGTCAGCCCGCAGACGCTCTCGATCGCCGAGGACAGCCCGCACCAGATGCAGGCGGCCGCGTTCATCGACTTCATGCTCCGGCCCGAGAACATGGTGCGCCTCGCGCTCGGCGACTGGATGCTGCCCACCGGCACCGAGGCGCTCCGGGACCCGGCCCTGCGCACACAGAAGCACGACTGGGCCACCGGCACGGCCCTGGCCGCCCACCTCCGCTCGGCGCCCGCCCAGTCCGTGCGCGGCTACCCGGAGTGGAAGGACAAGATCGCCACTCCCGCCCTCCAGGAGTACTACAGCGGTGCGATCGGCCTGGACGAGCTGCGTGAACGGCTGGTCGAGGACGGCAACCTGGTGCTGGCGCGCTACCAGCGCTGAGGGCGCGGCTGTCGGCGCTGAGCGCTGCCCTCGGCGTTCAGCAGGGACAGCGGTGGGAAATTGAGTTGCACGAGACGTATCGTCTCGCTTACGGTCGGCTCATGACCTCGCACATCGCCATGTTCTCCATCGCCGCCCACGGCCACGTGAACCCCAGTCTCGAAGTGATCCGCGAACTCGTCACGCGCGGCCACCGGGTGACGTACGCGATCCCGCCGGTGTTCGCGGACAAGGTCGCCGAGACCGGTGCCGAGCCCCGGCTCTGGCACTCGACGCTGCCGTCCCCCGACGACGACCCCTCGGCCTGGGGCAGCACGCTCCTGGACAACGTGGAGCCCTTCCTGAACGACGCCATCCAGGCCCTGCCCCAGCTGATCAAGGCGTACGAGGGTGACGAACCCGACCTCGTGGTGCACGACATCACCTCGTACCCGGCCCGCGTCCTCGCCCACCGCTGGGGCGTCAAGGCGGTCTCGCTGTCCCCGAACCTGGTCGCCTGGGACGGCTACGAGGAGGAGATCGCCGAACCGATGTGGGCCGAACCGAAGAAGACCGAGCGCGGCCGGGCCTACTACGCCCGCTTCCACGCGTGGCTGGAGGAGAACGGCATCACCGAGGACCCCGACCGGTTCGGCGGCCACCCCGCTCGCTCGATCGTGCTGATCCCGAAGGCACTCCAGCCGAACGCCGACCGGGTCGACGAGACCGTGTACAGCTTCGTCGGCGCCTGTCAGGGGGACCGTGCGGCGGAGGGCGACTGGCAGCGGCCGGCCGGCGCGGAGAAGGTCCTCCTCGTCTCCCTCGGCTCGGCCTTCACCAAACAGCCCGCCTTCTACCGCGAGTGCGTGGCCGCCTTCGGTGACCTGCCCGGCTGGCACATGGTGCTCCAGGTCGGCAGGCACGTGGACCCGGCCGAGCTCGGGCCGGTCCCGTCGAACGTCGAAGTGCGGGACTGGGTACCGCAGTTGGCGGTCCTGCGGCAGGCCGACGCGTTCATCACTCACGCGGGCGCGGGCGGCAGCCAGGAAGGCCTCGCCACGGGGACGCCGATGGTCGCCGTACCGCAGGCCGTCGACCAGTTCGGTAACGCGGACATGCTCCAGTCGCTCGGGGTCGCCCGTCATGTGCCGATGGAGGAGGCAACGGCGGGTGCCCTGCGGGAGGCGGTACTCGGACTCGTGGGTGACCCGGAGGTGGCGCGGCGGCTGGCGGAGATCCAGAAGCAGATGGCGGAGGAGGGGGGCACGCGGCGGGCGGCTGACCTGATCGAGGCCGAACTCGTGCGGGGGTGAAGCCGCACAAGGAACGCTCGGGTGACGCGCAGTCAGCCGGGCGACCGCAAACGACGACGTGGCCGGGGTGCCCCCACACCGGCCACGTCGTCGCTCACGGAATCGATCAGACCCGTACCGTCTCGCCCGCACGGCCCTCGTGCGGCACGGGCGCGGGCGACAGCGCGCCGTCCGTCTCGTCGTGCGTGAGGTCCGGAAGCCGGTTCATCCACTGCGGCAGATACCAGTTGCGCTCGCCGAGCAGGGCCATCACCGCCGGGAGCAGCACGCCCCGGATGATCGTCGCGTCGATGAGCACCGCGGCCGCGAGGCCCACGCCCATCTGCTTCATGGACTGCATGGACAGCGTGCCGAAGATCGCGAACACGGCGACCATGATGACGGCGGCGCTGGTGACGACCCCGGCCGTGGTGACGACACCGTGCCGGATCGCGTCCTTCGTCGTACGGCCCTTCAGCCGCGCCTCGCGGATCCGCGAGACCACGAACACGTGGTAGTCCATCGACAGGCCGAACAGGATCACGAACAGGAACAGCGGCAGCCAGGTGATGATGGCGCCGACGCCCTCCGCCCCCACCAGCGAGGCGCCCCAGCCGTGCTGGAAGACGCCGACGAGGATGCCGTAAGCGGCGCCGACCGACAGCAGGTTCAGCACGATCGAGGTGACCGCGATCGTCAGCGAGCGGAACGACAGCAGCATCAGCAGGAACGCGAAGATCACGACGAACACGAAGACCGGGACGACGGCACCGCCGAGCTGGTCGTTGAAGTCCTTCGAGCCCGCGACGTCGCCGGTGATCGGCGCCTGGACGCCGTCGACCTCGCCGAGCGTGGCGGGCCGCACCTCGTCCCGCAGCTTCGCAAGGCTCGCCCCGGCCTTGTCCAGGTCCGAGCCGCCCACCAGCGGTACGTACACGAAGGCGAGGTTCTGCGCGTCGTGCACCTCGACCTCGACCGGCCCGCGCGAGGCCCCCGAACTCACCGCCTGCTCACGGAAGTCGGCGATCGCGGACTGCACGTCGTCGGCGCCTATGTCCTTCGCCTTGACGACGACTTCGGCAGGCCCGGTGCCGCCGGGGAAGGCCTCGTTGACGCGGTTGTACGTCTGCACGATCGGCAGCGAGTCGCCGAACTCCTGGTCCAGGGTGAAGTTCTGCGTCTTCATGCCCAGCGCGGGGGCGGCAATCGCGAGGAGCACCCCGGCCGCGACCACCAGGGAGACGGCCGGCTTGGCGAGGACGACCCGCAGGACGCCTGTCCAGAAGCGGCTCCCCTCCGAAGCCCCGTTGCCCGAGCCGTCCTTCCTCAGCCGCTTGTCCGGGTGCAGGAACGGGATGCGGCCCTTCTCGACCCGCTCGCCGAGCAGCGACAGCAGCGCGGGCAGCACGGTCACGGACCCCACCATCGCGACCGCGACGACCATCAGCGAGGCCAGGCCCATCGCCTGGAAGTCGGCGAGCCCGGTGAACAGCATGCCCGCCATCGCCACGCACACCGTGACGCCGGAGACGATGATGGCGCGCCCACTGGTCGCCGCGGCCACCCGCAGTGCGGTCCCCGCGTCCCGTCCGGCGGCCCGCTCCTCCCGTTCGCGCCGCAGATAGAACAGGCAGTAGTCGACCCCGACGGCCAGCCCCACCAGCAGCATCACGGAGTTGGCGACATCGCCCATCGGCATCCAGTGGCTGACGATGGCCATCAGCCCCACCGTCGCCATGATCGCGGTGAGCGCCAGCGCCACCGGCAGCAGCGCCGCGACCACCGCGCCGAACGCGATCAGCAGAATGCCGAGCGCCACGGGCACGGCGGAGTACTCGGCCTGCTGGAAGTCGTCCCCGAAGGCGTCGTCGAACGTCTTGCCGATGCTCGCGGTGCCGATCTCCTCGATCCGCAACTGCTCGTGGTCGCCCTGAACGCCCTCGACGGCTTTCAGCACGGGCTCGACGCGCTCACCCGCGCTCTCCGCGTCACCGCGCATGTCGAACTGTACGAGCGCGCTGCGGCCGTCCTTCGAGATGGTGTCGCTGTCGTACGGAGAGGTCACGGCCGTGACGCGGCCGGTGCCCTCGACGGCCTTCATCACGTCGCCGACGGCGGCCCGGAACGCGGCGTCCGTCGCCTCGACCCCGTCGCCCTTCGCCTGGATCAGGACGGTCTCACCGGCCGGTTCCTCGATCCCCGCTTCCTCGATGATGTGGGCGGCCGTGCTGGTCTCCCCCTTGAGCCCGTCGCTGCCCTTGATGTCGACCTGGCCCACCGCCGAGCCGATCCCCATCGTCAGCACGACGAACAGCACCCACACACCCACGGCCGCCCATCGGTGCCGGGCGCTCCAGCCGCCGGCCCGGGCGGCGATGCCCCGCACCCGTATCTCTCCGTTCCCCATGACGGGTCAGCCCCCTTGTCCGCGGCGACGGCCCCCTGCCGGCACCCTTCGTCTCGAAGGTATGGGCCGGATAAGAGCGTCTCGTCGTGCTGCCCGGTGAACCCGGGGCCGGACCACTCATCCCCCTGGACCCCGCTGTCTCCCCATCCGGGAGGACCGCGGCCCCTTACACGTACTTCGGGTTCTCAGGGGCGGGGATCAGGGTGGGGGTCAGGATCGGCGATCAGGGACGGACGGGCCTGAGGCACGGACCGGGAGCCGGGCGGATCCGGGGCATTACGCTGTGCGGATGACGACGTACGCGGCGCTGCTGCGCGGCATCAACGTGGGCGGCAGCAAGAAGGTGCCGATGGCCGATCTGCGTACGCTGCTGACGGGTCTCGGCCACACCGGTGTGGCCACCTACCTGCAGAGCGGCAACGCGGTCTTCACCACGGACGGCGGCGACGAGGACACCCTCGCGGCGGACATCGCGCAGGCCGTCGAGAAGCACTTCGGGTTCACCGTCGAGGTCCTGGTGCGCGACCACACCTACCTGAAGGCCGTACGGGACGCCTGCCCCTTCCCGGCCGCCGACCTGGCGCCCAAACAGCTCCACGTCACGTACTTCTCGCACCCCGTCGACACGGCCCGCTTCGCCTCGGTCGACCAACAGGCCCTCTTGCCCGAGGAGTTCCGCCTCGGCGACCGCGCCCTCTACCTCTACGCACCCGACGGCCTCGGCCGCTCCAAGCTGGCCGAAACCCTGTCGAGGCCACGACTGCTCAAGGGCCTGACGGCCACCAGCCGCAACTGGAACACGGTCGTCAAACTCGTGGAGATGACCGCGATGGCCGCGGACGACTGACATGCAGCGGGCCTGTCGGCAAGGGCAACCTGCTGTGCGAGGCTCGTTCCATGCGCTACATCATCATAGGAGCGGGGGCCGTCGGCGGCGCGATCGGCGGGCGGCTCGCGGGCTCCGGACACGAGGTCGTCCTGGTCGCGCGAGGCTCGCAGTACGCGGCGCTGCGGGACGGCGGGCTGCGGCTCAGGGTGCCGGACGGTGCGTTCACCCGCCGCCTGCCGACCGTCGACGGACCTGACGCACTCGGCGAACTGCGGGCGGACGACGTCCTCGTGCTCGCCGTGAAGACCCAGGACAGCGAGGCCGCGCTGGCGGCTTGGGGCCCGGCCCCGGTGGAGGGCGGCGGCACGGCCGCCGAGCGGCTGCCGCTGGTCTGCGCCCAGAACGGCGTGGAGAGCCAGCGTCTGGCCCTGCGCCGCTTCCGGCGGGTGTACGGGATGTGCGTCTGGCTGCCGGCGACCCACATCGAACCCGGTGTCGTCTCCGCCGCCGGCACCCCGCTCACCGGGGTCCTGCACCTCGGCCGCTTTCCCCATGGCACCGACGAGACCGCTCGGCTGATCGCCGCCGATCTGGAGAAGTCGAGGTTCGAGGCGCCGGTGGTGCCGGATGTGGCGCGCTGGCAGTACGCCAAGCTGCTGTCCAACCTCGGCAACGCGCTTGAGGCCGTCTCCGGACCCCTCCAGGGGGAGGAGACCGCGGCGCTGTACGAGCGGGTGCGGGCCGAGGGCGCGGACGTGCTCGACGCGGCCGGGATCGCGTACTCGAGCGCCGAGGAGCAGCGGGAGGCCCGCGGCGACAAGATCACCCTGGTGCCGCTCGACGGCTCACCGCGCGCTGGCGGCTCCTCCTGGCAGTCCCTGACCCGTGGCACCGGCACCATCGAGGCGGACTACCTCAACGGCGAGATCGTGCTGCTGGGGCGCCTGCACGACGTACCGACGCCGCTGAACGACCTGTTGCAGCGACTGGCGAACACGTTCGCGCGCGAGCGCCGGGAGGCGGGCTCGATGCCGGTCGCGGAGCTCGTACGCCTCGCCGACGAGGCTGTCGCGTTTGTTCAAGAGGACTGAGCGCGCCGTCTCTAGCGTGGCGCGCATGAGTGATGAGCACCAGAATGATCGGAACAATCCGCACAAGCACGTGCACCCGTACATGGTCGAATGCGCCGCCGAGGCCGCCCGCGTGGCCCGGGGTGTCGAGGCGGGGCAGCTGTCCGCGCCCACGCACTGCCCCCGCTGGGACGTCCGCGCCATGGTCAACCACTGGGTCCTCTACACCTCGCACGGTCTGGAGCACCGCGCCCTGCGCAAGCCGCTCCCCGAGGAGCTGACCACGCGCGACTTCACCGCCGACCCGGACTGGGCCCGGGCGTACGCCGACCAGCTCGACCGTGCCGTCGCCGCCTGGGACGATCCCGACGTGTGGGAGGGCGAGGTCGACCTGGGCGGTGGCACGATGCCCGCCGCCGACATCGCCGGGATGATCGTGAAGGAGATGGCGGTCCACGGCTGGGACGTCGCCGCCGCCACCGGCCAGGAGATCCGTTTCTCCGAGGGCGTGGCCCGGCTGGTGCTGGACGTGGTCGAGACCCACGCCGAGCTCTACCGCAAGTACGACGGTTTCGCCGACCCGGTGTCCGTGCCGGAGGGCGCGTCCGTCTTCGAACGCGCCCTGGCGTTGAGCGGCCGCGACCCACGAATCGCGAGGACGGGCCTGCCCCGCTGACGACCTGACGTCTTTCGCCCCCGCCGCCCCTACCCGTCCCATTCCTTCCCTGGGGGCTGCCGCCCCCAGACCCCCGCTTGTCGGCCTGAACGGCCTCGTCCTCAATCGCCGGACGGGCTGGGGGTGCCTGGCCTCGGTTGAAAGGCCCCAGCTGGAAGATCCCGGCCCCGGCAGCACAGTCCAGCCCCGGCAGCACATTCCAGCCCCTCCGGCGTTTGAGGAGCGGGGGTCCGGGGGCTGGCCCTGTCTCTTA
>NZ_VMNX01000210.1 GCF_009377235.1 Streptomyces acidicola
GGGTGGGGTCACTGGGCCCTGATCCACACGCGTATGGCCTCGGGCCTGCGGTTGCCCCACAGGAAATAGGGCACGAGAGTCACCGGGACCGTCACGGTTCCTTTGGCGGCGGGATGTTCGGCGGTGAGCTCCGGGTAGAGCTCCGGCGAGGAAGCGGGAACGACGTCCGCCGTCAGCCGAAGGACGACAGCACCGGGCAGTTCGGCCAGGGGCGAAGAGATGTCCGCGGCGGCGATGTGGTGGGCCGACAGGACGAGGTCGTCCACCGGGGCAGGGGAATCCTGCTGCTCGACGCAGTAGACCAGCGGACCGCGCGCGACACCGACTGCGCCGCGGGTCGCGTCCAGATGGGGGTGGGACACGTGCCCACGCACCGGCATCGGCAGGTGCAGCCGCAGCGTGTCGCCCTCGGCCCAGTTCCTCTCGACGGTCAACCAGCCGTCCTCGGCCGTGACGGGCTCGCCGTCGAGCGTGACATCGTGCGCCCAGGCGGGAATTCGGAGTTTGATCGCGTACGGGCGGTCCGGGGCGCGCTCCACCATCAGTCGTACGTCCCCGTCCCACGGGTAGGCCGTCTCGACGTTCACCGTGAGGGCGTCCGTCTCGATCCGGCTCTCGGCGTACAGGGCGATGCACAGGGCGTCCCGGCGCTCGACGGCCACGTAGTCACCGAGTTGCGCCATCCACCGGACGATGTTCGGCGGACAGCAGGGACAGGTGAACCACGACCGTCGCAGCGGTTCGCCACCGGTCTCGGCCCCGCTGCGCTGCTCGTGGTCGGGGCGGCGCTGAAGCGGGTTGTCGTAGAAGAACGCCTTCCCGTCGGCGGACAGACCCACGGCATAGGCGTTGAACAGCACACGCTCGAAGACATCGAGATACTTCGCGCCACCCGTGGCCACGAACATGCGCCAGGCCCACTGCATAGTGGCGATGGCGGCGCAGGTTTCGCTGTACGCGCGCTCGGACGGCAACTCGTACCGGTCGCCGATGGCCTCGTCCGAGTGCCGGCTGCCCAGCCCGCCCGTGAGGTAGAGCTTGGTGGCGACCATGTCGTCCCAGAGCCGGTCGAGCGCATCGAGCAGGGTCCGGTCGCCGGTCTCCAGATAGAGGTCGGTTGCCCCGGCGGCCAGGTACGCCATGCGGACCGCGTGCCCGGTGACTGACGGCAGGTCACGGAAAGGCAAGTGGTCCTGGAAGTATTCGGGGGAAAAGATGCGGTGCTTGAGGTGGCCGTGCCCGCGTCGGTCCACGAACAGGCTCGCCTGGGTCAGGTAGTCGCGCTCACCGGTCTCCCGGTACAGCTCGACCAGGGCCATCTCCACCTCGGGATGGCCACAGGTGGCCTCGTCACGGCCCTCGCCGAAGCGGCGCACGGCCAAGTCGGCGAATTTCACGGCCACGTCGAGAAGCCGGCCGTCGCCCATCCGTCGACTGGCAGCGACGGCGGCCTGGATCAGGTGGCCGAGGTTGTAGAGCTCGTGTCCCCAAGCCAGGTCCTCCCACGGCTTCTTGGCCGCCGCCGGGTCCTGGAAGAACGAGTTCAGGTAGCCGTCCTCGGCCTGCACCCGCTCAAGGAGGCCGACCACCTCGTCGAAGAACTCCCGAACGCCGTCGCCCGCGCCGCCCGCGCCGATCTCGTACGCCAGACCTTCAAGCGTCTTGTACAGGTCGGTGTCGAGGAACGGGTAATGCCCGCGGTAGGCCGGGGGATCGTCGAGGAGCAGACGGCTCAGGTTGTCGACGTTGCCCGCGGAGCGCAGTTGCTCGATGGTGTGCGGGATCGTCGACTGCCGGTTTCTGTCCTGCCAGTGGCGCAGTAGACCGCCGGTGATGCGCACGGTGGGAAGTGGGACAACAGCGCCTGTTGCTGTCCGAACGGCCCCTGCCCGATTCCTCGCATAGGTCCTTAACTGCTCTGATGCCATCGAAGCCCCAGTGGTATGTGATATTGCACTATGACATGGCACTGCTGCCGCTCCACTGACCGTAAAGCCTTGACCAGGCGTACGGCAATGGAGGTTCCATGGAATTTACGTTGGGCCAGGCGGGCGGGGGAGGCCCCAACTGCCGCGAATGGGGCGCTACATGACCCGTCGAGCCCGGCCCAATCGGAGAGGTGGACCCTGCCGTCACGAGTCACGAGCCCGCACCAAGAGGGCACTTGCCGTCGGCTGCGCTGCCATAAAAGGTGCCCTTGAGGCGGGAGGAGGAGCAGACAGTGAGATCCGCGTGTCCCGCAGCGCTCCCAACGCAACCGCACGGAGCGGCAGCGGTGGGAGCCGAAATAGCGAGTGCACTACCGATCGCCGCTGCCGTGACCTACAGCGGCCAACTTCCTGAAAGTACGTGTGTTCTCCCCTGGGGTAGTTCGTAGACCTTCGTAGATCCTTTGCCGAATCGGGAGCATCCGAGATCGGTCCGATACCAACCTCTGCGCATGAGACAGCTCTGTCATCGTCATTTGAAGGCCGGCCACTGACGCTGCGGACGTGCTTGGCTGCCTTGATCGGTGCTGGTCGAGCAGGGGAGTACTCGACGACAGCGGCGCGCCTTCGCCTTTGGCTGCCGGGCGGGGCGGGCCGGCCAACCAGCGAGCTGGACAGAGGCCGGGAGGCTTATCGCCGCCGAACCGTTGGAAGGGCGGGCCCTTACGCTTACGCTGCTGGGCCACGACCCGGCCACCGGATTGCGTAAGAGAACCGATGGCTACCGAGCTCGCCAGTGAACCGTATACATCCTGTCTCTGTGAGGTGAAAGGCGGGCAGGCCGGATGCCAGGAGCCGCCGGGCTCCGTCGCGGTCGACGGCGCGACGGCGTTTGCCCGCGGCGCAGCACTCGCCGGCGTGGGCCTGGAGGGGCGGGTGCCCGGTGGCCCGGCTCGGTAGCATGCAACGCATGGCCATCAAACTTGAGAACGTCGGCATCGCCGTTCGCGATCTCGAAGCAGCGATCTCCTTTTTCACCGACCTCGGCCTCACGGTCGTCGGCCGTGACACGGTCAGTGGTGAGTGGACCGACACCGCCGTCGGCCTTGATGGCAATCACGCCAAAATTGCGATGCTCCAGACGCCGGACGGTCACGGTCGCCTTGAGCTCTTCGAGTACATCCACCCCGAAGGCATCGAGTCGAAGCCCACTCGTCCCAACGAGATTGGCATGCATCGCGTCGCCTTCTCAGTCGACGACATCGACAAAGCCCTTGAGACAGCCGCAAAGCACGGATGCCGTCCGCTTCGCGGGGTGGCGACCTACGAGGACGTCTACAAGCTCACGTACGTCCGCGGTCCCAGCGGCATCCTGGTGATGCTCGCCGAGGAGCTGAAGAAGAACTGACGGCTGATCGGGTCGATTAGCCTCACGCTTTCCCGAGGCGGGCTTTCCGGCTGGTGGTCGAGAGAGCAGAAAGTGCCTCTGAGTGCCCTTCGTCTAGGATGCGGACGGCCTGAACTTGCATATCGATGTCAAGGTCAAGCCCGAACCGAGTGACGTGAGCCACTATGAAGATCGGTGAGCTTTCCCGTCACACCGGAGGCGCGACCCGGCTCCTGCGCTACTACGAGCAACAGGACCTGCTGCACCCCGACCGGCTTCCAAACGGCTACCGGGACTACCCCGAAAACTCCGTGCAGCGCGTCCAGCAGATCCGCGACCTGCTGCAAGCCGGACTGCGCACGGAGGTCATCCGCGAGATCGTGCCCTGCTTCACCGGCTCCGGAGCGACCTTCCGGCTGATGACCGATCCGGCGCTCGCCGGCAACCTTGCCCGCGAGGTGCGTGAGATCGAGCGCCGCATCGACACCCTGCAACGCAACCGCGATCGAACGACAACTCGCAGTCGCCCTCGGCAAGATCCTCCGCTTGCAACGCAAGGTCCCGTCACGAGAGCAGAACCCGTGACGCGACTCGCTGAGCAGCAAGCCTACGACTGAGAACGCAGTCCCAGGGCACTGTGCTCCACGGCGCCTGCCGGAAGATCACTCCTCCCCGAGAGCCGAGCCGTCAACTCCGAAAGGCTGGCGCGGAGTTCGACAGCGGGCTCACCAAGGGCGATCGCACTGACGATGAGCTCCAGCATCAGGCGATCGTACTCGTCACCCATGCTCCGATAGCGGTCACGATCGGCCTCCACCACGGCCGACGCGATCTTCCTCCCACCTCCAGGTGCGGAAGCAAAGGACGCCTCATAAATCCCGTGCCCGGTCCAACTCCGGTGCATGAAGACGACATCGCCTTCGGCGAAGACGTTCCACTTCTCATCCATGTCCCGGGCTCGATATCCGAGTCGGATCCGGTCCCAGTCCTCATCACTCCAGATGCGGTCCGGCAGCTGAGCAACCGCCCTGGGCCTGTTGACCGGCTTGAGACGACGGAACGCCTCTCTGGTGAGCGGTGCATCGGCAGTCATGTCGTGATCATACGGAGGCACCACTCTCGCAGAGCACGGGCTCACGCCGACGAGCAAGAGGACGCTGGTACCCGGCGACGTTCCCGACGTGTCCGCAGCGTCATGATCTGCTGGTACGCAGACAACGTATGCTCCTTCCCCGGAAAACCGCAGGGACTTCTGGCGGGGGAAGCTGGCTGCCTTGCTCCGCCGTTCCGAACGGCCTCGGGCCCGGTCGTCGCACTCCGCCATCAGCACCTCGGCGAGGAAGCCGCGGCAAGGTATCTGGTCCTTGGCCGCCCGGTCAGCGATCTCGGCGAACTCGGCTCGGCCAATCCTCGCTGGCGGGGTTGGGCCACGCGCTTCTCCGTCTCGGTGGTCACCGTCGCTGGCGCGCGACGACGTCGGAGCTGGGGGTCCGTTCATGCCGCTGCGCCGGGCCGCGCTGCTCAACGGCCCGGACATGCGGCTCTACCGCCGTATGTCCTACGGGCGCCTGACCGACTTCAACGTGCTCGACGGCCGTCAGTACCGCTCCCGGCAGGCAGACACCCAGGCCGAGCGGGACGATCCGTCCCGCACGATGCTCGGTGCGCAGCAGGAGAGGTGGCCGGCCGACGGGCTCGGCGCCTCCACCAGGACGTGGAAGGTCCTCGCGCAGCAGACCGTGATGGCCAGGGCGGACCGTGACCCCGGTCCCGGTCTGTCACTGTCGGACGACCACTGGAGTGGCTACGAGCACGCGCGCCAGCGGACCTTCGATGCGGTGGCCGAGCGCGGCGTGGACAACTTCGTCGTCATCACCGGCGACGCGCACTGCAGCATGGTCGCGGACCTGAAGCTGAACTTCGACGACCAGAACTCGCCCACCATCGGCGCCGAGTTCCTCGGTACGTCGATAGCCTCCGGCGGCGACGGTGCCGACATGGACGGCCCTGCGGCCGACTCGTACATGTCGCCGCCCGCCGCACCACATCCATGATCCGCTGGTAGGCCGCGGGCAGGGCCGCCTCGTCCATGCCCCATCCGCGCTGCGGCACCAGCAGCACCGCACGGCCCGCGACCTGCCCGGCAGCTGCGGGCGGCGTCGCTTCCCGCTCCGCTTCGGCGTGCAGCTGCTCGGCAAGCCGACGCGCGACCCGCTCAGCGACGGCGAGCTCCTCCAGCTCATCGCCCACCTGTTGAAGCTGCTGGCTCAACTTCTCTGCCTGCACCTCCAGTTCGGCCCTACGGGCCGGGATCAGCTCACGAAGGCAGGGTTCCGCATCCTGGGCCACCTGACGCACCTCCCGCCCGGATCGTACGGACAGGCGTCACGCACACGCCGGGGAATGCCTCTCGCCGCAAGGTGCGCGCCCGGGTCGAGCAAATCCACTACACGTGAACGAAGCCAACGTCTACTCCGCCGACCGCGAGTACGCCGTCGCATACCCGTTCAATGCCGTTCTGCTCATCGAACGCCAGCACCATTGCTTCCGCTAGGAAGCGGTGGAAGCTGCCAACGACCTCCTCGCCGGCCTGATCGGCCAATACCTCCCCGCCATAACCGGCGTGCCGTTGGAACTCGCCTGCCTCACCGCAGACGAAGACATCCACCGCGACACCGGGACGACCCTCAGTTCCTACCACCGGCAAGTGCATGGCAACTACGACTACCACCGCGACCGTTTTCCCTCGCTATGCCAACTCACCTGGCTACCTGCCCAGGGACCAGCAAACCGGTATTCGCCCCGCCTGAAGTCGATATTGTCTGGGCACTGACGGGGGAGGGGATCATGGCAGGTGCGTCCGAGGACGATTCCACCAGCAGACTATGGGCATGGCTCGGAGGAATCGCATCCGTGGTGGCGATCCTGGGCTGGTTTGGTGTGAGCAACGCGCAGGAGATGAAGGAGCTGTTGGCCGAGTCGTCCCCACCCAGTTCCAGTTCAGCGCCACATGAGTCTTCGGGGACTACCTATACCCCCGACGACCCTGAGGCCAGTGATGCGGACAGCAGCGGTCCGGATTCAGACGACGACTTCGGCGGCAGCTCAGACGAGCCCGACTCCGAGACATCGTCACCCATTCCGGATCCCACAGAAGACTCATTCAAGGCTGTTTCTGTTGGCGACTGCCTGGCGGTCTACGACACCGGCCTTCAGGGCACCAGCATCGACTGGAGCGCCGATGTTCCGCCGGACCCAGTGTCCTGCGACAGTAAGGGAGCGGGCCTCGTGCAGGTCACAAGCACCGCTGACAGCACCTGTCCCAGCGGTGCGGGGAAGGCGTCCTGGGCGTACACGTCTGCCGTCTCGGGTGAGACCACAAAGCTCTGTGTCACGCGCATTTACCATAGGTACTACTGCGTGCTCGGCAAGCAGGTCGGCGACGATACTCGGCTGGGATCGATGACGGCTGTGGACTGCACGGCGCGGCAGATTCCCGCCGCATACAACCGGATCATCCACATCACCGGCGTCTATCAGGCCCCGCCAGGCGCCGGTCCTCGCAATTGTGTGCAGGGGGCGTACGACCAGAGGAAATATCTGGCCTGGTTGGTGGATGACGGCAAGACGCTGCTTTGCGCGACGATCTTTCAGGGCAGCTGACCGTCAGCGAAGGGCGAAGACGCCACGTCGGGCCTGAGGAACGCGCGGGTCGAAACGTGCACGCGGACGCCTCGAAGATCTCGACGTCATCCCTGCCGCGCCCCCGCCAGCCGCCCCCGTGCGGCGGCCTGGATCCGGGAGGGGCCGAGCCCCCACTGGAGGGTGCGTCCGACGGCCGTCGCCAGGGGCCGGTCCCAGCCGGTGCGGACGGGGGCCGGGCGGTGGATGCCGAGTTCGGTGCGGGCCCAGTCGGGGAGGAGTCCGACCGAGGCGTTCGTGAGCAGGCCTACGACCAGCCGCTCCCGTCTTGTGCGTCCGAAGCGGCGGAGGAACAGTACTGAGTCCAACGCGGCTGGAGTGGCGTGGAGTTGGGGGCGGAGGCGGGCCAGGTAGCGCTCGGCTTCGAGGGACGTGCGCGGTACGTTCCGTGCGCCCAACGCCTCGGCCACGGGGGCGGCTTGGCGGTAGTAGGTGTCGCACTCGGCGGGGGTCAGTCGGAGCGGCCGGGGTGCGTAGGTCTGGTGGCCGGCGAGGAAGCTGCGTACCTCGGCGGTGTGCACCCAGGTGAGCAGGGCGGGGTCGTCCGCGCGGTACGGCCGGCCGTCGGGGGCGGTGCCGTGCACCCGGGTGTGGATCCGTCGGACGATGTCGATCACCTCGCGGGCGGCGGCCGAGGAGCCGAAGGTGGTCGTGGTGATGAACCGTACGGTTCCGTTCAGCCGCCCGACCGGATCGGCGCGGAAGTCGGAGTGCTGGTCGACCCCCGCCATGGCCAGCGGATGCAGCGACTGGAGCATGAGCGCGGCGAACCCGCCGGTGAGCATCCCGGTGGCCTGCCCGTGCACCCGCCACACCGGGTCCCCCGGCGCGATCCCGAACAGCCCGGGATCACCGGGCGGCCCCGCGTACCGCTCCAGCTTGAGATCCCCGCCGTGCATGGTCGCCGTGAGTTCCGCCGCGATCCGTTCCCGCAGTCCCACCAGCCCTCCAGGGTCCGTGTCCCTCAACCGAGAGTATCGACCCGCCCGGCGAGCACGGCCACGAGGATGAGCAGTCCGCACAGGGGGTTGGTGCTGAACGCCCGCCCGCAGGCTCCGACGTCCGCAGGGTCGGCCCGCCATACCTGCCATCCCAACTGCCCCGCGACCACACACAGTCCGGGCCAGTACAGCGGCCCGAGCCCGGCCACGACCCCGAACCAGGCGAGCAGCACCACACACCCGGCGTACACGCCGCCCACCAGCACCCGGCTACGGCGCCCCAGCAGCACGGCGGCCGACCGCACCCCGGCCCGCACATCGGCCTCCCGGTCCTGGCAGGCGTAGATCACGTCCGTCCCCACGGCCCAGCAGATCAGCGCCCCGTACAGCACCCCGCCCTCGAGCCCGAGCCCTCCGGTGAGCAGGCCGTACACCAGCGGCACCGTCCAGTTGATGGTGATCCCCAGCCACACATGCGGCCAGTGGGTGACCCGCTTCATATACGGATACACCGCCGCGAGGGGCGCCCCGGCCGCCGCCCACACCACGGTCTCCACACTCCAGAACCCCATCACCAGCGGAGCGACGGCCCCCACCACGACACACAGCACCAGTGCCCGCCCGGCCGCCAGCCGCCCGGAGGCGACGGGCCGCCCCGCCGTACGCGGCACCTGCGCGTCGAACCGCGCGTCCAGCACGTCGTTGAGCCCGCAGGCCGCCCCTCTCGACAGCACCCCGTACACCAGGAGCAGCAGCCCGAGCAGGCCCCCGTCCCGGGGCCCGGCGATCGCTCCCAGGGCGATCCATCCGGGCACCACCAGCAGCCAGGCCCCCACCGGCCGGTCCAGCCGCAACAACTCCAGATACGGCCGCACCCCGGCGGGGGCTCGCCCCACCAAACGGGCGGCACGGCTTTGGGCCGGGACTTGAGTCGGGACTTGGGCCGGGGCTTGTGAGGCGGCGGTCATACCGATTCATGTCCCTTTCCAGCGGGATTGCATGTCGATCGGTCCAACCTAGCCCCGGCTAGGGCGAGTTACCCGTCCTCCCAGGGAGATCTCTGGAAACGACGGTCTTATGGGCAAGGGAAATGGTCCATAAGTGCAGGCCGGGCGGTGGCCGCGATCAGTTCCGCGGTCGTCACGACCCGCGCGAAGCCTCCGCCGTGCAGGGACACGGCCGACGCCCGCGCCAGTTCGGCGGCGGTGAGGTGCCAGCCGTTCGGGCGCCGGTCAGGTCGAAGGTGTGGGTGGCGTCGAGGGCCCGCGACGGTTGTGGAGTGGATCGAGTTCACCGAGAACGACGCGCTCCTCGGCGAGAACGGTGCTCGCCGAAGTCCGCCGCACCTCGCCCTCGTCCAGCGCGGCCGCTGTAGGTTCTCGTCTCCCCTGTCATCGGATGTGACTTTCCGTCTCAGGATCGTGTCATGTCCTCACCGCCGAGTTCCTGATCGCGAGCGCAGGGAGAGACGGCTGGTGGATGGCCCCGTGGCCGTGTGTGAGGGGTCGGCCGGTGGCGTGGTGGGTGTGGGCGATGATTTCTGCGGTGATGGAGATCGCTGTCTCTTCCGGAGTGCGGGCGCCGAGGTCGAGGCCGATCGGGGAGTGCAGCCTGGTCAGTTCTGTGTCTGTCAGGCCGGCCTGATGCAGTCGATGCAGGCGTTCCTGGTGGGTGCGTCGGGAACCCATGGCGCCGATATAACCCAGGGGCATGCGTAGCGCCGTACGCAGCAGCGGGATGTCGAACTTGGGGTCGTGGGTGAGGATGCATACCGCGGTACGGGTATCGACGGTCGTGCGTTCCAGGTAGCGGTGGGGCCACTCGACTACGACTTCGTCGGCGTGGGGGAAGCGTTGGGCGGTGGCGAAGACGGGCCGGGCGTCGCAGACGGTGACGTGGTAGCCGAGGAAGTGGCCGGCCTGGGCGAGGGCGGCGGCGAAGTCGACGGCTCCGAAGATCAGCATGCGGGGTGGGGGTGCCGCGACGTGGACGAGGACGGAGAGTTCCTCGGGGCAGGTGCCGGTGCTGCCGCCCAGGGTGACAAGGGCCGTGCGGCCCGCTCGCAGTTGGGCGCGGGCTCGGTCGGCCACTGTGGTGTCCGTCGCAGGATCGGCCACGCTCCCGGCCGCTTCGTGGGCGTCCGCACTCAGCGACATCAGGGAACCGAGCAGGGGTTCTGGCCCCTCCACGACCTGTGCCACGGCGATGGCACGGCCTTGGGTGGCGGCGGCGAGGGCGGCACCGAGGCAGGGCTGGGCGGCGGGGGTGATGCGCTGGATGAGGACGTCGAGTTCGCCGCCGCAGGTCAGACCGACGGCGAAGGCGTCGTCGTCGGAGTATCCGAAGCGTTCCCGGCGCGCGCCGCCCTGATCTTCCAGGACCTGGCGGCACAGGTCGTAGACGGTGGCTTCGACGCAGCCGCCGGAGATGCTGCCGACGACGTGGCCGTTTTCGTCGACGGCGAGGGAGGTGCCGATGGGGAGGGGTGCGCTGCCGGTGACGGCGGTGATGGTGGCCAGGGCGAAGGGGCGTTGGTCGCGGCACCAGGTGCGCAGCGTGTCCGCGATGTTCAGCATGGGTTCTCCGGCGCGAGAGGCGGGCGGATGAGGGCGGGCCGCCGCCGTTCCCTACGGGGGCGGGTACGGCGGCGGCCCTGTCCGGCAGACCCGGAGGTGGGCCCGCCGGACGTGCGGGGTGCACCCGTGCGGGCGCGGGTGGTGGGTCAGAGGAGGGCGTCGGCGGTGATGGGGAGCTGGCGGATGCGGCGACCGGTGGCGTTGAAGACGGCGTTGGCGATGGCGGGAGCGACGCCCACGTGGACGACTTCGCCGAGCCCCTTCACGCCGAGCGGGTCGGCTTCGCGGTCTTCGCCGTCCAGGTAGATGGCCTGGATGTCGGGGACATCGGCGTTGACGGGGATGAGGTAGTCGGCCAGGTTCGCGTTGACGGTGCGGCCGTCGCGGGGGTCGGTGACGCTGTGTTCGAGGAGGGCGGTGCCGATGCCCCCGACCATGCCGCCGATGGCCTGGCTCTGGGCGAGTTTGGGGCTGATGATGCGGCCCGCGTCGTAGACGCCGAGCATGCGCCGTACCCGTACCAGGCCGAGTGTCGCGTCGACGGCGACTTCGGCGAAGGTGGCGTTGTAGGCGAAGAAGGAGTGCCGCGGTGTCCCCTCGGGTCCGGTGAAGTTGCCCAGGGCTTCGAGGTGGGTGCTCTTGTTGCGGGTGAGCAGGGCGCGGTAGGTCTCGCCGCGGGCCGGGTTGTTCTTCACGTGGAGACGCCCGCCGCGGACGACGATGTCGTTCGGGTCCGCACCATGCAGGGGGGACTGGCGGTCCTCGGTCGCCAGCTTGATGGCGTTGTTGCGGACGCGGTTGCAGCCGTCGAGGACCGCGGAGCCGACGCTGGCCATGGTCATGGAGCCGCCGTGCGGCGGGGTCGGCGGGTAGAGGGAGTCGCCGAGGCGGAAGGTGACGGTGCGCATCGTCAGGCCCAGGGCGTCGGCGGCGACCTGGGTCTGGGAGGTGTAGGTGCCCGGTCCCATGTCGCTGGTGGCTGCTTCGACGGTCGCGGTGCCGTCGGCGTCGAGGCGGACGCGGGCTTGGGCGGTGGCGCGGGCGGTGTCGTAGACGCCGGCGGCCATGCCCATGCCGATCAGCCAGTCCCCTTCGCGGCGTGAGCGCGGCTTGTGGCTGCGGCGGTGCCAGCCGAACTCCCGCGCGCCGATGGTGTAGCACTCGCGCAGGCGGCGGGTGGAGAACGGCAGTCCGGAGGATTCGTCCTCGGCCGGTTCGTTGCGCCGGCGGAGTTCGATCGGGTCGATGCCGATGGTGTGGGCGAGTTCGTCGATGGCGGATTCGATGACGTAGGAGGCATTGGCGAAGCCGGGGCCGCGCATCCAGATCGGGGTGTTCACGTCGAGTGGCACCGTGCGGTACGCCTGTTTGACGTTGGGGGTGCTGTAGAGCATCTGGCCGGGCGTCATGATGGCTTCGGTGAATGTCTCGTACGACGAGGTCTCACCGTCCATCTCGTGGAGTGCGGCGGTGAGGCGGCCGCGCCGGTCGCTGCCCAGGCGCAGCCGGTAGGCGTAGGCGGGGCGGAAGCCGTTGCCGAAGTACATCTGGCGGCGGCTGAGGACGAGTTTGACGGGGCGCTTGGTGACGCGGGCGGCGAGCGCGGCGACGATGGTGTGGGGCCAGCAGCGCAGTCCGGTGCCGAACGCGCCGCCGACGTACGGGGAGATGACGCGCACGGAGTCCAGCGGCAGCCCGAACACTGCGGCCAGTTCGGTCTGGGTGCCGACGACCCACTGGGTCTTGTCCCACACGGTGAGCTTGCCGCCCTCCCAGCGGGCGATGGTGGCGTGCGGCTCCATCGGATTGTGGTGGTTGCGGGCCGTGCGGTAGCTCAGATCCAGGCGCACCGGTGCCTTGCGCAGGGCAGCCTCGGCGTCGCCGCGCGCATAGGTGGTGGGCTTGTCAGGTGTGGCGTCGGTCAGGTCGGTGTCGGGCTGCTCGGTCTGGTAGCGGACCTTGACCAGGCGGGCGCCGTGCTGGGCGGCCTCCAGGGTGGTGGCGATCACGACGGCGACGGGCTGGCCGTGGAAGAGGACCTTGTCGTCCTGGAAGACCCGCAGCCGCTCGCCGGGCGGGTTGTTTGAGGCTGTGTTGTCCCGATACGGGAGCTTCGGCGCGTTGCGGTGATGGAGCACCCGCAGCACACCGGGCTGCGCCTCGGCTTGGCGGGTGTCGATGGCGGTGATGCGGCCGCGGCCGATGCTCGCGTCGATGATGACCGCGTGCACGGTGCCGTCGACGTCGTGCTCGGCGGCGTAGCGGGCCTGGCCGGTGACCTTGAGGCGGCCGTCCACGCGGGAGAGCGGGGCGCCGACGGCTGCCTGCGGCTGCGGGCTCATGCGTGTCCTCCAACGGTGCGCAGCTGGCGTTCGACGGTCCGCTGCAGCAGCTCGACCTTGAACCGGTTGTGGGCGAGCGGGCGCGCCCCGTCCGCCGCCTTCTTCGCGGCGGCCTTCCACAGGGCGTCGGAGGGCCGCTCGCCGATGAGATGGTCCTCGACCGCGGGCAGTTTCCAGGGGACGGTGCCGACCCCGCCGGCGGCGACCTTGGCCTCGCGGATGATGCCGCCGCGCACGTGCAGGGCGACGGCGGCCGAGGTGAGGGCGAACTCGTACGACTGCCGGTCGCGCACCTTCAGATAGCCGGAGGCGAGCGGACGTGGCAGCGCCGGGATCTCCACCGCCGTGATCAGCTCGCCCGGGTGCAGGGCCTGTTCGCGCTGTGGAGTGGTGCCGGGGCGCAGCAGGAAATCGGCGAAGGACAGGCGGCGTTCGCCGTCCGGTCCCAGCAGGTGCACCTGCGCCTGAAGGGCGGCGAAGGCGACGGAGACGTCGGACGGGTGGGTGGCCACACACGCCGTGGAGGCGCCGAGGATCGCGTGGGTGCGGTTGAAGCCGTCGCGAGCCGCGCAACCGGAGCCGGGGTCGCGCTTGTTGCACGCCGCCGTCACGTCGCGGAAGTAGGTGCAGCGGGTGCGCTGCATGATGTTCCCGCCGATGGTGGCCATGTTCCGCAGCTGGGCCGACGCGCTCAGCTCCAGCGCCTGGGAGATGACCGGGAACAGGGCGCGCACCTTTGGGTGGGCGGCGGCCTGGGCCATGCTCACCAGGGCGCCGATGCGCAGGCCACCGCGCTCGGTTGCCCGGACCTCGTCCAGCGGCAGGCCGCTGATGTCGACGATCGTGGCGGGGTGTTCGACGCCTTCGCGCATCAGGTCGACCAGGGTGGTGCCGCCGGCGATGTACCGCCCGCCGCGCCGTCCGGCGGCCAGGGCGTCACGGGTGGAGGAGACGCGGGTGTAGGTGAAGGGATGCATGGGCTGCGGTCCTCACTTCTTTCCGGCGGCCTGCTGGACGGCGGACACGATCTTGGGGTAGCAGCCGCAGCGGCAGATGTTGCCGCTCATCCACTCAGCGATCTCCTCGGGTGAGCGGGTGTGGCCCTCCTGGATGCAGGCGACGCCGGAGAGAATCTGGCCGGGGGTGCAATAGCCGCACTGGAAGGCGTCCTGGTCGATGAACGCCTGTTGCAGCGCATGGAGTTGGTCGCCGTCGGCCAGGCCCTCGATCGTGGTGACCTCGGCACCCTCCATCCGCACGGCGAGGGTCAGGCAGGCGTTCTGCCGGCGTCCGTCGACCAGGACGGTGCAGGCCCCGCACGCACCCGCGTCGCAGCCCTTCTTGGATCCGGTCAGTCCCAGGTGCTCGCGCAGCAGGTCCAGCAGGGAAGTTCGGTTGTCGACCGTCACCGTGTGGCGGGTGCCGTTGACGGTCAGGCTGAGGCGGCTGGAGGGCGCCGAAGCGGCAGCCGCCGCTTCGGACCCGGGCAGCAGGCCGGTGCCGAGCACGCCGCCGGCGACCACGGTGGTGCCGACGGCGGTACCGGTGGCGATGAAGGTGCGCCGGGTCGGGGCTGTGGGCCCCTCGGGGGCGGCGGTCGCGGGCGTGGGGCCCTGCGGGACGGGTTCAGTGGGCATGCGGGAAGACCTTCGCGTCGTGGAAAGGGTCAACAGCACAGCGGTGGCGCCCGTGCGGGAGAGGATGTCGCGGGATCACCCCCCGGTGACCAGGGGGCTGATGCCGAATCGGACAGGGGCGAGAGCTAGGCAGGGGGCGGTGACGCCGCGTCGGGGAACCAGAGGTGGGGGGCGGCCGGGGGCACGGTGGTTACTGGGCGGTGTAGCCGCCGTCGACCGGCAGGGCGACGCCGACGACGAAACCGGCTCCGGGGCTGCACAGCCACAGGACGGCCTGGGCCATTTCGTCGGCGGTGCCGAGCCGGTTGATGGGCTGATTCGCTTCCGCCTCGGCCCGGTCGAGTTCCCCCTTGGCGATCATGTCGCTGACCATCGGGGTGTCGATCGTGCCGGGACAGATGGCGTTGATGCGGATGCCGCGCGGCGCGTACTCGATGGCGGCGCTCGTGGTCAGGCCGATCACGCCGTGCTTGGAGGAGTGGTAGGAGGCCCGGCCGGGCAGTCCGACGAGGCCGCCGAGGGAGGAGCAGTTGACGATCGCTCCGCTGCCCTGGGCGCGCATGTGGCGCAGTTCGTGCTTCATGGCCGCCCAGATGCCGCGCAGGTTGATGGCGTGAACCTTCTCGAACTGGTCGATGCTCTCCTCGGCGGCGTCGGTGGGCGGGACCTGGATGCCGGCGTTGTTGTAGGCCATGTCGAGCCGCCCGAACGTCTCCACCGTGCGGTCGACGGCGGCGGCCACCTGGTCCTCGTCGCTGACATCGCAGACCAGGGCGAGCACCTGATGGCCGTCGTCGGCGAGCTGCTTGGCAGCCCCGGTCACGGCGTCCTCGTTGATATCGGCGAGCGCGACAGCGGCCCCGGAGGCAGCGAAGGCGCGGGCAGCGGCCAGGCCCATGCCGGAGCCGGCACCGGTGACGAAGGCGACCTGTCCGGTGAAGTCATAGGTGGGGTTCATGACGGTTGCTCCCAACGATGGTGTGCGGACGTGAGGTTCAGTGCGCGGTCGTCGCGGGTGCGTCGGCCGAATGCTGCTCGGTGGTCTGGGTGTGCTGGGCGACGATCCGCGAGGGGCGGGCTGTGCCACTGAGCGCGAGGGCGACCAGCGGCAGCAGGGTGAGCGCCGCGAAGACCGCGCCGACCAGGGCCGGACCGGTCAGACCGAGCGACGAGCCGAGGGCCTGGCCCGCGAGGGCGGAGCCGACGGCGATGCCGGTGTTGTACGCGGAGGTGGTCAGCGCCGAGGTGAGGGTGGGGGCGTTGCCGGCGAAGCGGACGGCGAGGGAAGTGACGACCGGGTTGACGGTGAACCCGGTCAAGGCCATGACGAAGACCAGGACCACGGCGGCCACCGGACTGTTCGACGCCGGGATCAAGGCCAGCAGGGTCACGGTGGTGGCCGCCGCCGCAGTGATCGTCGTGGCCATCGGGCGGCGGTCACCCAGACGGCCGCCGATGGCCGTGCCACCCAGCGCACCGACACCGAAAGCGATCAGCACCAGCGGAATAGCCCCTTCCGCAATGCCCGCACGGCCGGTCAGCAGCGGCGTGATGTACGTGTACGTCGCCAGGACCCCGCCCATGATCAGCACCGCCGCGCCGAGCGCCAGCCACAGCCGTCCCTGCCCAAGAGCCCGCACCTCGGCCCGCACCGACACCTCGGCCCGCTGCTCGATGCGGGGGATGAACCGGCCGACGAACGCGGCGGCCAGCGTGGCGAGGACGGCCAGTGCCCAGAACGGGCCGCGCCAGCCGGTGAACTGGCCGACGAACGAGCCGATCGGTACACCGACGACATTGGCCAGCGTCAGGCCGCCCATCATGACGCCGACCGCCCGCGTGGCGTGGTGCGGGCCCGCGGCGGCGGTGGCGATCACGAAGCCGACGGCCCAGAACGCCCCGGTGGCCAGCGCGGTCACCACCCGGGCGGCCAGCACGACGGTGAATGAGGTGCTGAGCGCGGCGACAACGTGGCCGAGCGCGAACACAGCCAGCGCACCGACCAGCGTGTGGCGCTGGGGCAGGCGCAGGGTGGTCATGGCCATCGTGGGCCCGCCGACGATCATGCCGACGGCGAACGCGGTGATCAGCAGACCGGCGTGCGCGACGCTCACATCGAGGTCAGCGGCCATCTCGGGCAGCAGGCCGGCGACGACGAACTCGGTGGTGCCCATCAGGAACGTGCCGACCGCGAGCACCCAGACGACGAAGGGGAGCTTGCCGGGGGCGGAACCGGTGGCGGAAGACATGCGAAAACTTCTTCCCGTACGAGGGGTGGGCG
>NZ_VMNX01000211.1 GCF_009377235.1 Streptomyces acidicola
GGGCGGGGAAGAGGGTCTGTGTGCGGTCGGGGTGCCGCCTGGAGGGCCGTCCCTTTCATCCCGTAATGTGGCTTTCGTCGTCAGGGCAGTAAGCCCGACGCGGCTCTTGGGGAAGGGACTCTTGGACTTGATGGAACGCACCGTCGTCCGCTGTGCCGATGGGCACGTGTTCAGCACCGCTTCGTTCCCGATGCAGCAGGCCGAGCGACTCGGCCCCGGCCGGCTGATCCGCTGTCCGCGGTGTGCCCGGCTTCGCAGTGTCGTGCCTGTGGCGCTTGAGAAGCGATAGCCAGCGGTAGGTCGCGTAAGCCGCGTAGGTCACGTAGGTCACGTAGGTCACGTAGGTCGCGTAGGTCGCGTAGGTCACGTAAGCCGTGCGGTTTGTGCGAGCCGTGGTTCGACGGTGAGCTGTGGCTCGGCGGGCACGCAGTGGCCTGGCTGTATGCGGTAGCGCAGTAGCAGAAGGAGTGAGCAGGCGCGCGGGTCGTCCTCGTTGTGGGCGGTCCGCGCGTCTTGCGTATCCTCGGGGCGTGCTTCTCTCAGACAAGGACATCCGGGCCGAGATCGACGCCGGACGGGTGCGGATCGATCCGTACGACGAAACCATGGTGCAGCCGTCGAGCGTCGACGTGCGGCTCGATCGCTACTTTCGGGTGTTCGAGAATCACCGGTACCCGCACATCGATCCGTCCATCGAGCAGGCGGATCTGACCAGGCTGGTGGAGCCGGAGGGGGATGAGCCGTTCATCCTGCACCCCGGGGAGTTCGTGCTCGCCAGTACCTATGAGGTCATCAGCCTCCCCGATGATCTTGCCTCCAGGCTGGAAGGGAAGAGTTCTCTCGGGCGGCTCGGGCTCGTCACCCACTCCACCGCCGGGTTCATCGATCCCGGGTTCTCCGGGCATGTGACCCTTGAGCTCTCCAACCTCGCCACCCTGCCGATCAAGCTCTGGCCGGGCATGAAGATCGGGCAGCTGTGCATGTTCCGGCTCAGCTCTCCGTCCGAGTCCCCGTACGGGAGTGAGCGGTACGGGTCCCGGTACCAGGGGCAGCGTGGGCCCACCGCGTCCCGGTCCTTCCTCAATTTCCATCGGACGCAGGTCTGAGAGGGCGGTCGAGCATGACTGACGTTTCCCCCGCGGCCGACCCTGCGCGCGAGAACCTCTCCTACGAGGTCTTCGGTCGCGCCGTCCGTGAGCTTGCCCAGGTCATCGCCGATGACGGGTACCAGCCCGACGTCATCCTCTCCATCGCCCGTGGAGGCGTGTTCGTTGCTGGAGGGCTTGCCTATGCCCTGGATTGCAAGAATATTCATCTGGTCAATGTCGAGTTCTACACGGGCGTGGGGCAGACGCTCGAGATGCCTGTGATGCTGGCGCCCGTTCCGAACGCGATCGATTTCACCGACAAGAAGGTGCTGATCGCTGACGATGTCGCCGACACGGGTAAGACGCTGAAGCTCGTGTACGACTTCTGCCTGGAGACCGTCGCCGAGGTGCGTTCGGCGGTGATCTACGAGAAGTCGCAGAGCCTCGTCAAGTGCGAGTACGTCTGGAAGCGTACGGATGCCTGGGTGAACTTCCCGTGGAGTGTCGAGCCGCCTGTGGTGAAACGGGCCGGGCAGGTGCTCGACGCGTAGGGCGCCAAAGGCGCCGACCGAGGTCTGCGGCCTGGGCCCGCTGCCACGGGTCGGTGGTGAGGGTGGTTAACCGTCGCCGTTCCCGCGGTTGACGCGAGAGCTGCCGGTTCGGCGTCCGCAGCGCCCCCTTCTTGTCTCATTCTTGTCTCAGCGCTCGGCCGGGGGCGCCGTCCTGCGGCGCCAACGAGCCCTTGATGTATAGGAGTTGGGAGAAATGGCGGGGATGTCGTAGGAGTACGCGTGGTGCGCGAAGGGGATGGGAAAGGGCCTTCGACCGCACGCGCCACCGGTGCGGGGAAGCCTTCGTCGGGCGGTAGGAGAAGGGGGAGACGGAGATGGCGGACGGGACGGGTGGTCCGTTACCGGACGACACGGGCGGCGGTCCCGAGGGGCGAACCGTGGGTCCCGAGGGCAGGGCCGTCGGTACGGGGCGCGCGGATGCGCCACCAGACGCGGGTGCGAGTGGCGTGGGTGGTGCCAGTGGCGGTTCCGGTGGTGGTTCTGGTGGTGGTTCCAGTGGCGCTGTCGGTGGGCCGGACGATGACCCCGGCGGTTCCCGTGGGGGGCGCCTGGGGCGCGTCGTTGCGTGGGGCCGTGGGCTTGGGCCGCAGACGCTCGTTGGGGCCGTCTTCGTCACCGTCGTCGGGGCCGTGGTGTCCGTTCTCCTGACTTCGGTGGTCGGCGACGGTGGCTCGGAGAGCGGCCCCGGGGGCGCCACGGCCACGGATACGGATGCGGTAAGCAGCGCCGGCGCGTCGTCGGCGCCCACGTGTTCGGGGTTGGAGTGTGACGGGCTCGACCCCAAGGCGACCGGCTGCGGGACCGGGGCCAGGACCCTCAAGTACGACTTGGCGGGCACCATGCGCCTGGAGATCCGGTACGGCCCGGCGTGCCGTACGGTCTGGGGCAAGCTGACGGGCGCGGAGGTCGGGGACACCGTCGAGATTCAGGTCCCACCGACTCGGCGGCAGATCGACGCGGTCCAGAACAATCATGACAAGTACACGCCGATGCTGTACCTGCCGGAAGGGCAGGACCTCAGCGTCGAGGCGACCGCTGTCGCCGTCAACCCGAAGAAACGCCAGGTCAAGCACAGGTTTGAGCTGAGCGTCAGCGTCGACTCAACGGACCTGCCCACCGATCGACCCAGGGATCTGTCCACCGATCTGCCCACGGACGTGTCGACAGGTCCGCTTGCCTCGACGTCCGCGTCCGGTCGCGCCTCCTGAAGCCGGATCGCGCGCTCACGCGCCCCGGAGCGTCCAGGCGTGTGAAGGGCCCCGGCCACGAGATTCGCCGGGGCCCTTCACACGTAGGGGTCGGAACTAGAACGTCCCCAGCTTGACGAGCGACAGAATCGCGATCAGCTGGATCGCCGACGCGCCCAGGGCCTTCGGCCACGGCAGGTCGTGGGACTTGGAGACCATCAGGGTCAGCAGGGCGCCCGCGGCGACCCAGGTGGCCCAGCCGAGGAGCTGGACGAAGGGGGCGTCGCCGCTCGCGAACATGGCGACCACCAGGCGCGGGGTGTCCGTGATGCACATGATCAGCATGGAGAGGCCGACCGTGGGCTGCCAGGCGCCGTCGCCACCGAGTTGGCGGGCCAGGGTGTGGGTCACCACGCCCAGGATGAACGTGCTCACGACCATGGCGACCGCTGTCGTCAGGACGATCGGGATCGCGTTCGACAGCGTCGCGTTGATCGCGTCCGCGCGGGCGCCGTCGAAGCCGAAGACGGCGAGCAGGCCGTAGAGGAGGGTGACGAGGAAAGCCGGGGCCCACATCGTGTAGTCGCGCATGACGAGGAAGGTCTGGTTCGGCGACATCACGATGCCGCGCAGCAGTTCCTTCCAGTGCAGGCGCGGGCCCGCCGGCGGCGCCGGGGCCTGGCCCGCGCGGTATGCGCCGCCCTGGTTGTACAGGTCCTCGCCGACCGAGAACGCCTGGGTGTGGCCCGGGTTGTTGGCCGCGTACGGGTCGTGGCCCTGGCCCGGGCCCTGGGGGTAGCCCTGGCGGCCGCCGTCGCCGAAGTACTCCGGCTCGCCGTGGTTCCCGCCGTGCGCCTGCGGCCAGCCCGACTGGCCGCCGGGGCCGCCCTGGGCGCCGTACGGCTGACCCCCGCCGTGCGGAGGTCGCTGCGGCGCCTGTGGGTAGCCGTACGACGGGCCGCCCTGTGGGGGCTGCTGTCCGTACGGAGGGTTGTGCGGTCGCGCTTGAGGAGCGCCGTTGTTCCGGCCGCGTCCGATCCTGAATCCAGCCACGCCTTCGAACGTACCTGGTCCCGGGGTGTGACGTAGGGCGCACCGAGGAACGGGGACACCTTTGCGGCCGAGCTGTGACATCCCCTAAGGGGCTGTCAGAAGGGACTCAGTGACTACTCAGGGTTCTGCCGTACGAGAGTGCCGTTGACGGGGAGGGGAGGCCCAGGCGGGTCGGGGTGATGGCGTAGGAGGCGGTGGGCGAGAGGGCTGGGAGGAGCCAGACTCCGCCTGATTTGTTGTTCTCGCCGGTTGCGCCGATCGCCGCGTCCGGGGTGCCGTCGTGATCGTAGTCGCCTGTTGCCACGGCTGTGCCGAAGGCGTCGCCCGTCTCCGCGACGCCCGGGACGCCGGGTGTGTTCTGGCTGTAGGCCGTTGAGGTCGCCTCGCCGGAGGGGGCGACCAGGCCGCCGGAGCGGCCCAGCAGCAGCGTGGCCGCGCCGGCGCCCGCGCGCGTGCCGATCGCCTCTCCGGGGGCGCCCGCGATCAGGTCGTCGCGGCCGTCGCCGTTCCAGTCCAGTACGGCCAGTGAGGCGCCGAAACGGTCGCCGTCCTCGGCGCGGCCGTACACGCCGGGTGTGTCCTGGTTGAGGGTCTGCTCCCGAGCGCTGAAGCCCCTTGCGCCTCCGTAGTGGATGTGGATGCCGCCGCCCTTCGCGTACTCCTCCGGGCCGCAGGGGTCGTCGATGTTCTCGTCGGCGATCTCCCGGCACTCGCCGAGGGCCAGGTCGTCGTGGCCGTCGCCGTCGAAGTCGCCGGAGGCGAGAGCCGTGACACCGGCGTTGTCGGTGTTCCAGATGTTGGCCAGGCGGGATTCGGAGGGCTCCCAGCTCCACAGGCGTACGTGCGACTGCGTGTAGGGCTGGGTTCTCGTCCAGTACGCCACCGCCAGGTCCGCCGTGCCGTCGTTGTCGAAGTCGCCGGTGGCCAGGACGGGGGCGCGGCCGCCCATGGGGGCGGTGACGACCGTGGAGCGGGGCCCGTCGTTCGGTGCCAGTACCACCGTGTCCGTCGCGCCGATCGCCAGGTCTGTCGCGCCGTCGCCCGTCAGGTCGGCCGCCGTCACGGATCTGCCGTATGCCGCCGACGCCGACGGTCCGTTCGCCACCGTGGTGGCCGTGCCCAGGCCGCCCTTCGCGCCCCGCAGTACGGCGACGGTGCCCGCGTCCGTGCCGCGGCCGGTGACGTCCTCGCCGGGGGCGCCGATCACCAGGTCCGCCGTGCCGTCGCCGTCCACGTCGGCCACGGCCACGGCGGCGCCGAAGCGGTCGCCCGTCTCCGGGGTGCCGGGGACGCCGGGCCGTGCCTGGCTGATGCGGGTGTTCCCGTGTGCGCCGAGGCCCCTCTTGCCGCCCCAGACGATGTTGACGTATCCGGCCTTGGTTCTGCCGCCCACCGTGGCGTCGGGAACGCCGACGGCCAGGTCCGCGTAACCGTCCGCGTTGAAGTCGCTGACCGTGGGGTCGGGTGCGGCGGCTGTGGCCGTCGGGGTGGTCCAGGCGATCGGGGTGAGGGCCAGGGCGATGACGGTGGCCGCGGCCAGGGAGTGGGTCCGTATGCGCACGGGGGCTCCAGGGGCTCCAAGTGGGTGGGTCAGTCCGGTGGTTCTGTTCGGTTCACCTGTGTGACACCTGGAGGTCATGTGGGGTTGCGCGGGTTGGGAGGGGGTGGGGTTCAACGGTCACAACTGAGTTCGCACCAGATGTATTTGCCGCCGTTGCCGTTGCCGTTGCCGTTGACCTTGAACCAGCCCCAGTCGTCGGCGTACGCGTCGACGATGTTGAGGCCGCGGCCGTGCTCGTCGCAGAGGGCTGCGGGTGACGCGGTCGGGGGCGTGGAGTCCGTGTCCCAGGCGCCCAGGCGGAACGAGGGGCCCGATCGTCTGATCTTGAGGGCGGCGGGCCCCTTGGTGTGCCGGACGGCGTTGGAGAGGAGCTCGGAGGCGAGGAGCTCCGCGGGCTCGATGAGGGCGGGGAGGTCGTGGGTCGTGAGGATGTCGCGGAGGGTGCGGCGGCTGATGCGGACGGCTCGGGGGTCGTTGGGGATGTAGAGGGTGTACTCCCAGGGGGCCATGGGCTCTCCTTGGTGAGGGGTGAAGTGTGAGGGGGGTTCGGGCGGTGGCCTGTCGCGCCGCAGGCAGGGTGGGGCGATGCGCTTCCGCTCCGCAGGGTGCTCATTGCATCACTCACGGTAGGGGTAAATGTGTATCCATGGCAAGTGGAACTGCGATACTCGGTCTCTCAACTCGGATGAGAGAAGGGGAATATGCCGGCAAGGAGCGTCATCACCGCGCGTCAGGAACGGCTTGGTGCCGAGCTGCGCAAGCTTCGCGAACGGGCGGGGTTGTCGGGCCGAGAGGCTGCGCGGGCGCTGGGTATCGCCGAGACCAAGCTCTCAAGTACTGAGGTGGGGCGCGTGGGGGTGAGTGCGGAGCGCGTCCGGCACTGGGCCAGTCAGTACACGTGTGATGATGCCGCTCTCGTTGACGCGCTCGTGGCGATGGCGACCGAGCGGGGGCGTGGCTGGTGGGAGGACTATCGCGGGCGGGTGCCGATCGGGTACCTGGACCTGGCCGAACTGGAGGCTCATTCGGCGCACTTGAGGACGTTCGAGAGCGTGCACATCCCGGGCCTGCTCCAGACCGAGGACCAGGTACGGGCGATCTTCTCCGGGTCGGTGCCGCGCCTCGCGGATGAGGCGTTGGAGACGCGGGTGCAGTTCCGGCTCCGCCGCCAGGAGGCCCTCGCGGGCCTGCGCTATGAGGCGTTGATCCATGAGGCCGCGCTCAGGATCAGGGTGGCCAACCGGAAGGTTGCGATGGCGCAGCTGTTGTGGCTTCTGGAACAGTCCGAGTTGCCCAACGCGACGATCCGTGTGGTGCCGTTCGACGTCGACGGCTTCGCCGGTGTCGTCGACCCCGCGACGTACGCAGGCGGGCCCGTGCCCCGGCTGGACACCGTGGTGGTGGACAACCAGCACGGCAGTGCTTTCCTGGATGCAGAGGCGCAACTCGCCCGCTACCGCGAAGTTCTCCGCACGGTGGAGGCGGCCGCGCTGGGCGCCGTAGAGTCGCGGGAGTTCATCCACCAGATCGCGCAGAGCATGTGAAGGGTCCTGACATGGCACACGGCATCGCCTGGCAGAAGTCGTCGTTCTCCAGCGGCGGTGACGCGGCTAACTGCGTCGAACTCGCCGCCAGCCAGGGCACCCTCCTCCTCCGCGAAAGCAACGAGCCCAGCACCGTGATAGCAACCACCGGCACCGGACTCGCCGCCCTCATACGTCACCTGCGCGACGGCTACTGAAGCATCCCCCTGACCGTGTCGCTTTCCACGGCCGTGGCGCCCGACGTCGTGACCCCCGTCGACGAACCCCGCAGCACCAGCGAGCCGGACTCACCCTCCACGTACAGGTCGGCCTTGCCGTCGCGGTTGGTGTCGCGGAGGCGCACCGTGCTGCCGAAGTACTCGCCGGTCTGGAGGTCGCCCGGTACGCCTGTCGTGTTGCGGGCGAACCACTGCGAGCCCGTGGCGGACAAACCGGAGGCGCGCCCGTACAGGATCTCGACGCCGCCCGCTCCGTCATGGCCGCCCAGTGCCTCGCCGGGGACGCCGATCGCGAGGTCGCGGTAGCCGTCGCCGTTGATGTCGCCGGACGAGATCGAGTCGCCGAAGGAGTCGTACGCCTCCGGGGTGCCTGCGATGCCCGAGGTCGACTGGGTGAAGCGCGCGCTCTTGTCCGGGCCCGAGGACGAGCCGTACCAGATCGAGACACGGCCCTTCCACTTGTCGTACAGCGGGGTACCGATGGCGATGTCGCCGTAACCGTCCTTGTTGAAGTCGTTGATGACGCCGTCGCCGCCCCGGTCGGCCTCGCCGCCGTTGCCGTTGACGCTCTCCAGGCGGAGCGTCTTGCCGGGGTAGAGCCTGACCTCGCCGCCCTTGACGAACCAGGCGTCCGAGGCGATGTACGTGTCGGTGACGACGTCGCCGATGATGACGAGGTCGGTCTTGCCGTCCTTGTCGACCTTGCCCGCGATCACGGCGGTGGAGTAGAAGCTGGACGACTCCTTGTCCAGGGTGCTGACCGTGCCGTGGACGCCGGACTTGCTGATGGATCCCCGGTAGACGTACGTCTTGCCGGCGTTGACGAGGGCCAGGTCCGGCTTGCCGTCACCGTTGAAGTCGCCGGTGGCCAGGTCGGAGCCCATACGGGCGTACGACTGCTTGGGGCCCTTGTTGGGGATGGTGAGGCCGCCCGAGAGGCCGTCCTTGCTGCCCCAGAGGACGGTGACGGCGCCCTGGTCCTTACGGCCGTCGACGTCCTCGCCGATGGCGGTCACCGCGAGGTCGCCGTAGCCGTCGTTGTTGAAGTCGGCAGCGGTGCGGACCTCACCGAAGAAGTCGTCCGTTTCGTCGGCGCCGGGGACGCCGGGGCTGGCCTGGTCGATGAACTGGGTCTTCGTACCGTGCCCGTTGGCCGTGCCGAAGGTGACCAGGACGCCGCCGCCCTTGCTGCCGCCGGCCGGGCCGTAGGAGTACACCGCGTAGTCGCGGTAACCGTCACCGTTGAAGTCGTCCGCGTACTTCGCCGCGGCCGCGCTCGCCGGGGCTGCCGTGGCCAGGGTCAGCAGCCCGCCGGTCAGGGCCGCCGCCGTCGCCGTGGCCAAGCCGGCGCGAATGGGTCTCTTCATGTCCATGTGTCTCCTGGAGAGTTGGCGACTGAATTCCGGCTGCCGTCAGAGGCGTCAGGGGGCGTCAGGGGCGTCAGCCGCCCAGCGTCGTACCGAACGCCGGGGCTCCCGAGCTGGAGGCGGCGGCGCCAGGGCGGAAGAACCCCGCGAGCAATGGACCACTGGCCCAGGCACAGGGTTGTACCGACCTCGGTGACCTTCTGACTTATGGAGCGATTGGCAGATGTGGGCCGCCGGTGACTCCAGAAGTGCCTGGTGAGCGTCTTCAGAACTGGCCCACATCTGCCAATTGCCGAGGAACGGGGGGTTGGGCGGGTGCGGGGTGAGGCCGTGAGGACGTCGCCGAAGTACTACAGGCCCGAGGGACCGCCCACCGCTACTGGCTGATCCCCGCGACAGTCGTCCAGTCCACGGTCGTGGCCCCGGTCGTCGTGATGCCCGACTTGGAGCCCGGCAGTCGTACGTGGCCTTCCTGGCCCGCCACGTACAGGTCGGCGTAGCCGTCGCCGTTGCCGTCGCGGAGGCGTACCGTCCCGCCGAAGTAGTCGAACTCGTTGACGTCGCCCGGGACGCCGGCCACGTTGCGGGCGAACCACTGCGAGCCCGTGCCGGTCAGGCCGGACGCGCGGCCGTAGAGGACGTGGACGCCGCCCGCGAAACGGGCGCCGTTGATGACCTCACCCTCCGAGCCGACCGCGAGGTCCTGGTAGCCGTCGCCGTTGACGTCGCCGGCGGCGACCGCACGGCCGAACGCGTCGCCCGACTCCGCCGTGCCCTTGATACCGCTGGAGTTCTGGGTGAAGCGGGCCGTCCTGGTGGAGGGTGCGGAGGAGCCGCCGTACCAGATGGTCACGCGGCCCGTGTAGTTCTTGTGCACCTGGGTGCCGATGGCGATGTCGCCGTAGCCGTCCTTGTCGAAGTCGGCGATGACACCGTCGCCGCCCCGCTCGGTGTGGCCCGGTTCGTTCGGGGCCTCCAGCTGGACGGACTTGCCGGGGTAGAGCTTGGCCTCGCCGCCCTTGATGAACCAGGCCTCGGAGCCGATGTCCGAGCCGGAGACGACGTCGCCGATGATGACGAGGTCGGTCTTCTTGTCGCCGGTGACCTTGCCCGCGATCAGGCTGGTGGCCGAGAAGTCCGACCCCTCCTTGTCCAGGGTGGTGACCGAGCCGTGGACGCCGGACTTGTCGATGGGACCCCGGTAGACGTACGCCTTGCCGTTGTTGACGACCGCGAGGTCCTGCTCGCCGTCGCCGTTGAAGTCGCCGGTGGCGAGGTCGCGGCCCATCCGGCCCCCGGCCGCCGCGTCCTTGGGCGGGATGCGCAGGCCGCCGGAGAGGCCGTTCTTGCTGCCCCAGAGGATGGTGACCGAGCCCTGGTACTTGCGGCCGCCCTCCTCCTCGCCGGTGGCGGAGACGGCCAGGTCGCCGTAGCCGTCGTTGTTGAAGTCGGCGGCGGCGCGTATCTCGCCGAAGGCGTCGTTCTCCTCGTCGGTGCCGGGGACGCCGGGGCTCGACTGGTCGATGAACTGGGTCTTCGTTCCGGGGCCGTCGGCCGTGCCGAAGGTGACCTTGACACCGCCGTTGCTGGTGCCGTCGGGGCTGCCGCCGAAGACGGCGTAGTCGCGGTAGCCGTCGCCGTTGAAGTCGTCCCCGTACTTGGCGGGGGCCGCGGTGGCGGGCGCGGCCAGGGCGAGGGGGGCCAGGCCGGTGGCGAGGAGGCCGGTGGTCAGGGCTAACGAGCGTATGCGCAAGGGGACTCCAGGGTCGGAGGCGGGCCCGCTCACTGTCCGGGGACGGGCCCGAATGCCGGAAGATTTCCTCGACGGAGTCGACCTCTGGGGGTGGGGCAGGGTTGGCGGACGTCAGATGAACAAATGGGGTTATTGGGGTTGCCGGGACGGCAGGGGTGTGCGGGCGTGACCTCAGCCGCTCCCCGCCAGGAACTCCGCCGTGGAGAAGGTGACCTGTGGCTTGGCGGCCACCAGTCCGTTCTTCCGGCCCGGGTACACCGCGACCGTGTCCTTCGTCTCGCCCCGGTAGGTGCGTACGGCCAGGTCGGCCAGACCGTCCCCGGTGAGGTCGGCCACCGCCAGGACGCGGGTCGTGCCCGTCGCGGGTGGCTTCACGGTGACGACGGTGGAGGTGGACAGTCCGCTCGTACGGCCCCGGAAGATTTTCAACTCCGAGCCGCTGGAGACGAGCTCGTCGAAGCCGTCGCCGTCGAAGTCGCCCGCGTCGAGGACCGTGCCCGGCACGTCGAGCGTGCCGCGCACCGTGGCCCCCGAACCAGCGAGGTCGTACCGCAGTGACGTTCCGCCCTGGGAGCCGATCGCGGCGTCGAGCGCGGCCTTGGTCCGGCCGAAGCGACCGAAGGCGACGTCGGCGCCCGCGGGGAGGGCGAAGCCGGTGCGGGCGGGGCCGTTCGGGCCGCCGTACACGACGCTCGACGGGGACGCGTCGCCGTCCTCGCGGACCAGCAGGTCGTCGTAGCCGTCGCGGTTGACGTCGACCGCGGGGCCGGTGGGGACGTTGCCGGGCGCGGCGAGCGGCTGTCCCGCGGCGCGCGGGGCGCCCTTGCGGGTGAAGGGGCCGCGCAGGTAGGTGAGTTGGCTTTCCGAGGCGTGCAGGACGAGGTCGTTCGCGCCGTCTCCGTCGAAGTCGCCGCACACCGGCTGGTCGGGCCAGTCGTTGCCGTCGCGGGCCCGCGCGGGGACGGTGAGCTTGACCGCCTTGCCGGTCAGGCCGCCCGGTGAGCCGAAGAGGATCTGGAGCGGGACGGGAGGCCGGCCCTGCCCGTCGTACGGCGGGTCGGTGGAGATGACGAGGTCGGTGAAGCCGTCCCCGTCCAGATCGCAGCTCTCCTCGGCGTCGAAGACGGCCGGGAGCCGGCCGTTCGTGGCGGCGGCCTGCTTGGCCGGGGAGAGCAACTGCCGTGCACCCGGCCGCAGTCCGCTTTCCGTGCCGTACACGATGCCGATGCCCGCGTCGTCCTCGTGGCTCTGCCGCTTGACCAGGTCGTTCAGGACCAGGTCACGGTGACCGTCGCCGTTGAAGTCGTCGGCGACCTTGCTGCCGTCCCCGCGCGGCACGGGCACCCGCGCGTGCGCCTTCGCCACGGGGACCGGGCCCGGCTTCTTCGCCGAGCCGTCGTCGCTGTTCCGGCTGGAGCCGCAGGCGGTGAGGAGAGCGCAGGCGGCTGTCAGGGCCGCCGTCACACGCATACCTGTTCTTCGCCCTTGCCCTCGCCCGCGCACCGTCCACCTCATCCGTACCGATGACAACAACCGAGCCATCATGCACATGCCCGAGCGGTGCGGTAAGGGCCGGGTGCGCCATGTTCCGGCCATGACGGCCGCGTCGTCAGTCGGGTCAGGCTGCTCAGACGGGTCAGAGAGAGCGGGACACTCCTACGTCGGCCGGTGTGAAGTGGGCAGTCCGGTCCGGGGTCAGTCCGTCGTCCGTGCCGTACACGACGAGGAACATCCCCTTGCGCTTCTCGTACAGCGGCAGGAACAGCACCGCGTCGTCGTGGTCGTCGCCGTTCACGTCGAGGAGGGGCGGGTCGGCGGTGAAGTCGTTCCATTCGTAGGGGTTGCGGGTGCCCGGCAGGCCCTCGGTCGTGGAGTCCATGCTGGTCGCCCCGTCGATCGGGGCGGGGCTCCCGTCGGAGGTGCCCGGGACGAGGGTGAGCCGGCCGTCGTGGTTGCGGAAGTTCGGCGCGCTGATCAGCAGGTCGGGGCGGCCGTCGCCGGTCATGTCGCCCACCGCGGCCGGGGAGCCGAAGCTGCCGCCGAGGTCCGGCGCGACGGTGGCCGTGTCACGCCCGGTGCCGAGGCCCGACCGCGCACCGTAGAGCACGCGTACGACTCCGTCGCCGCTGCCGATGGTGTCCTTGACCAGCAGGTCGGCCAGGCCGTCCCCGTCGGCGTCGCCCACGTCGGCCGTGATCCCGTCGTAGCCGTTCCACAGCTTCAGGTCGGAGAGGGCTGCTTCCAGTGCGGGGGCGGCCGGGAGGCCTCCGTCGGCCGTGCCCTCGCGCGTCTCCAACTGGTGGCAGGGCGGCGTCGTCTCGTCCTCGTAGTCCACGCACTGGTAGTGCAGGAGCACCTCGGCGCGGCCGTCCCCGTCGAAGTCGCCGGTTGTGGCTCGGGCCGGGGTGGCCCAGCCGTCCTGGCCCAGGTCGAGGGGGACCGTGCGGGCGGGGGCGCCGTCACGGTCGTAGGGGCCCAGGAGCAGGCGGCCGTCGGTGGCGTCCCGGACCCTGGGCTCGTCGGGGCTCTTCTTGAAGCCCGCGTCGAGGAGGTCGGTCCTGCCGTCCCCGTCGAAGTCGGCGACGGCCAGCAGCCGGGTGTCCTTCGGTACGGCCAGGTCGTCCGGGGCGGACAGGCCGCGCGGGCCGCCCCACCACACGCGGGCACCGTTCGCCCCGGTGTACCGCCCCGGATACGCCCCGACGCTGCCCTCGTTCGGTGTGCCCTCCCGCCTCGTGTCCGGCCTCCCGGCGATGAGATCCGTGTAGCCGTCGCCGTCCAGATCGGCGCGGAACAGCCCGCCGCCCGCGACGCCGGTGTGGCGCTGCGACCACTCCGGGCGCAGGCCCTTCGCCGATCCGTACACGATGACGAGGTGGGTGGAGTACCGCTTGTCCGGGCCCTTGGAGTTGGCGACGACGTAGCCCGCGTAGTCGTCGTATCCGTCGCCGTTGAAGTCGCCGGTGTTGAGGTCCTTCGGGGAGGGCGCGGGGGTGCCGGGGGCCGGTCGTGCGTGTGCGGGCTTTGCGTCGGGCGCGTCCCCGCTACAGGCCGTCGCCGCCAGCAGGAGGCCGGTCGCGAGCAGAGCGGCACCGCACCGTGTTCGTTCGGCTCCAAGCATGCCTCTGGTCTTCATACGTACAAGAACACGCCATCTCGTCCCTTGAAGCGAGGAGTTGGCGTATTCCGTGATGCGTTCGTACGCGTCCTTACCGCGCCGAGGGAGCTGTCCGCGTCACGAACAGGCGGGCCCGCCGCTCCTGTCATGAGGCCGTACTGCGCAGGTGCGCCGGCACTGCCCACCACTGGTCCGGACGGTCCACCACCGGAGCATCCGGTCCGGTCTCGATGAACCGGGCGAGGCGGAGAAGGTACGCGGCGATGCCCGCCGCGCCCTGCATCCACGCCGTGCCCGGGGGCAGGATCGGTGGGTCCTTGCGGTGTTCCAGGAAGCGCCATCGGGCGCCCGTCTCGTCTGTGACGGCCCGCTCCACCAACGCGTCGCCCATCCTGCGCGCTGCCTGCAGGAGGGCTTCCGCTCTTGCTGTTGCCTCGCAGTCCTCGCGGTTCTCGCAGTCCTGCGCTGCGTCCAGAAGTACGTCCCCTACGCCTGCCGTTCCGCAACAGCGGCCGTCGTTGTCCCAGAAGCCGGGGCGCAGGCGTTCCGGGACTCCTGAGGTGAGGATCGAGGTCAGGCAGCGGTGCCGCAGCCCGCCGACATCAAGGCCCGCCACCTCGGCCACGCCCGCGTGCGACAGTGCCGTGAACAGGTGCGAGGTGCCCGCTGGGCCGTGGCACCAGGTGTATGTCACCGGTTCCACCTCCCGTTTTGACGGGGGGATGGTGTGGGGGACGACGAAGCCGTCGTCCTCCAACGAGCCCACCGACAGTACGTGTTGGGCTCCCTTCACCGCAGCCTCGACGAAGTCCTCTCGGTGCAGGGCTGCACCCGCCACTGCCAGCGCCGCGGCCACCCCGGCGGTCCCGTGAGAGTAGTTCGGTGCCCTCCACTGCGTGCCTGGTGCTATCCCCCAGTCCAGGCCCGCCTCCGTGCGGTCCGCCACTCGCAGCAGGGCCTCACTGCCCGTCGTCGCGATCGCCTCAGCGCACTCGCCGCCCGCCCAGACCGCCGTCAGCACCACGCCGGCGGTGCCCATGATGATGTCGTTGAGGGGTGCGTCGGAACCCGGTTCGAATTCGACTGTGGTTTTCCAGCCTTCGGGGGTCGCCAGGTCGGCCAGCCGCCGCAGTGCGATCGATTCCTTACCCGGGGCGAGCAGCTTCAGCGCCATGGCGTCGCCTGCCAGGCCGCTGTACAGCGATGGTTCCGTCCTGCCATTGGCCTCTGACGACAGTCTGGTCACGATGCCCGTCGCCAGCGTCCGTTCTCTCCCGCTCAGCTCCCGGTACTGCCCGATCTCCGCCAACACCGGGGCGAGGCCCGCAATCCCCGCGTACAACGTGTCGCGGTCCTTCGCAGGTACCGTGTTCCGGCCGTCGTCCTGGCCGTCGTCCTGGCCGTCTTCCCGGTCCCTGTCCCGATCCTCTTCCTGGTCGTCCTCCGCTACCGTCTCCGGCAGCCACGGGCCCTTGTCCTCACGTACCTGGTTCAGCACCCATGACCAGGCGGCCTCGCCCAGTTCCCGGTACGCGTCGCTCGTCACCACCCGGTAAAGCTACAACTGCGCGCTCCCTACGGGCATCCACCCGCGACATCCGGAGTCGCCGAACCCCGCACTCCTCGGCCCGGCCGTCCTTGCCGTCCGAGGGCACGCCGAGTCCGCGCACCTGAAGCACACCAGTCACTCCGGCATGAACTCGTATTGCAACTCGTAGAGGTGTCCAGCCTTCACGATGGCCGTCGCTTCGATCGGACGTCCGTCGTCGGTGTAGACGACGCGGAGAGTGCACAGGACGGGCAGGCTGCTGGGGAGGCGTAGGACCTGGAACTGTTCCTGAGTGGGAACGCGGGCAGAGACCCGGTCCACACTCCGGCGGGGTGGATGGCCGAGTTCTGTCAGGAGCGCGGGAGTTCCGCCTTTGATCCTGCGACGGTCCGCCAGGGGTGTGCTCCGGGCGATGTCCAACGGGTAGTAGGACTTGACGAGTTCGGCCGGTTCATCGTCGATCAGCAGGATCTGGCTCCGGAGAAGCGCCGCGCCGTCCTCCGGGAGGCCGAGGAGGGCGCGAACATCCGCGGGCGGACGGGTTTCCGCGACGTCGAGGAGGGTGATGCGGGCGTGCGCGCCGTGCTTGGCGGCCTCGGTCAGCCAGGGGAAGGTCTCTTCGGCGGCGTCCTGTGTCAGGGATGCGGCAGGGCGCATCGTGCGTTGACGGTGCTCGCGGACCGTCACTGCCGCACCTGCTCGTCCGACCACCAGGCGTTCGTCCTTGAGGAGTTGGAGGGCCTTCTGGACTGTGGCGTTCGACGCGCCGAAGCGGGTCCTGAGCTGTGCTGTGGAGGGCAGGTTGGTGCCTGGCGGCAGTTCGCCGCTCATGATGTCGTCGCGCAGGTCCGCCGCGATCCGTTCGTGCAGCGAGCGGCGGTCGTGGGCTTCCGGTTCGGCTTTGGGCACGATCATCCGATCCTGATCTCGTAGCGCAACTGCTGCCGCAGGGCGGGCATCACCATACGGTCGACCTGGATCGGCCGGTCGTCGCGGTCCAGCGTGAGCCGGGTGAGCCGCAGGACCGGCTCTCCTGGCGCCGTCCGCAGAGCCTTCCGTTCCTCCTCGTCGGGCATACCTGCCGTCACGTCTTCGCGTACGAGGGCACCGACGTGCCCGAGCCGGGCCAGCAGCGTGACGGCTCCGCCGGGGATCTTGGCCGTCCCGGCAAGCCCGGTACCCCGGGCGATGCCGATGGGGTAGTAGGTGTCCGTCAGTTCGTTCGGCTCGTCGTCAAGAAGGATCAGGCGCTGCCGTACGACGACCGGTTCCCCCACCGGAACCTCCAACACTCGCGCCACCTCGGTCGGCGCAGGCACCTCTCCGGCGTGGACGATGCGCTGAGAGCCGCGTCGGCCCTGGGCTGCCGCGTCGGCACTCCACGCGTCGCCCTGCCCTTTCTCGCGCGGCGTCAGATACGGCATCGACGTGCTGACCCACTTGCTTGCGCTCACGATGTCCTCCCACGACCGACGACAGCCCCGACTTTGCCGCTTTACACGGTAAGCGACTTGGTGCTCCTCTCTCGGGACAGCCTTCAGTCTTTGCTGCTTTTTGTGAATAGCAGTAAGGTCTCGTTGTGTTGGACGTATCCGGCCATCAGCGAACTCGATCGGAACCGTTGACATGACCGACCCCATCCACCGCCTCGCTGTCTGGGTGGGCCGCCTGTCCGGGACCCGCAGGGCGTACGGCCGCTCTGTACGCCCTCCGCACCCTGTGCTCTCCGCCCCGCCCCCGAAGCACACCCCGCTC
>NZ_VMNX01000212.1 GCF_009377235.1 Streptomyces acidicola
ACCCACACCACCGCCCACACGTTTCCCGTACCGACCGCCCGAGGGGTCCCGTTCCGTGAGTCTGCATCCCACTCTTCAGCCCTACGCCGACGCCTGGACCCACTCCGTGGACGCGATATCCGAGCTGGTGCAGCCGCTCGTGGAGGGCGAGTGGAACCGGAGGACCCCATGCCCTGCCTGGTCCGTCCGCGACATCGTCTCCCACGTCATCGGCCTGGACTGCGAGATGCTCGGCGATCCGCGCCCGATCCACACGCTGCCGCGTGACCTGTACCACGTGACGAACGAGCACCAGCGGTACATGGAGATGCAGGTCGACGTCCGCCGCCACCACACCGCACCGGAGATGACCTCCGAGCTGGAGTACACGATCATCCGCCGCAACCGCCAGCTGCGGAACGAGTCGCGGGAGCCGGACGCCAAGGTGCGCGGCCCCCTCGGCGTCGAGCTCACCCTTGAGCAGGCCATGCGGAACCGGGCGTTCGACGTCTGGGTGCACGAGCAGGACCTGCGCGCGGCCCTCGGCGAGCCGGGGAACCTCGACTCTCCCGGCGCCTTCGTGGCCCGCGACGAGCTGCTCTCCGTCCTGCCGAAGGTCGTCGCCGAGGACGCCCAGGCGCCGCGCAGTTCGGCGATCGTCTTCGACGTGCACGGCCCGGTGGAGTTCATCCGTACCGTCCGTGTGGACATCCAGGGCCGCGGCACCCTGGAGACCGCCCCCTCCCTCGGCCCCGCCGCCACCCTCACCCTCGACTGGGAGACCTACGTCCGCCTGGCCTGCGGCCGCGTCACCGCCGAAGGTGTCGCCGACCGCGTCAAGGGCGAGGGCGACCCCGAGCTGGTCAAGGCGATCCTGCGGTCGTTCGCGGTGACGATGTAGCGCGGTGACGATGTAGCGCGGTGACGGCGCAGCACGGTGACGGTGTGGCGCGGTGAAACGGTGTAGCGCGGTGGCCGTTTAGCAGCCGCGGCGGAGGTCCGGTCCGGTCCGGTCGGAAGGGGATACGACGGGCCCGTCACCTCGCGGACCTGTCACCTCGCGGGCCCGTCACCTGGCGGGTCCGCTCAGTGGTCCTCGATGATCGTGGTGGCGATGCCGTCGGTGAGCTCGACCTCGGCGGTCAGGCCCTTCTGGGCGGCGGCCTCCAGCTCGTCCAGGCTGCACCGCTGGGTCCCGGTCAGCTGCGGGTCCCCGCATATGGTGCCCGCGCCGTACACCAGCGTGTCGTCGGCGACGAAGAACTGCTGCTCGGTGCCCTTCATGTCGGAGACCGTGAACTTGCCCGGCGCCAGGTACTTGACTTCGCCCAGCCAGGTTCCGCTGACGCCCTTGCCCGAGCCGGAGCCCTGCTCGGTGCCGGGCCGTTCGGTGACCGCCGTGGCGATGCCGTTCTTCATCGTGACATCGGCGGGAACGTCGCCGTTCTTGGTGGCCGCCTCCAGCTCGTCCTGGCTGCACCGCTGGGTCCCGGTCAACTGCGGGTCCCCGCATATGGTGCCCGCGCCGTACACCAGCGTGTCATCGGCGACGAAGAACTGCTGATCGGTCCGGCCCGGGACCGTCACGATGTATTTACCCGGCGCGAGATAGGCGACCGTGCCGTTCTCGAACGTCCCGCTGACACCGCTCTTGGAGCTCGACGCGTTGTTCGCGACCGCGGCCGAGCCCTCCTTGCCGGACGACGAGTCCGACGACGTGCCCGAGGAGTCGGACTGGGACCGGGACTTGGACGACGACGTGGAGGACGAGCTGTCCGTGCTGGTGGAGTCGTTCTGACAGGCCGTCATCAGCAGGCCGGCAGTGATCGCGGCGGTGACGACGACGGCCTTGCGCAGGTGGCGGTTCATCACGAATGTCCCTTCAGACACGACGAGGAGGGTGCGGGGCGCCGACCGTACTCCCGTCGTGCGTTCCCGCTCTGTGATGACTATGAGGCCCCGTCAGCCCCGCAGGTCACTCCCGTCTTCGCTTCACTACGCCTCGGTCGCACGGTCGTGACAGAGCAACATCTCCTCTGCGAACAGCCACCGCGACCAACCACCCGCGTCACGCGGGCACATGCACCGTCTCCACCCGGCTCGCCACCAGACGCTCGCGCTCCCGGCGGGCCGCGCGGCGGCTCAGGCGCAGGATCTGGGTGAGGCCCAGGGCCTGGAGGACGAAGACGAACGAGAAGGCGATGCGGTACTCGCCGCCGGTCGCGTCCAGGAGGACACCGACCGCGAACAGCGTCGTCATCGACGCGACGAAACCACCCATGTTCGTGATGCCGGAGGCCGTTCCCTGACGCTCGGGCGGGTTCGCCGGCCGGGCGAAGTCGAAGCCGAGCATGGAGGCGGGGCCGCACGCGCCGAGGACCACACACAGGACGACCAGCAGCCACATCGGCGCCCGGTCGTACGCGAGTGTGGTCGCCCACACCACCGCGGTCGTCCCCACCGTGCCCAGCGCCAGCGGCAGCCGGGCCGCGTGGTGCCGGGCGACGACCTGCCCGTACACCAGACCGACGAACATGTTGGACAGCACGACCAGGGTGAGCAGATCACCGGCCGTCGCCCGGCTGAGCCCCTGCGCCTCGACCAGGAACGGCAGGCCCCACAGCAGCAGGAACACCATCGCCGGGAACTGCGTCGTGAAGTGCACCCACAGCCCGAGCCGCGTGCCGGGCTCCCGCCAGGACGCCGCGATCTGCCGCCGCACATACGCCGACCCGTGGTGCGGGAACGGCTCCGGCTCGTGCCCCTCCGGGTGGTCCTTCAGGAACAGGAGCATCAGGACGAGGACCAGGACGCCCGCCACGGCGCTGCCCGCGAACGCCGCCGTCCAGCCCACGCCGTGCAGCAGCCGCGCGATCACCAGCGTCGAGACCAGGTTGCCCGCCATGCCCGCGAGCCCCGCGAGCTGCGCGACCAGCGGCCCGCGCCGGGCCGGGAACCAGCGTGAGCCGAGCCGCAGCACGCTGATGAACGTCATCGCGTCACCGCAGCCCAGCAGCGCGCGCGAGGCCAGCGCCATGCCGTAGGAGGGGGAGAAGGCGAACCCCAACTGACCCGCGGTGAACAGCAGCACACCGATCGTCAGCACCTTCTTGGTGCCGAGCCGGTCGACCAGCAGGCCCACGGGTATCTGCATGCCCGCGTACACGAGCAGCTGGAGTATCGAGAAGGTGGACAGGGCGGAGGCGTTGACCTGGAAGCGGTCGGCGGCGTCGAGGCCGGCGACACCCAGCGACGTACGGAAGATGACCGCGACGAAGTAGACGGAGACACCTATGCCCCAGACGGCGACCGCGCGGCGGCCACCGGGCGGATCTCCGGGCAGCGAGACGGAACCCGCGCTCGAACGCGTACTCATCGCACCTCGCCCCGCGCCAGGTTGGAGAACCAGCTGACGTGCCGGTGGACGATATCCACGGCCGCCCGCGCGTCGCCCGAGCGCAGCGCCTCCAGGATCTCCTGGTGCTCGGCCAGCGTCTTGGTGATGCGGTCCGGGTGGGCGTGCATCACGGCCACGCCCATGCGCAACTGCCGGTCGCGGAGCTGGTCGTAGAGCCGGGAGAGGATCTCGTTGCCGCCGCTGCGGACGATCTCGGCGTGGAAGCAGCGGTCCGTCATGGCCGCTCCGGCCAGGTCCCCCGCGGCCGCCTGCGTCCTCTGCTGCTCCAGGAGTTCCTCCAAGCGGGCGATGAGCTGCGGCGAGGCAGGCACCGACTTGCGGACCGAGTGCTCCTCCACGAGCTGGCGGGTCTCGACCACGTCCGCGATCTCCTGTGCGGAGACGGGCAGCACGAGGGCGCCCTTCTTCGGGTAGAGCCTGATCAGCCCTTCGACCTCCAGCCGCAGCAGCGCCTCCCGCACGGGGGTGCGGGACACCCCGACCGCCTCGCCCAGCTCACCCTCGGTGAGCAGCGTTCCGCCCTCGTAACGGCGCTCCAGGACGCCCTGCTTGACGTGTGCGTAGACGCGGTCGGCGGCGGGGGGCTGCTTCGCCGCGTGCTTCTCGGTGGTCGCGGTGGTCGCGGTCTGCTTCTCGCTGGTCTGGTTCTCGGTCACGGGCGGGGCTGAAGGCATGCCCACAGCATAGATACAACACGTACGCATGACTGCCCCCGTCCACGATCCGGGACAAGGGACGGGACAAGGGACGGGACAAGCGGCGCGGCAAGACCGAGGCAAGACCGGGGCGAGAACAGGGCAAAGACGGGCAAGGAATGGCCAAGCGCACCAGACCGCCAACGCGCAACAGGCACCCCCCTCGGAAACAGCACAACCTTTTGTGCTACTTACGTGTCACACAGGAGCGGCCCTTCTGGCGCTCGACGACCAACCGGCCGCCCTCCTCAGACATTTGACGCAATCGGGGTACTTAACTTGAATACCGCCATTCGGGACAGGCGTGTCCGCAGAGCCGCCGCCGTAGTCGTCACCACCGGCGCGCTGCTCACCAGCGGCGCCCTCGGCATGGCCCCGGCGCAGGCCGCGACCAAGCCCACGATCGCCGCCAAGGGCGGCTACGCGATGAACAACGCGACCGGCAAGTCGCTGTACACCAAGGCGTCGGACACCCGGCTCTCCACGGGTTCGACCACGAAGATCATGACGGCGAAGGTCGTGCTCGCGCAGCCGAACCTGAACCTCGACGCCAAGGTCACGATCCAGATGGCCTACAGCGACTACATCGTCTCCAAGAACGCCTCCTCCGCCCGCCTGATCGTGGGCGACAAGGTCACGGTCCGTCAGCTGCTGTACGGCCTGATGCTGCCGTCCGGCTGTGACGCGGCGTACGCCCTCGCCGACAAGTTCGGTTCGGGCTCGACGCGTGCGGCGCGCGTGAAGTCGTTCATCGCGAAGATGAACACGACCGCCAAGGACCTCGGCCTGACCAACACGCGCTTCGACTCGTTCGACGGCATCGGCAACGGCTCCAACTACTCGACGCCGCGCGACCTGACGAAGCTCGCCAGCAACGCGATGAAGAACTCCACGTTCCGCACGATCGTGAAGACGAAGTCGTACACGGCGAAGACCACCACCAAGACGGGCAGCACCCGCACGATGAGCCCGTGGACGAACACGAACGGGCTGCTCGGCAGCTACAGCGGCACCATCGGCGTGAAGACGGGCTCCGGCCCCGAGGCCAAGTACTGCCTCGTCTTCGCCGCCACCCGCAACGGCAAGACCGTCATCGGCACCGTCCTCGCCTCGACCTCCATCGCGGCACGTGAGTCGGACGCGAAGAAGATCATGACCTACGGCTTCGCCGTCTGAGGCTCAGGCCTTCGCACGGCTGCCCGAAGGGGGCCACCGCTCGTCGGTGGCCCCCTTCGTCGTGCGGAGTGGACACGGGGCTCGCGCCCGCCCCAGTCTCACGCCCTGTTTGTCATGCCCGCGTGTCACGCCCAGGTGATCAGCCTCTTCGGCTGTTCCAGGACGGCCGCCACGTCGGCGAGTACCTTCGAGCCCAGCTCCCCGTCCACCAGGCGGTGGTCGAAGCTCAGCGCCAGGGTCGTGACCTGGCGGGGCTTCACCTTGCCCTTGTGGACCCAGGGCTGGAGCTTGATGGCGCCGACGGCGAGGATCGCGGACTCGCCGGGGGGAAGGATCGGCGTGCCCGTGTCGACGCCGAAGACGCCGACGTTCGTGATGGTGACGGTGCCGCCCTGCATGGCCGCCGGGGAGGTCCTGCCCTCCCTCGCCGTCCCCACCAGCTCGCGCAGTGCCTCGGCGAGCTGCGGGAGCGTCTTGTCGTGGGCGTCCTTGATGTTCGGCACGATCAGGCCGCGGGGGGTCGCGGCGGCGATGCCCAGGTTCACATAGTGCTTGAGCACGATCTCCTGGTTGGGCTCGTCCCAGGACGCGTTGATCTCCGGGTTCCGCCGGATCGCCACCAGCAGGGCCTTGGCGATCAGCAGGAGCGGGTTCACCCGCAGGCCCTCGAACTCCTTGTCCTGCTTCAGCTCCTCGATCAGCTTCATCGTGCGGGTCACGTCGACGGTCACGAACTCCGTGACGTGCGGTGCCGTGAACGCGGAGCCGACCATGGCCAGCGCGGTCGCCTTGCGGACGCCCTTGACGGGGACACGGGTCTCACGGGCGCCGGCATACGACACCGCCGGTGCCGCTGCGGGTACGGCGGGCGCGGTGGGCGCCGCCGGTGCGGTCGCGGGGGTCCCGGCAACGACCGGTTCGGCGGCCGGAGACGGGGCCGCCGCCGCGTACACGTCCTCGCGCGTGATGATGCCGTCCGGGCCGGACGGGGTGACCGTCGCCAGGTCGACCCCGAGGTCCTTGGCCAGCTTGCGCACCGGCGGCTTCGCCAGCGGGCGGGGCCCGGCAGCGCCGGTCCCGTGTCCGTTCAGCTCGCCCTGGACGCCCGGGAGGGCGGGGGCCGTGTACAGCTTGTCCTCGGCGGGCGGGGGCTCCACGGGCCGGGTTCCCTTGCGGGGGCGGCGCCTGGTGGACGACTCGGCGACTCCGTAGCCGACGAGGACCGCCTTGCGACCCTCGGGTTCGGCCGGCTCCTCCTTGGCGGTGACGGCCGGCGCGGGCTCCGCAGGGGCTTGTGCGGGAGCGCCGCCCGTCACGTCCACCGCGATGATGGACGTGCCCACGTCCACGGTGGTGCCCTCGGGGAAGTGGAGATCGCGCACGACACCGTCGTACGGGATGGGCAGCTCGACGGCCGCCTTCGCCGTCTCGACCTCGCACACGACCTGTCCGTCGGTGACCGTGTCACCGGGCTGGACGTACCACTTGAGGATCTCGGCCTCGGTGAGTCCCTCGCCCACGTCGGGCATCTTGAACTCCCGCACGGACGCTTCAGTCATCGTCGTCACGACCCTCTCCTCAGTACGCCAGCGAGCGGTCGACGGCGTCCAGTACCCGGTCCAGGTTCGGCAGGTACTCCTCCTCCAGCCGCGCCGGCGGATACGGGGCGTGATAGCCGCCGACCCGCAGCACGGGGGCCTCCAGGTGGTAGAAGCACCGCTCGGTGATGCGCGCGGCGATCTCCGCGCCCGAGCCGAAGAACACCGGCGCCTCGTGCACCACGACCAGGCGACCGGTCTTCTCCACCGAGGCCTGGATCGAGTCGAAGTCCAGGGGGGAGACCGAGCGCAGGTCCAGCACCTCCAGGGACCGGCCCTCCTCGGCGGCCGCGTCCGCGACCTCCCGGCAGAGCTTCACCATCGGGCCGTACGCGACGAGCGTGAGGTCGGTGCCCGCGCGGACGACCTGCGCCTTGTGCAGCGGGGCCGGGATCGCCTCGGGGTTGACCTCGGCCTTGTCCCAGTAGCGCCGCTTCGGCTCGAAGAAGATCACCGGGTCGTCGCTCTGGATGGCCTGCTGCATCATCCAGTAGGCGTCGGACGCGTTCGACGGCGAGACGATCTTCAGGCCCGCCACGTGCGCGAAGAGCGACTCCGGGGACTCGGAGTGGTGCTCGACCGCGCCGATGCCACCGCCGTACGGGATGCGGACCACGACCGGCAGCTTCACCTTGCCCAGCGAGCGGGCGTGCATCTTGGCGAGCTGGGTGACGATCTGGTCGTACGCCGGGAACACGAAGCCGTCGAACTGGATCTCCACCACCGGGCGGTAGCCGCGCAGCGCGAGGCCGATCGCCGTGCCGACGATGCCCGACTCGGCGAGCGGGGTGTCGATGACCCGGTCCTCGCCGAAGTCCTTCTGCAGCCCGTCCGTCACGCGGAACACGCCGCCGAGCTTGCCGACGTCCTCGCCCATGATCAGGACCTTGGGGTCGGATTCGAGGGCCTTGCGCAGCGATTCGTTGATCGCCTTGGCCAGCGCCATGTTCTTCCCTGCCACAGCCTGTGCGGTCATCGCTGCTTCCCCTCCTCCACGTCGGCGAACGACTCCTGGTACGCGGCGAACTCGGCGCGCTCCTCGTCGACGAGGGCGTGCCCGTCCGCGTACACGTTCTCGAAGATGGCGAAATGGTCCGGGTCCGGCATGGTGCGCACCACTTCGCGCACTCGCCTTCCCAACGCTTCGCTCTCGGTTTCGAGTTCCGCGAAGAATCCCTCGTCCGTGTCAGTTTGGGACTGGAGATAGCTGCGCAGGCGGGCGATCGGGTCCTTCGCCTCCCAGGCCGCCCGCTCGTCGTCGTGGCGGTAGCGGGTGGGGTCGTCGTTGGTGGTGTGGGCGCCCATGCGGTACGTGTACGCCTCGACGAGGGTGGGGCCCTCGCCGTTGCGGGCGCGTTCCAGGGCCCACTTGGTGACCGCGAGGCAGGCCAGAACGTCGTTGCCGTCGACGCGCACGCCGGGGAAGCCGTAGCCCTGGGCACGCTGGTAGAGCGGCACGCGCGTCTGCTTCTCGGTGGGCTCGGAGATCGCCCACTGGTTGTTCTGGCAGAAGAACACGACGGGGGCGTTGTAGACCGCGGAGAAGGTGAACGCCTCGGCCACGTCGCCCTGGCTGGACGCGCCGTCACCGAAGTACGCGATGACCGCCGAGTTCGCGCCGTCCTTGGCGAGCCCCATCGCGTACCCCGTCGCGTGCAGCGTCTGGGAGCCGATGACGATCGTGTAGAGGTGGAAGTTGTTGCTGTTCGGGTCCCAGCCGCCGTTGTTCACGCCGCGGAACATGCCGAGCAGGTTGGTCGGGTCGACTCCGCGGCACCAGGCGACGCCGTGCTCGCGGTAGGTCGGGAAGATGTAGTCGTCGTCGGTCACGGCCCGGCCGGAACCGATCTGGGCGGCCTCCTGGCCGAGCAGCGAGGCCCACAGGCCCAGCTCGCCCTGGCGCTGGAGCACGGTGGCCTCGGCGTCGAAGCGCCGGGTGAGCACCATGTCGCGGTACAGACCGCGGAGCTCTTCGGGGGTGATGCCGGCGACGTAGGGGTCGTACTCGGCGTTCTTGATCCGCTTGCCCTCGGGCGTCAGCAGCTGGACGAGCTCGGGCTCGGTGCCAGGCGCTTTCTTCGCGGCGGTACGGCTGGTCGTGCGCTTGGTGCCGGTGGTGCTGCTCTTGGTGCCGGTGGTGCCGGCCTTGCCTCCGGCGCTGCGTCGCGCCTTGCGCGCGGCAGTGCTCTCCACGGTCACGTGTGCTCCTCCGTCGGTCCGGCCCCCGGGATTGCCGGGTAGCCAGTGCGGCTCGCCTGGTCCCGATACCCGTGCACGGGGTGGGTGCCCTCGGCCGGGAACAGGCGTGACAGGTGCCCCGGCGAGCGCCCTGCACAAAGCACGTTACCCAGTGCCGCTCATTCCTGTGAAACCCCTCCTGACCTGCGTTTTTCCTTGGATTTCCAAGTACTTTTTGTCGGATTTCCAAGTAACTCGCATCATCGGGAACAGCCGCTGGTCACAGCACTGGTTACAGCCTCGCAGGGGGCCGGAACACCGGCACGTTATCCCGGTCACCCCGAGCTCGGGAAGAGTCCTGTACCACCCCTGGTGCTCCACGCGCCCCCCTGGGCGCCTCCCTCCTCGCGCCGGGAAGAAACGGCACGCGCGCGTGAAGCCCGTTTCGGGCCGCACGCGCGCGTGAGGGGTGTTCGTCAGGGGGTCTCGGTCCGGCTCGGAGCCGGTGTCAGGACGTCGCCCCTTCACCGGACGGGTCGCTCGCCGGCGGGCTCGGGCTCTCTCCCTGGTCCGGCGGCGTCGACTCCTCGTCCGTCGGCGGATCCGCGCTCGCCGACCCGGTGTCCGAGGGCTCACCGCCCGACGGCTCGCTCGGGGTGATGGACGGGGTAAAGCTCGGGGACGGCGGGTAGCTGGGCGTGAAGTCGGAGCCGGGATTCGTTCCGGTGTCCTCGTGCGTGACCTCGTCCGTCGGCTCGTCGCTGGGACTGGCGCTGGGCTCCTTCTTCTCCTTGGACTGCGTGGCGGTCGGCGACTGGGTGGTCCCGGGACCGCCTTCCCCGCTGCCCGTGTTGTTCAGCGCCAGCGCGACGCCCGCCGCGATGGCGACGACCGCGAGCACCGCGAGGATCCACAGCTTGCCGCGGCCGCTGCCCCGGTTGCCGTGCCCCTCGAAGCCCCCGTCGTCCCTGCCGCCGCCGTGCGGCAGGATCGGCTGCTGGATCTGCGCGGTACCGGAATCCGAGGGGTGCGGCATCGCGGCCGTGCCCGCGAAGCCCGCGGCCGGGGTCTGCCTGCCGTCGTGCGCGGTCACGGGCCCGGTGTTCCAGGTGCCGGTGTGGCCGCCCTGGTCGTACAGCATCTGCAGGCCGTACTGGACCAGTCCGCGCATCTCCTCGGCCGTCTGGAACCGGTCGTCCGGCTCCTTGGCGAGGGAGCGCGTCACCAGCCCGTCGAGCTCCGGCGGCGCCCCGTCGGACACCTCGGAGGGCGGCACCGCGAGGTCCTGGACGTGCTGGTAGACCACCGACAGCGGGGTCTCACCGACGAACGGCGGCCGCAGTGCGAGGAGCTCGTACAGCAGACAGCCCGTCGCGTACAGGTCGGAGCGGTGGTCGACGGCCTTGCCGAGCGCCTGCTCCGGGGACAGGTACTGGGGCGTGCCCATGACCATGCCGGTCTGCGTCATGGTCGACTGCGCACCGTGCAGGGCGCGCGCGATGCCGAAGTCCATGACCTTCACGGCGCCGGTGTGGGTGATGATGACGTTGGCCGGCTTGATGTCGCGGTGCACGATGCCGTGCTGGTGCGAGTAGGCGAGCGCCTCCAGCACCCCGGAGACGATGATCAGCGCCTGCTCCGGCCCCGGGGCCTCGGCGTTGAGCAGCAGGTCACGGATTGTCCGGCCCTCGACCAGCTCCATCACGATGTACGGCACGGGGGTGCCGTTCACGACGTCCTCACCGGAGTCGTACACCGCGACGATCGCATGGTGGTTGAGCCCGGCCACCGACTGCGCCTCACGCGTGAAGCGCGCCTTGGAGACGGGGTCCTCGGCGAGATCGGAACGCAGCAGCTTGACCGCGACCGTACGGCCGAGGCGCACATCCTCGGCCGCGAACACCTCGGCCATGCCGCCCCGGCCGAGTCTGCCGGTCAGCCGGTAGCGGCCGTCACCGACGAGCCCTCTGTTGCCCCACATCTCCGGCGCGTCTGACATACCGCCGCCAGCCGCCTCGGGGTCGGACGGGCCCTGAGCGCGCTGCTGTGCCATCAGTCCTCGCCGTCGTTTCTGCCCGCGGTCCGCGCGGTCTCGTTGTCACGGTCTTCCGTCGGGCCACGCTACAGCCTCTGCGCAAGGCCCCGGTCCGTCTTGGAGGGGGGAAGGATTGGGGAAGGATTCAGGTGGGAGCGGCCATGAAACCTTCCACGCCACTCCTCGTGCAAATTGTGTGTAGCGCTCGTACAACCCCGGTAACGCTTACGCGACGCTTCCTTCGCGTACGGTCACGGATCGGGCACCGCGCTTGACGTGTCAGTGCCCTCGGGCAGACTTGGCCGGGAATCACTCACAACAGCACGAGGATCGCCGAACGCGGGAGCCACGCAGGCAACTTCGCCCGCGCCGATGGGGGACGCAGAAACATGAGTCACGACGGCGCACAGGGCCGGTATGCGGGGCGGTCGTTCGCCGGTGGCCGCTACCAGCTGCGCGATCTGCTCGGTGAGGGCGGCATGGCCTCGGTGCACCTCGCATACGACTCGGTGCTCGACCGGCAGGTGGCGATCAAGACACTTCACACCGAGCTCGGCCGCGAGCAGGCCTTCCGCGAGCGGTTCCGCCGCGAGGCCCAGGCCGTGGCGAAACTCACGCACACGAACATCGTCTCGGTGTTCGACACCGGCGAGGACGTCCTGTTCGCCGACGGCTCCGCCCCGGGGGGCGGCGGGCCGACTCCGTACATCGTCATGGAGTACGTCGAGGGCAGTCCTCTCGGCTCGGTGCTCGACGCGGACGTCCAGCAGTACGGCGCGATGCCCGCCGACAAGGCGCTGAAGATCACCGCGGACGTTCTGGCGGCTCTGGAGATCAGCCACGAGATGGGCCTGGTCCACCGCGACATCAAGCCGGGCAACGTGATGATGACGAAGCGCGGCGTGGTCAAGGTGATGGACTTCGGCATCGCCCGCGCCATGCAGTCCGGTGTCACGTCCATGACCCAGACCGGCATGGTCGTCGGCACCCCGCAGTACCTCTCGCCGGAGCAGGCGCTGGGCCGGGGTGTGGACGCGCGCAGCGACCTGTACTCGGTCGGCATCATGCTGTTCCAGCTGTCCACCGGGCGGCTGCCGTTCGAGGCGGACTCTCCGCTGGCGATCGCGTACGCGCACGTCCAGGAGGAACCGGTCGCCCCCTCCTCGATCAACCGTTCGCTTCCCCCGGCGGTGGACGCGCTGGTGGCCCGCGCCCTGAAGAAGAACCCGAACGAGCGTTTCCCGAGCGCCGAGGCCATGCGCGACGAGTGTCTGCGCGTGGCCGCGTCGCTCCAGGCCGCCCCGCCGCCGAGCATCGTCCCGGGCGCGCAGACGTCGAGCGGCGCCGGTGTGGGCTCCGCCGTCTTCCCGCCGATCGACCAGTCGACCCCGGCACCGCAGGGGAACATACAGACCCCGTACCAGCCCGGCCCGTACAGTCCGCCGACACCCACCCCGACTCCGCAGCCGCCCTCCCCGGCGTACGGCTATCCGCAGCAGAGCGGGCAGAGCGGCTACCAGATGGCGCCGCAGAACGCTCCGTACCCGCCGCAACCGGGGCCGACGACCCCGCCCCCGTACAACATCACCCCGCAGCACCCGACTTCCGCCGCGGGATCCTCCGGGGGCGGCAGGACCAACACGGGTGTCATCGCCGGCGCGGTCGTCGTCGCGCTCGTGGCGATCACCGCTCTGCTCGGGGCCATGCTGCTGAACGGCGGCGACGACAAGGGCGGCGACGCGAGCGGTGATACGAGCGCTGACACGACCGCCGGCGCCTCCTCCGCCTCGTCCCCGGATGCGGCCGGGCACAAGGGTCCGGACACCTCGAAGACCATCGAGACGGAGAGGTGCACGGAGCCGATGGAGTCGTACACCGAGCCCGGCAAGATCAAGCTCCCGACCTTCGAGTTCAAGAACATCGACTCGGTGAAGGCGTGCCTCCAGGCGGCCGGCTGGAAGTACGAGACCAAGAGGGTCGACGAGAACACGTACGGCGAGGACACGGTCATGCAGCAGTACCCCTCGACCAACGACAACGTCGATCCCGATGACATGCCGACGATCATCCTGGACGTCTCGACGGGCAACCCGGCCTCCTGACCCGGTGATCCCGCTGGGATCCGGCGGACTCCGCTGGTACCTGGCGGATCCTGCTGGTCAGGCTCCGGACGTGAGCCGGTCACCAGTCATGGGGCATGGGAAGGGGGCCCGGTGCGACCACCGGGCCCCCTTCCTGTGATCGCTAGAGGTACGGCCCGCCCGTGCGCGGGTCCTCAAGGCCGCCCTCGCCGCCGACGCCCGGCGGGAGGGCGCGGCGCATCTGCTCCAGCTGAGCCCGCGCGGCCATCTGCTGGGCGAACAGCGTCGTCTGGATCCCGTGGAACAGCCCTTCGAGCCAGCCGACCAGCTGCGCCTGCGCGATGCGCAGTTCCGAGTCGCTGGGGATCGCCTCGTCCGTGAAGGGCAGGGAGAGCCGCTCCAGCTCCTCGACGAGTTCGGGAGCCAGCCCGTCCTCCAGTTCCTTCACCGAGCTGGCGTGGATCTCCTTGAGCCGGGCCCGGCTCGCCTCGTCGAGAGGTGCCGCCCGCACCTCCTCCAGAAGCTGCTTGATCATGCTGCCGATGCGCATGACCTTCGCCGGCTGCTCCACCTGCTCCGTCACCGGAACCTCGCGGGAGTCCTCGTCTCCTCCGCCGCCGAGAGCCATGCCGTCCTGGCCGACGACCAGGATCTGCGGCGGGTTCTCGGGCGCCCTGTCGTTCCTCGGCATCTCCATGCCGCCATTCTCTCGCACCGTTCCTGATCCCGTTGACCCGGCTGCCCCAGGGCGCGGCAGGGGATGCCGACCGCCGGGACACCGGGCCGCCCAGGGTGCCGGGATGGTTGCGATATGTGACGCTTTTGTCACTGCCCCTCGCCCTTCGCCCCTCGCCCCTCGCCCCGGGAAGGGAGCACCGACGTGGCTCCATTCCTCACGGTTCGGTTTCTGACGGCCCTGACGCTCATGGTCCCGGCGGCCCCAGTCGTGACGGCGCTGGTTCCGGCGATGGGCGTCGTCCCTCCCCTGTACGCCGCCGGGCCCACCCCCCGCGCCGAGGAGTCCCGCGCCGGAAGCAGCGCGGGCGAGGGGCGGGAGCGGCCGGGGCGGGCCGATGCGGACGCCGAGCCCAGCGAGGAGGGTGCGGACGATCCGGCGGACACGGCGACCGCCACGGCTCCGGGCACGGGCACGGGCACGGGCACTCGTAAAGACCCTGATTCGGGTACGGATCAGGGATCGCGCACGAATCCCGCGCGCCCGGAGCCCGGCCGGCCCACCGGCGGACGCGACACCGCCGACGCCCCCGATGAACCACAGCGGTCGGGCACCCCCGACCGCCCGCTCTCCGGTGTCACCCGCCGGGATGCCGTCCAGGGACCCGGAGGGCGGGCCCTCCCGCTCGGCAGCGGCCTGATCCTCATCGGGCTCGGCCTGGGGCTGGCCTTCGTCGGCCTGCGCGTACGACGGCCGTGAGGCCCCTCAGGCACTCCACGCCCCTCAGGGCGCGCAGGGCGGGCAGGCCCCTCAGGCCGCTCAGGCCGCTTCCGGGGCGGTGAGGTCCTACGGCGTCACCAGCAGCACCTTCCCGACATGCCCGCTCTCCTCCAGCACTCGGTGGCCCACGGCCGCGTCACTCATCGGCATCTCGCGGTCGACGACCGGACGTACGTGGCCGGCGGCGACGAGCGGCCACACGTGCTCCCGTACGGCCGCGACGATGGCGGCCTTCTCGTCGACCGGGCGGGCACGCAGGGTGGTCGCACTGATCGCGCCACGCTTGCTGAGGAGCGCACCGATGTTCAGCTCGCCCTTGGCTCCGCCCTGGAGGCCGATGATCGCGAGGCGGCCGTTGACGGCGAGGGCCTTCACGTTCCGTTCGAGGTACTTGGCGCCCATGATGTCGAGGATGACGTCCGCGCCCGCACCGTCCGTGGCCCGCTTGATCTCCTCGACGAAGTCCTGCTCGCGGTAGTTGATCAGAATGTCCGCGCCCAGCGCGGCGCAGTGGTCCAGCTTCTCCTTGGTGCCCGCCGTGACGGCGGCCTTCGCTCCGACCGCCTTGGCGAGCTGGATCGCCATCGTGCCGATACCGCTGGAGCCGCCGTGCACGAGGAGGGTCTCCCCGGGGCGGAGGTGGGCGATCATGAAGACGTTCGACCAGACGGTGCAGACGACCTCGGGCAGCGCGGCCGCCTGGCGGACGTCGAGCCCGTCGGGCACGGGCAGTACCTGACCGGCGGGGACGGCGACCTTCTCCGCGTATCCACCGCCCGAGAGCAGCGCGCACACCTCGTCGCCGACCGCCCACCCGGAGACTCCGGGGCCCAGCGCGGCGATCCGCCCGGAGCACTCAAGGCCGGGGTACGGGGAGGCGCCGGGCGGCGGATCGTAGAAGCCCTGCCGCTGGAGCAGATCGGCGCGGTTCACGGCGCTTGCCGCCACCTCGATGAGCACTTCGCCCTCGCCGGGCTCCGGGTCGGGGACCTCGTCCCACACCAGGGCCTCGGGTCCGCCGGGTTCGGGAATCGTGATCGCATGCATGAGGGGGAACCTACTCCGCCCGGCCGTCCTGCGTCCCAGGTCCCGGCCCCGGTACTTCGCGAGTTCCGGTTGTCCTGGTCCCTTGGTCCGGTTGTCCTGGTCCCTTGGTCCTGATGGTGGTGCGGCCTGTCGCCGGGAGAGCCACGGTGGATTCGTACGGCCGCTCGAGTTCTCCGGCCGATGAGTTCCGGAGGTCCGGGCGGTCTCCCTTTCTACTGTCCCGTGAACCGGGCCCCGTACGCGGAAGGACCCCATGACATGAGCGCACAGACGTCCGGCCTCGCCATCGAGACCGCGGGTCTGGTGAAGACGTTCGGCGAGACCCGAGCCGTGGACGGCGTCGACCTCTCCGTGCCGGCCGGCACGGTGTACGGCGTCCTCGGCCCGAACGGTGCCGGCAAGACCACCACCGTGAAGATGCTCGCCACCCTGCTGCGCCCCGACGCGGGCGAGGCCCACGTCTTCGGCCACGACATCGTCCGGGAAGCCGACGAAGTGCGGAGCAGGGTCAGCCTCACCGGCCAGTACGCGTCCGTGGACGAGGACCTCACCGGCGCCGAGAACCTGGTGCTGCTCGGCCGTCTCCTCGGCCACCACAAGAAGGCCGCCTGGCGGCGCAGCGAGCAACTGTTGGAGGCCTTCGGGCTGACCGAGGCGGCGGCGAAGCAGGTCAAGCACTACTCGGGCGGCATGCGGCGCCGTATCGACATCGCGGCGTCCATCCTCAACACGCCCGATCTGCTCTTCCTCGACGAGCCGACGACCGGGCTCGACCCGCGCAGCCGGAACCAGGTGTGGGACATCGTGCGCGCGGTCGTCGCCCAGGGCACGACCGTGCTGCTGACCACGCAGTACCTGGACGAGGCCGACCAGTTGGCGTCCCGGATCGCCGTCATCGACCGCGGCAGGGTGATCGCGGAGGGCACGAAGGGCGAGCTGAAGGCGTCCGTCGGGGCCGGTTCCGTGCACCTGCGGCTGCGCGACCCGGCACAGCGCCCGCAGGCGGAGGAGGTGCTGCGGCTGGCGCTCGACGCGGACGTGCAGCGGGAGCCCGACCCGGTGGCACTGACAGCGCGGGTGGGCGGGGGCCTGTCTCTT
>NZ_VMNX01000213.1 GCF_009377235.1 Streptomyces acidicola
TCCCCCGGCTCACGGGGGTGCCGTACTTGGGCGAAGCTCGGAGTGCCGCGGGGGAGGGCCCGCCCCGGAGCCGGTGGGTCAGTTCTGGCCGGCGGCGGTGATGGCCTCGATGACGGCGGCGGTGAACTCGGTGGTGGAGGCGCTGCCTCCGAGGTCGCGGGTGGAGGTGCCGCCGGCGATGGCGTCGGCCACACCCGTCTCGATGATCTTCGCGGTCGCGGCCGGCGCCTCGTCGCCGTGCTTGGCCCCGAGCCACTCGAACAGCATCGCGCCGGAGAGGATCATGGCGACCGGGTTGGCGATGTTCTGCCCGGCGATGTCGGGGGCGGAACCGTGGGACGCCTGGGCCATCGCGGTCGTGGCGGAGGCGTTGATGGAGGGTGCGGTGCCCAGCGAGCCGGAGATCTCGCCCGCGAGGTCGGAGAGGATGTCGCCGAACATGTTCTCGGTGACGATGACGTCGAAGTCCTGGGCGCGGCGCACCAGGTGCACGGTCATGGCGTCGATGTGGAAGTCGTCCACCGTGACGTCCGGGTAGTCCTGGGCGACTTCCTGGCACACGGTGCGGAACAGGCCGGTGGTGAGCTTGAGGACGTTGGCCTTGTGGACGATGGTGAGCTTCTTGCGGCGCGAGCGAGCCAGGTCGAAGGCGACGCGGGCCACGCGTTCGGTGGCCTCGCGGGTGATGATGCCCATCATGATCGCCGTATTGGGCGTGGGCATGAACTCGCCCGTACCGGCGAAGGTGTTGCGGTCGGCGTAGAAACCCTCGGTGTTCTCGCGCACGATGACCAGGTCGGCGCTGTCGCAGACGGCCTTCGCGCCGGGGAAGCTCTTGGCGGGGCGGATGTTGGCGAACAGCTTGAAGTGCTTGCGCAGGGTGCCCGAGGGGTTGAGGGCGGACTTGTGCGGCTCGGGGTAGCTGACGGAGTCGTGCGGGCCGAGGTACCAGCCGTCCAGGCCGGCCAGGGCCTCCTTGGTCTCCTCGGGAACCGGGGTGCCGTGCGACTCGATCGCGGTGGCCCCCAGCGGCAGGGACACCCAGTCGACGGAGACACCGGCGGCCCGGGCGGCGGCGGTGGCGATCTCGACGGAGGAAGGGACGATCTCGGGGCCGATGCCGTCGCCCTCCAGGACGCCGAGGCGGTACGTGGTGGTGCTCATGGTGCGGGTTCCTCTCTGGAGAACAATCGGTTCTGGAGAACAGTCGGTCGAGTGTGGGGTGGTCCGCGTGTGGGGGGTCAGGGGGCAGGCGTGCGCTGTGCCAGGGTGGCGGCGGCATCGGCCAGGGCGGTCCAGGACCGGGCGGCGGCCCTGAAACTGTCGCCGTCCTGCGTGTGTTCCAGCGTCAGCCACCCGGTGAAGCCGCCCCTGCGCAGGGCCTGAAGCAGAGCGGGCAGCCGGTGGTCGCCGACGGCCAGCGGGCCCCGGGTGCCGGGCGCCGCGAGCTGGAGACAGCCGGTCAGCAGGGTGTGGTCCGTGACGGCCTGAACGGAATCGACGCCTTCGGCTTCCAGGTGGTGGGTGTCCAGCACCAGTCCGGCCGGTACGCCGAGCGCGGTCATGACGGCGAGGGCCTGGTCGGGGGTGTTCCACAGGGATGTGTTGCCGCGTGACTGCGGCTCGATCAACAGGCGGCTGCCGACGGACGCCGCTTCCTCCGCCAGCTGCCGCACGGCGCGTTCGGCCCAGGCCCGCTGCACATCCTCCAGCCCCGGCAGGAAGGTGCCGCGGGCCTGGCCGAGGGTGAGCGGAACACCCAGAGCCCCGGCGAGGCGGGCCGCGTCCCGCAGCCGGTCGAATGCGTGGCGCCGTACGTCCGGTGAGGGGTCGGTCAGCGTCAGATGGTCCTGTGCGGCGACCGGACCGGTACCGACCCCGAGGATCTCCATCCCGCTGCTCTCGGTGGTCCGGAGCATTGCGTCGGCGTCGCGCGCGGTGGTCTCACGGACCTGGACTTCGACACCGTCGTAGCCGAGTTCGGCCAGATGACGGACGGCTTCGGCGAACGGTGCGTCGAAGCCGAGCGGCATGGGTGTGCGGCAGTCGGCACTGGAGACGGTGTAGGCCAGCGGCCAGGGCACCGGCGCGGTCATGGCGCGACCGCCGGTACGGGAACCGTCTGCCCCGCGTCGGGGAGGAGCAGCCCGCGCAGTTCACGGGCGGCAGCACCGGCACCGTCCAGCACGGGGACGTCCAGCAGTTCGGCCAGCGCGTCTCGCGCCGGGGCCAGGGAGTACTGCGCCAGCAGCACCGCGTCGGCGTCGGCGGCACCGACGGTTGTCAGGGCGTCGGCCAGGTGGCGGGCGGTCGCTTCCGGTGTGCCCGCGTCGGCCGCGGCCTCGCTCAGTGCGGTCACGATGTCGACCGGCCGGTCGGGTCTGACCGCCGGGACGAGCGCTTGGAGCTGGGCCACGGCCGCCGGAACGGCGGGCCGGGTGGAGGCGACGACGGCGATGCGCTCGAACGGGCCGGCCAGGGCGGCCTTGAACAATGCTTCGTCGGACTTCAGGACGGGCACGCCCCACAGGCTGCGGGCCGTGTCCACCACATCCCCGTAGGAAGAGCAGGTCAGCAGCAGGCCGCGGGCACCGCCGTCCATCACGTGACCGATCAGGCGGAGCATGCGCCGACGCAGTACGTCGGTGAGACCGCCGGCATCGCGGGCGTCGTCCAGGAGACGGTCGTCCAGCACGTTCCACACTGTGGCCTGTGGGAACTCTCGCGCGAACGCCTCCTGGGCGACGCGGGCTCCGGTCGGCACGGCATGAATCATGGCGACCAGGGGGTGGGCTTCGATCACCGGGCTTCTTTCCTCTTCCGATAGGCGGGGACCGGGAAGGGTCCCTGCGTCGGGCCGGCTCCGGTCGGCGTGGGAGCGCCACGAACGCCAGAGCGCCAGAGCGCCAAGAACGTCGAGTGCGCCAAGAACGCCAAAGACGCGGAGCAAGCACGGGAGGGGTTGCGGCAACCTTTCGTTGCGTTGCCGCGCCGCCACTGTAGAAGCATCACATCAACCGGTCAACCGGTTCACCTCGTGGGGGTGATGGTGAGGGCCGTCGATGCGTGCCGGTGGCCCGGGGTCGGCTGCGCCGGTCGCGCCGGCTACGCCTGGCGCTGTTCGAGGGCCTCCATCAGTCGCCGGGACGCACCGTCCATGTGCCGGGTCATCGCCGCGCGGGAGGCCTCCGCGTCCCCCTTGGCGACCGCTTCGAAGATGGGCACGTGGTCGGCGTAGGCCACTTCGCGAGACCGGACAGCGCCTGTGCGCTGTACCCAGCCGCGCTGGATCGTTGCCCGCATGCCCTTCAGCATGTCCCGCAGGACCGTGTTGCCGGCCAGCTCTCCCAGTGCCGCGTGGAAGGCCGTGTCGGCCTCGGGGAAGTCCTCGTCCGGGCACTCCCGCATGGCGGTCAGCCGGGCGCGCAGCAGTTCGATACCCGCCTCGTCGCGGGCCTGTGCGGCCAGTCCGGCGACGGTGACCTCGAGCTCCGCGCGGGCCTGCACCATGTCCCGTGCGACCCGGCCGCCGAACACCAGGCCCAGTTCGAACAGGCGGTAGAGCACGTCGGAGTCGGCGCCGCGGAAGTACGTCCCGCTGGACTGGCGGATCTCCAGCAGGCCGAGGAAGCCCAGCGACTTGATCGCCTCGCGCACGGTGGGCCGGTTCACTCCGAGCATCTCGGTCAGCTGCCGCTCGGAGGGGATGCGGTCGCCGGGCTGTACCTCGCCGGACATCAGATAGTCGATCAGGCGGCGGGAGACCTCCGAGGCCAGCGGCTCCCGTGGCTCGACCGTGATCTTGGCGAGTTCGGCCATCGAATTCCTCACTTCGGTATTGACGTGTTGGCTGGATTCTAGTTACCTACCGGCAATCCGGTAAACCGGTTGGCCGACGTCGGTGACGAGTCTCCTTGGCATCGTGCGAGCCGTACGGGAAGCGCCTGCCCTGCCAGGCGCACCCCTTCACCGTCCACCGCGCCGGGCCCTGTCATCGCCCCCGCATGCGCTGACCCGCGCAGAACCTCACCGCTGCCCGCCAGCGGCCCTTCAGCCCTGCCCCAAGGAGCAACGATGCTCGCCGTCCTCGGCTTCGCCACTCTGGGCAGCTTCATGCTGCTCGTGATGCGGAAGCACCTCTCCGCCTTCACCGCCATCATGCTCACCCCGATCGCCGCCGCCCTCATCGCCGGCAAGGGCGCCAAGCTCGGCGACATGATCATGAACGGTCTGGACACCGTCGCGCCCACCGCCGCGCTGCTGCTGTTCGCCGTCCTCTACTTCGGCCTGATGATGGAGGTCAAACTCTTCGAGCCCGTCTGCCAGGTCATCGTCCGCGCCTCCAAGGGCGACCCGGTCCGCATCACCGTCGGCACCGCGGTCCTGGCTCTGCTCGTCGCCCTCGACGGTGACGGCACCACCAGCTACATGATCATCTGCTCGGCGTTCCTGCCCATCTACCGACGCCTGGGCATGAATCCCCTCATCGTCGCCGCGATCGCCGCGATGTCGCTGGGCACCATCTCCGGCACCACGCCCTGGGGCGGCGCCGCCACTCGCGGCATCAGCGTCCTGCACCTGAACGCGACCGACTACTTCGTCCACATGATCGGCCCCATGGCCCTCACCAGCCTGGCCATCATCGCCGTGGCCTACTGGCTGGGCCTGCGCGAACGTCACAAGATCGACCCCGAGGCGCTTGCCGCCTACAAGCTCGAGATCGCCTCGGGCGAAGCCTTCGAACCGGTGAAGCCGGACTGGCGCATGTGGTTCAACGCCGCCCTCACCCTGCTGCTGATGGTGCTGCTCATCCTGGAGGTTGCCGACCTTCTGGTGCTGTTCATGGTCGCGTTCGTGATCGCCCTGCTCGTCAACATCCGCAGCATCAGCGACCAGCAGGACCTCATCAAGCGCCAGGCCGCCAACGCCGTTCCCGTGATGATCCTCGTCCTGGCGGCAGGTGTGTTCACCGGCATCATGACCGACTCCGGCATGATCAAGGCCATGGCCGACGCCGCCCTCGCCGTCGTCCCCGACTCCATGGGCAACCTCATCCCGCTGTTCACGGCCATCCTTGCCCTGCCGCTCGGCTTCTTCATGTCCAACGACGGCTACTGGTTCGGCGTCGTCCCCGTGCTCGCCGAATCCGCCGCCCACTACGGCATCGACGCCAACCAGATCGCCCGAGCCGGCGCCATCGGCCAGATCCTCCACATGATGGGCCCCACCAGCGCACCCCTGTGGGTCCTCCTCGGACTCGTCAAGGCCGAACTGGGCGACTTCCAGAAACACGCCCTGCGCTGGGGCATCCCCGTCTCCCTGGCCTACATCGCCTTCGCCGTCATCACCGGGGCCGTCACCGTCACCTGAGCCTTGGCCCGTTCTGCAGGGACGGCGGGTGCGCGAGACGGTGCCCGCTGTTCATGCGACGGTGCCTGCTGTTCATGCGACAGGGAAGTTCTGGTCGAAGACGTTGTCCGGGTCCACTTCCCGCTTGATCTCGCGCAGGCGGCTCAGCGTCGCCGGCGGGAATGCCTCGGTGAGCCGCTCTGGCGAGAAAGCTGTTTCGAAGCTCAGGTAGAGGCCGTCCAGCGAGGGACGCACGGCTTCCCACGCGGTGTCGAACTCGACCGAGGGGCCGCCGGCGACAGCGGTGACGGAGAAGTTCTGGTGCCGGTGAGCGAAGGCGGTGGCCCCGGCATCGACGTCGTTGATCGCCCCGCCGACGGAACGTATCTGCAGCATCGCTCCGGAGCCCGTCGCGACCAGCGCTTCGAGCCGGTCACCGAGCATGCCGTCGAGGTGGACGGCAAAGCCGTTGTGGAGGTGGGCGCCCTGTTGGCCCATGTGCGGCATACCGGTCCGCGTCACCACGGCCGCGTAGGGCACCAACGCGGCCCGCCGGCCGAGGACGGGTCCGACCCGCAGGAAGGGGACGAGCGCCCGCTCGGCCGCGTCCGTGTCGTCGCCCGTGAAGACCACGGTGGCCAGGGCGAACCCTCCGCCCGACAGGTACAGGAACGCACTGATCTCGCGGGGAGCGGACTCGACGGTCTTGCCCCATGCGCGCAGGAACGGCGCGATCCGGTCGACACGAAACTGGATGGCGGCGTGCGCGACAACCGGTACCGGCGCGGCAGAGAAGTCCATGGAGGTGACGATGCCGACGTTGGCGCCGGCGCCGCGCACGGCCCAGAACAGGTCGGGGTCGCGTTCCTCGTCCACGGTGTGGATCGCGCCGTCGGCGGTGACGATCTCGGCCGCGACGAGATGGTCGATCGTCAGGCCGTGAGCGCGGCCCATCAGACCGATACCGGCGGTCGTCGCCAGGCCGCCGACTCCCACGTCCCCCGAATCGCCCGAGCTGATGGACAGTCCCCAGGGATGCAGCGCCGCGGCCACGTCGCCCCAGCGGCTGCCCGGTCCGATGCGGACCAGGTTGCCGTCCGGATCGAGCCGCTCGATCGAGTTGAGAGTCGCCAGGTCGATGACCGTTCCGCCGTCGTTGGTGGAGATGCTGCTGATGCCGTGTCCGCCGCTACGGACCGACAGCGGGCCACCGGTCTCCCGGGCCAGCCGCAGGGCCCGGGCGACTTCGACGGCCGAGCGCGGCCGGATCACCGCGGCCGGAGAACCGGTCGCGGTGTAGACGTGCCGGACGCCGGGATAGCGCGGATCACCAGGCCGGATGATGTCGAGCATGGGGGGCTTTCTCACAGGAAGTCGGGTGCCGTCGGGCCGGGGCCCTTGTCGCGTTCGACGCAGTAGTGCAGTACCGAGTCGGCGAGGGGGCTGTTTCCCGTGACCAGTTCGGGGGCGAGCAGGTCCAGCCGGCGGATCCGCAGGTTCGAGTGCGCCGGCCGGGCGGCGGGGTCGTCGAGCTTCGACTGCGTACGTGCCGTGCCGACCACGGTGGCGCCGGCGTGGAGCAGGGCGTGTGTGACGCCTTCGCCGACACCGCCCGTACCGCCCACGACGAGCACGGTCGATCCGCTCAGGTCAGTGCCGGGTCGCACCCGGCCCGGGGCCTCGGGTTCGGAGATCATGACGTCTCCTGCGAAGCGTGGTCCTGGGTGCGCTGGAAGTGGTCCAGAAGCCCTTGGAGGATCGCGTCGAACTGGTCGAGTCGCTCGGGTTCGATGCCGTCGAGGAACCAACTCTTGGCCGAGCGCCAATGCGGACCGAGCGCCCGCCGGTAGGCCGCGAGCCCCACATCGGTCAGAGTGACCAGCGCCGCGCGGCCGTCCGCGCCTGCGCCCCGGCCACGCCGTACCAGATTGCGCTCTTCCATGCGGCGCAAGTGGTGCGACATACGGCTGCTGTCCCAGTCGAGCGCGCGTGCGCACTCGGTGGATCGCATTGAGGCACCTGGCGCGGCCGCGAGCCGGGCGAGCACGCTGAAATCCGCCTCGGAGAGCTGTGAAGTGTCCCAGAGGTCACGCGCCAGCTCGCGGCGCACGGACTCGTTGAGCGCGAGGAAGTTCTGCCATACGCGTCGCTGCTGGGCCGTCGTTCTGTCTGACACGTCAGCAACCTTACAAGGTTGTTGCTGACGTGTCAGTAAGACTGGTGCCTACCAGGTCGGCATCGCGTATTCGGGGTAGCGAGCGCCCGCCGCGCCGTCCGGGAGGATCTCCTGGATGCGGGTGAGGTCCTCGGCGGAGAGGGTGATGTGCGCGGCGGCCGCGTTCTCCTCCAGACGGCGAGGGCTGCGGGTGCCGGGGATGGGCACGATGTCGTCGCCCTGGGCCAGCAGCCAGGCCAGGGCGAGCTGGGTGACCGCGATGCCCTTGGCCTCCGCGAGAGCCGTCAACTCGCGGACGGCGGCCAGGTTCTTCTCGTAGTTGCCGGGCTGCCAGCGGTCGTCGAAGCTGCGCATGTCGTCCGCGGGATACTCGGCCGCCGGCTTCACCGCACCGGTGAGGAAGCCGCGGCCCAGCGGCGAGTAGGGCACGAAGCCGATGCCCAGCTCGCGTACGACCGGCAGCACCTCGGCCTCCACGGCGCGCTCGAACACGGAGTACTCCGTCTGCAGCACGGACACCGGGTGCACGGCGTGGGCGCGCCGGATGACCTCGGGGCCGGCCTCGCTCAGCCCGAAGTAGCGCACCTTGCCTTCGGCGATCAGCTCACCGACCGTTCCGGCCACGTCCTCGATGGGCACGTCGGGGTCGACGCGGTGCTGGTAGAGCACGTCGATGTGGTCGGTGCCGAGGTGGCGCAGGCTGTTCTCGGTCACCTCCCGGATGTGTTCCGGACGGCTGTCCAGGGAGGCGCCGATCTTCTTCGGGTCGCTCAGGTCGAAACCGAACTTGGTGGCGAGGACGATGTCGTCGCGGAAGTCCTTCACCGCCCGGCCGAGGAGCTGCTCGTTGCTGCCGGTGCCCATGCCGTACAGCTCGGCGGTGTCGAAGAAGGTGACGCCGAGTTCGTGGGCGCGGTGGATGGTGGTGATGCCGGACTGTTCGTCCGAGGCGCCATAGGCCATCGTCATGCCCATCGTGCCCAGGCCGATGGCGCCGACCTCCAGACCCTGGGTGCCGAGCCTGCGGTGGGGGAGTTTGATGTCGTGCTGTGTCATGCCTTCCACGCTAGGAACGCGGCGCCGGGCCGTCATGGGGCACCGATCGCATAGGATTGCCTGATCCTCTCAAGCGAAGGGCGCGCCTCATGCTGAACCGTCTCGCCCGTGCCATTGAGCGCCACTGCCAGGGGATGTGGTCGGAGACCGCCGTACCCAGGCTGTCACTGGTCGCGCTCGACGAACTCCTCGAACCGATGGAGGTCATGTACGAGCCGATGATCTGCTTCATCGCCGACGGCGCCAAGCGCACCGCGGCGGGCGAGCGCAGCTGGATCACGTCCTGCGGCGAGATGGCGATGATCACCCTCGATGTGCCGGTGACCGCGGCCTTCGAGAAGGTTCCCTACCGCGCCGCGGTGATGCGGCTCGACAGCCAGGCACTCGCCGCCGTGCAGATGGAGTTGGAGGAAGCAGGCCCGCCGTCACCACCGGCCGTCGCGGCTGCCGTTACCGCACCGATGGCGCCGGAACTCGTCGATGCGGTCACCCGGTGGATCCTCCTCCTCGACACGCCGGAGGACATAGGACCCCTCGCCGGGCGCATCGAGGGCGAGATCCTCTACCGGCTGCTGCGCAGCCCGCTGGGTCCCGTCCTGCGGCACTGGTCCCTGGCCGACTCCGCAGCCTCCCGGATCCGGACGGCGGCCCGCTGGATCTGCGACCACTACACCGAACCGCTCGGCATCGACGAGATCGCCGAGGTGGCCCGCATGAGCCCGGCCACGCTGCACCGGCACTTCAAGGCGGCCACGGGCATGAGCCCGCTGAAGTTCCAGAAACATCTGCGGCTCCAGGAAGCGCGCCGCCGGCTGTTCGCGGGGGACAGCACGGCGGCCCAGGTGGCCCAGGCCGTCGGATACGTCAGTGCCACCCAGTTCAACCGCGAATACCGCCGCGCCTACGGTCTGCCTCCCGGCCAGGACGCCGCCCGGCTGCGCACCCGTCTCTCCGACGCCCGGCCCGTTCCGGTACTGGTTGACGGGTCGGGCGCGAAGCCGTAGCGGACGTCCTCGCGTGGCTTGCCGGCAGGCTTGAGCTCGCACATCCGGACGGTGCCCGGGCTGCCGTTCCCGCGGTATCCGACACCGGATCGCCCACAGAGGATTCGAAACCTGCTGTCACGGACCTTGGCGGAAACTCCGGGCAGCACCCCTTTCTCGACCAGCGCACGCGGTGCGGTCCGGGTCGCTTCGTGCCCCCATCCGGAACGGTTGATCATTGGGGCAAGGACGGGACCGTGGTGCTACGCGAACAGGACCGGGGGCCTACCAAGTTCCGCCAGGTCCCATCAGGGCACGATGCCGAACCCGGGAGCGGCCCCTGAGCCGACCTACAGCTTCGGATGCGCGTTCTTCAGGAGTTCCTGGAACTGGGCGGAGAACCAGTGCCCGGACAGCGGGGCGTCCGGCAGCGCGCCTGCGGGAACTCCAACGGCGCGCTGCTACTGCGGTCGCATCAGGTCCAAGTCCTCACCCCATGCGTCCAGCACTGCGCCGTGCCCGGCCCGCCGGGCCACTGCCTCGACCTGAGCGAAGACACGACGCTGTGTGGACACGTCGCCGGTTCCTGAGATGCGGTCCGCAGCGTCGAGCAGCATGCCGGTGTCCCAGCCGGGCAGCGGGAATCGGGCAAGCTCCCATTCCAGATACTTGTTGTAGGGGCGGGGACGACGGTCGAGAGCGAAGAGCAACTCCAGCAGAAACCGGATGCTGTCGGCGGCGTCGAGTCGGGCCGCGAGCGCATGTCCGTCGCGGTCGTTCTTGACCGAGCGGTAGAGGGAGTTGGCGTAGGCATCGAGCCATTCGCCAGCCTCTCGGAAGGCTTCATCGGCGTCGAGCTGTGCCTTGCCGGCCAGGATCTGGGCGATACCTCCGTCGAGCCGGTCGAGCACGACCCGGGCACGGGCGAGGGCGTACCGCTCGAAGCCGGGCATTCCGGCGGCGCGGAACTCGTCGAGGGAGAGGATGACGAGGTCGAGTTCTGGGGTGCGATGACCCGCGAACCGAGTGAGAGTCGTCGTCGCGCCGGCTTCGAGAACGACGTACAGGTCGTGGTCGGAGTGCTCGGTGGTTATGCCCTCGTGAGCCCAGGAACCCTTGAGGACAAGGCCGACGACAGCTGAATCAGCGGCGGCGAGTTCGACAAACGCGTCGTAGGCGATGGGCTTCTGAGCAGTCATTGATGATCTCCGGTGTTGTGATGACGGGTACGCCAGCTGGGCGGTCCCGAAGGCATCGGGGCCGCCCGCACCGTCTGCGGTGGCGCTTGGCCGCCGCCCGGAAGATCAACGCACATGCGAACACTACCGTCGGCCACGCTCGTTGCCCGCTACGACTCACACGAGCGCGTTACCGGCCTGCTGCTTCCCCACCTCTTTCAGCGGCGGCCCTACTGGCAGCCGCAGGTCATGAGCGAGGCCGCGGTCAAGCACCGGCTCGACCGGAAGCTGGAAGCCACCGGCCTGCGCGACCAGGCCGGCCAGCCGCTGAACTACACGCCGCACGACTTCTGAAGGATGTTCGCCACCGAGGCCGTCATCGGCGGGCTGCCCGCCCACATCGCCGCCCGCATCCTCGGACACAAGACGCTGACCACCACTCAGGCATACCTTGCGGTCTTCCAGAACGACCTGGCGCGGACCTACCGCGGCTTCCTCGACCGGCGCCGGGCTGATCGACCGCAGGACGAGTACCGCGAGCCCACCGAGGAGGAGTGGCACGACTTCCAGCAGCACTTCGAGCTCCGCAAGGTGTCACTGGGCACCTGCGGGCGACCCTACGGAACTCCCCGCCAGCACGAACACGCCTCCCCCACAGGTCACGGCGGCTGCGCGGGTCGAGGCCGGTGGTCGGCTCGTCGAGAAAGATCAGCCGTGGCCCTGCCACCAGGGTCATTGCCAGGTCCAGCCGCCGCTTCATCCCGCCGGAGTACGTGACCGCGCGTCGGTCGGCGGCATCAGCCAGGTGGAACCGCTCCAGCAGTTGCTCTATCACGCTCTCCGCATGGCGCCGGTCGAGATGACCGAGGGCGGCCATCAGCCGCAGATTTTCCCGCCCGGTCAGTAACTCGTCCACAGCGGAGAACTGCCCGGTCACCCCGATCGACGCACGCACCTGGTCTGCCTCGCGGCGTATGTCGTACCCGGCGACGCGAGCCTCACCGGCGTCTGCGGGCAGCAATGTGGACAGGATCCGGACTGTGGTGGTCTTGCCGGCCCCGTTGGGTTCGAGCAGGGCGTAGACGGTGCCTGCGGGGACCGTCAGGTCGACTCCGGCGACCACCTCGTGCTCGCCGTACGACTTGCGTAGTCCGGCGACCTCGATCGCACTGGTTCTCGTAGTCATGCCCACCATGCTGAGAGGTTGCCCCTGCGTCAGGGTCAACTGTTGCGGCTGTGCGCCGAGTACCTGGTAACACGCCGCCAAGAAGCACGACCACCCCGTGATCAATTCCTTGGTCCGGAAAAGGGCAGCCGGACTCACGGAACTCCTGGCCCACGAACTCCGCGACCGCGGCCGCGAGGTCGACGTCGAACACCTCCAGGTCCATCTGCCGCGCGTGCTCACCACGACCGACCACACCCGCACCGCCACCACCGAGCAGGAGATCGCCCGATGATCCGTCGCATGTTCCGCCGCTGCGGCAACGCCCCCGGCGCCCTCTCACCCGAGGACCAGGCGACCGACGGTCCGCTCCATGGTCCAGCCGCCACAGGACGGCCGCCCCACCTACTTGCTTCGGGGCGTGCCCGCCCACCGTCCTGACGGCGAGCTATCCAGCCGCGCCCCCATTACCTTCCGTGACTACCGGATCGGGACCATGCCGGCGACCTGTCTCCGACGCGCGGTGGCCGCCGGCATCCGCGGAAGCGGCCCGACCGGGCCCGTGGCAACGCATGCACCAGGCCGCGGAGCCTTCTTCGACCGGGAGCACCGCCTGTCACCGCAGCTGGTTGAATGCCTGGTCGGCATCGGCTACGGCCTCGGGGTGGACGGCGTCGGCGGTTCGACCGTCGGCGATCTTCTGCCAGTTGGTCCGGGCGAGCACCCGTTGGACCGCGAGTACCTGGGCGGCTCGCAGTCGTGCCTGGATGCCTTCGCCGAGGGCGTCCGCCAGTGCCTCCTCGTCCTCGAGCTGGTACCGCGTGAGCCGTCCCGCCAGGCTCGGTGTGGTGAACACCAGCCGATGGAACGCCACCACCTCGGGATGATCGTTGAGGCCGGTGACGGGGTCGTACCGATCGAGGCCGGCCCGGAAGTGCCGGTGCAGCGCCGTCACCGGCTCGATGCCGGACCTGCGGTCACGTACGACGCGTGCCGCCTCGCCCTGGTGGTCCGCAAACCGGTGCAGCACCAGGTCTTCCTTGGTGGGGAAGTACCGGAAGAGGGTCGGCTTGGAGATCTCGGCCGCCGCGGCGATGTCGTTGACCGAGACGCGGTCGAAGCCGCGCTCCAGGAACAGCGAGACGGCCGCGTCGCCGATGGCGTCGCGCGTCCGTTCCTTCTTGCGGGCCCGCAGTCCCGTCGGCTCGCTCATCTGACCACTGTAACATTCATGACCGAGTTGCTTTTTTAACCGAGTAACGTTTCCATGGGCGGCATGAATCAGACAGACATTCCTCCCGTGCTGGTAACTGGGGCGACGGGCCGGGTCGGCCACGCCGTCGTCGATCAACTCCTCGACGCGGGCGTGGCGGTCCGCGCCCTCACCCATCGCTCCGAGGCGGCGGCGACGCTGTCGGCGAATGTCGAGGTCTTCACCGGCGACCTCACCGTGCCCGAGTCGCTGGACCAGGCATTGAGTGGCGCCGGTGCGGTCTTCCTCGTCTGGACCGCCCCGCCTCAGACCGCCGCGGCAGTCGTCGAGCGGCTGGCAGCCCACGTGCGACGGGTCGTCTTCCTCTCCTCCCCGCACCAGACGCCGCACCCCTTCTTCCAGCAGCCCAATCCGATGGCGGCGCTGCACGCCGACATCGAGCGGCTCATCGCGGCCACCGGACTCGAGTCGACGATCATCCGGCCGGGGATGCTCGCCTCGAACTCGCTGGCCTGGTGGGCACCCGCGATCCGCGCCGGCGAGGTCGTCCGGTGGCCCTACGGCGCTGCCGAGACGGCACCGGTCGACGACCGCGACGTCGCAGCCGTCGCGGCGCGGACGCTCTATCAGGACGGATACGGCGGAGGCGACTACGTCCTTACGGGCCCCAAGTCGCTGACCCAAGCAGCGCAGGTGGACGTCATCGGTGACGCCCTGGGGCGCCGGATCGCATTCGAGGAGATGACGCCGGACGAGTTCCGAAGCCTGTCGGAGGGTACGGCGCCCAGCTCGGTCGTCGACATGCTGCTCGCCGCGTGGAGCGCGGCGGTCGGACAGCCCGCGTACATCACCACCGCGGTGGCCGACATCCTCGGGACGGCGCCGCGAACGTTTCGCCAGTGGGCCGCCGACCACTCCACCGCGTTCACGAGGGGTTCGGAGGGGTCGTGACCTCGTCGACCGCGATCTGCGCCCCTGGCCGCAGCCCTCAGTCCGACGTCGCCCCGGCCCTCGCCTCCGGGATGTGCCGGGCACGTGGGCGCGGGAGGACCAGCGGCCCGGGGCGTCGGGCGTACCGACAGGACGCGCAGCCTGCGGTCCAAGCGCGCGATGTCGACGGGAAATTACATGCGGAAGGTGTGCACGTCGCCTGCAGGCGTCCTTAAGGTGACCCGGGCCGCATGAGGTCGGGGGCCGCGGCGGCCCGCTCGATCAGGATCATCGCCGCGTCGTCCGACAGATGTCCGTCGGTGTGCCGGATCAGCGCCAGGCGCAGCCGGTCCAGATACTCCGCCGGGGTGGCACCGTCCAGCGTCTCCAGGGTCTCCAGCAGCGGGAAGAACTCATGGGAGCGATTGCGCGCCTCCAGCACGCCGTCGGTGTGCAGCAGCAGCCGCTCGCCCGTGGCGAACGGAAAGGTCTCCGTGGAGATGGGCGGGCCGGTGAGGAACTCCTCCAGGCCGAGCGGGGGCAGCGGACGGGCGGGGGAGAGGGTTCGTACGGCGCCGTGGTGGACGATCAGCGGCGGTGGATGGCCGCGGTTGATCAGCTGGATCGTCGTGTCGTCCGGCACCTGCGCCAGCAGCACGGTGACGAACTGCTCGTCCGGCTCCTCCCGGTTCCGCGTGTCGGCCCGGTCCACCAGTGCGGACTCCCGCTGCAGTGCGGCCGCGCAGCGGTGCATGACCTCCGCCAGGTCGTGCTCGTAGTGCACGGCCTCGCGGAAGGCGCCCAGCACCGCGGCGGCCGACCGCACGGCCGCCAGCCCCTTGCCCCGGACGTCCCCGACGATCAGGCGCACCCCGAACCGGGTGGTCGTGGCCTCGTAAAGGTCGCCGCCGATCTGTGCTCCCCGCTCCGCCGCCAGGTAGAAGCTGGCGGCCCTCACCATGCCCATCCGGGTGGGCAGCGGCCGCAGTACCACGTTCTGGGACACCTCGGCGATCCGCCGCACCTGCGTCAGCTCACGTGTCCTGCGGACCCGCACGGCACTGCTCACCATGCTCGCCGTCGTCACCACCAGCAGCGCCGCCAGATTGGTGTAGACCTGCTGGGTGCCCCAGGCTTGGTTCTTGGTCGCGGTGGCCGAGCTCACCAGGAAGGCGAGCGCGGCCACGGTGGCCGTGCCGCGCGGCCCCATGGTCACCGCGGCCAGCGCCGGCGTCGGGGACAGCAGAGCGCCGGTGTAGACCACGTGCGCCGGTGAGAACTCGATCGTGACCACAGCCGCCAGGACCACGAAGGGCAGGCACCGCGCGACGGTGAAGACGCTGCGGCTGGGACCGCCGGCTCCTCGGTCCGCTGAAGAGCGAAAGAATCCCATAACTCGTTACTTTAATCCGGTTGAGGCGAAATGCCGGTTTCGGTGGACGGCCCGCGCTCTGACCGGGGCGTTCCCTCTCTCCTCAGGTCGGTCGGCGTCATGTAGTAGCGCCGACCCTGTCATGAGCGAGAGCGCCGAGACGAGAGCTCCGCCGTGGCTGCGGAGTGTTCTGCGGTTTCAAGGTCGGCTTGGGATCGCCGGTTTGGCCAACCGGCGATGCGCGGCTGTCTTGCGCGCCGCCGGATCAGGCAACGGATCTTGTCCGACCTGACGGTCGGGTAGTCGAGGCGTGCTGTGGCGATCATCGCGAGAGCCTTCGGGGGTCGTTGCGTACGCTGATCGCGGGCGTTCGTGAGGGGCAGCCCGGGGGGCGAGGACGACCTCGAGCACCCTTCCCTATGCCTGACGTGCCGTCAGGGAGTCAGTAGTTGGTCAGCATGAGTCCTGAAGAACCTAGGGGAGGCTGCCCGGACATGCGACTCGCTGTATGGTGTGGAAACAGCCCTTGACCTGCAAAAACGCAGGCAGGGAGCCTACCTGTGGGAGTGCACCGATGTTGCGTACCATGTTCAAGTCCAAGATCCACCGAGCCACCGTCACACAGGCCGACCTGCACTACGTGGGATCCGTGACGATCGACGCCGATCTCCTGGACGCCGCCGATCTCCTCCCGGGCGAACTCGTGCACATCGTCGACATCACCAATGGCGCCCGCCTGGAGACGTATGTCATCGAGGGTGAGCGCGGCTCGGGAGTCGTCGGTATCAACGGGGCCGCGGCCCACCTCGTCCACCCCGGAGACCTGGTGATCATCATCAGCTATGCGCAGGTCTCCGACGCCGAGGCGCGGACCCTGAAGCCCCGGGTGGTGCACGTGGACCGCGACAATCGCATCGTGGCCCTGGGTGCGGACCCGTCCGAACCGGTTCCGGGCTCGGACCAGGAGCGCAGCCCTCAGGCCGTCACCGTCTGAACCGAGCGGGCCGCGCGCGCCGTGCGAAGGGATCTGAACCGAGCGGGCCGCGCCCGCGCCGTGTGAAGGGAGCCCTGCCCGGACCGCCGTACCGGTGGGCCGGCGCGGTGACTGTCCGTCCACCAGTCGGGTACCCGTGAGGTAAGTCCAGAGCCGACGCATCGCATGGCTGGAGGACGCCATGACGCACCCGTACCCCGACCCGGCGGGGCCTGGGCCGACTCCCGGACCGGGGCCCGACCATCCAGAGCCGTTCCCGGAGCCGGGGCCCAAGCCCAGCCC
>NZ_VMNX01000214.1 GCF_009377235.1 Streptomyces acidicola
GGGCGAAAACGATCCACCGCCTCCCCATTGGCCCTTGCAGTGGCCTGCACCCCTCACGTTTCCTCGGTGCTGCAGAAAAACCCCTCCTTCTCCCCCGAGTGAGGTCGAACCCGTGTCCAGCACGCTCTCCAACTCCGCCCAGCCCGAAGAGAACACCGCGACCGGCACCGCGCGCGTGAAGCGCGGCATGGCCGAGCAGCTCAAGGGCGGCGTGATCATGGACGTCGTCACCCCGGAGCAGGCGAAGATCGCCGAGGACGCGGGCGCCGTCGCGGTCATGGCCCTGGAGCGGGTCCCCGCGGACATCCGCAAGGACGGCGGCGTGGCCCGCATGTCCGACCCGGACATGATCGAGGGCATCATCAGCGCGGTCTCCATCCCCGTGATGGCCAAGTCGCGGATCGGCCACTTCGTCGAGGCCCAGGTGCTCCAGTCCCTCGGCGTCGACTACATCGACGAGTCCGAGGTCCTCACCCCGGCCGACGAGGTCAACCACTCGGACAAGTGGGCGTTCACCACTCCCTTCGTCTGCGGCGCCACCAACCTCGGCGAGGCCCTGCGCCGCATCGCAGAGGGTGCCGCCATGATCCGTTCCAAGGGCGAGGCCGGCACGGGCAACGTCGTCGAAGCCGTCCGCCACCTGCGTCAGATCAAGAACGAGATCGCCCGCCTCAGGGGCTTCGACAACCACGAGCTGTACGCCGCCGCGAAGGAGCTGCGCGCCCCGTACGAGCTGGTCAAGGAGGTCGCCGAGCTCGGCAAGCTGCCGGTGGTCCTCTTCTCCGCCGGCGGTGTCGCGACCCCCGCCGACGCCGCGCTCATGCGTCAGCTCGGCGCCGAGGGCGTCTTCGTCGGCTCCGGCATCTTCAAGTCCGGCGACCCGGCCAAGCGCGCCGCCGCCATCGTGAAGGCCACCACCTTCTACGACGACCCGAAGATCATCGCGGACGCGTCCCGCAACCTGGGCGAGGCCATGGTCGGCATCAACTGCGACACCCTCCCCGAGGCCGAGCGCTACGCCAACCGCGGCTGGTAGGCGAACCCGAAGCCACGGCGCCTGAAGACCGTTCTCAGCCGCAACCCCCTAGGACATCACGCACATGACCGACGCACCCGTCATAGGCGTCCTGGCACTCCAGGGCGACGTACGGGAACACCTCATCGCCCTGGCCGCGGCCGACGCCGTGGCCAGGCCGGTGCGGCGCCCCGAAGAGCTCGCCGAGGTGGACGGCCTCGTCCTCCCCGGTGGAGAGTCCACCACGATCTCCAAGCTGGCCATCCTCTTCGGCGTGATGGAGCCCCTCCGCGCACGCGTGCGCGACGGCATGCCGGTCTACGGCACCTGCGCCGGCATGATCATGCTCGCCGACAAGATCCTCGACCCGCGCTCGGGCCAGGAGACCATCGGCGGCATCGACATGATCGTGCGCCGCAACGCCTTCGGACGGCAGAACGAGTCCTTCGAAGCGGCGGTCGACGTACGGGGCGTCGAGGGCGATCCTGTAGAGGGAGTCTTCATCCGGGCCCCCTGGGTCGAGTCCGTCGGCGCCGGGACCGAGGTGCTCGCCGAGCACGACGGCCATATCGTCGCGGTACGCCAGGGCAACGCGCTCGCCACGTCGTTCCACCCGGAACTGACCGGCGATCACCGTCTTCACGCCCTGTTCGTCGAGATGGTGCGCGCGAACCGGACACCGGACGCCTTGTAGGATCTCGAAGGGTCCCCCTGGGTCCTCAGGCCTGGGGGCGTTCGTTCAGGATGGGTTACGCGAAGGAGACAGGCAGATGTCCGGCCACTCTAAATGGGCCACGACGAAGCACAAGAAGGCCGTGATCGACGCCAAGCGCGGCAAGCTCTTCGCGAAGCTGATCAAGAACATCGAGGTCGCGGCGCGCATGGGCGGCGTGGACCTGGAGGGTAATCCGACGCTGTACGACGCCGTACAGAAGGCGAAAAAGCAGTCGGTTCCGAACAAGAACATCGACTCCGCGATCAAGCGCGGTGGCGGTCTTGAGGCCGGTGGCGCCGACTACGAGACGATCATGTACGAGGGCTACGGCCCGAACGGTGTCGCGGTGCTCATCGAGTGCCTCACCGACAACCGCAACCGCGCCGCCTCCGACGTCCGCGTCGCCATGACCCGCAACGGCGGCTCGATGGCCGACCCGGGCTCCGTCTCGTACCTCTTCAACCGCAAGGGCGTCGTGCTCGTCCCCAAGGGCGAGCTGACCGAGGACGACGTCCTCGGTGCAGTGCTCGACGCGGGCGCCGAGGAGGTCAACGACCTCGGTGAGTCCTTCGAGGTGCTCAGCGAGGCCACCGACATGGTCGCGGTCCGTACCGCCCTCCAGGAGGCCGGGATCGACTACGACTCGGCCGAGGCCAACTTCGTCCCGACCATGCAGATCGAGCTGGACGAGGAGGGCGCCAAGAAGATCTTCAAGCTGATCGACGCCCTGGAGGACAGCGACGACGTGCAGAACGTCTTCGCCAACTTCGACGTGAGCGACGACGTCATGGCGAAGGTCGACGCGTAACGCTGCCGCGAGCTGAGCCGCGGTATCGGCGGGCCGGTGGGACACGTCCTACCGGCCCGCCGCCGTTGTCAGTGGCAGCGGATAGCCTGGCGTGCAGTCAAAGATCACCGTCCGCGGACCGCAACCGGCAGTTGAGGAACCCCGGCGGTGCTCGGCCAGGTCCGCGCGAGCGGCGGCGGTTCAGCCGCGAGGAGGGGAGGGGCGGGTGCGCGTACTGGGGGTGGACCCAGGACTGACCCGATGCGGTGTCGGGGTCGTGGAGGGCGTCGCCGGGCGGCCGTTGACCATGCTCGGCGTCGGTGTCGTACGGACGCCCGCGGACGCCGAGTTGGGGCACCGTCTCGTCGCCATCGAGCAGGGCATCGAGCAGTGGATGGATGAGCACAAGCCCGAATGCGTCGCCGTGGAACGGGTGTTCAGCCAGCACAACGTACGGACGGTCATGGGCACGGCCCAGGCCAGCGCCATCGCCACGCTCTGCGCCGCCCGCCGTGGCATACCCGTCGCCCTGCACACCCCCAGCGAGGTCAAGGCCGCCGTCACCGGCAGCGGCCGCGCCGACAAGGCCCAGGTCGGCGCCATGGTCACCCGGCTGCTGCGGCTCGACGCGCCCCCGAAACCCGCCGACGCCGCCGACGCCCTCGCGCTCGCCATCTGCCACATCTGGCGTGCGCCCGCCCAGAACCGACTCCAGCAAGCCGTCGCCCTGCACGCATCGAAAGGCCGCACCCCATGATCGCCTTCGTCAGCGGCCCGGTCGCCGCTCTCGCTCCCGACTCCGCCGTGGTCGAGGTGGGCGGCATCGGCATCGCCGTCCAGTGCACACCGGGCACCCTGTCCGGGCTGCGCATGGGCCGGCAGGCCAAACTCGCCACCTCCCTCGTCGTACGGGAGGACTCGCTGACTCTGTACGGCTTCGCGGACGACGACGAGCGCCAGGTCTTCGAACTGCTGCAGACCGCGAGCGGTGTGGGCCCCCGCCTGGCCCAGGCGATGCTGGCGGTGCACACCCCGGACGCGCTGCGCCGCGCGGTGTCGACCGGCGACGAGAAGGCGCTCACCGCCGTCCCCGGGATCGGCAAGAAGGGCGCCCAGAAACTCCTTCTGGAGCTGAAGGACCGCCTGGGCGAGCCGATCGGCACCGGCACGGGCGTGGGCGCCCCGGTGAGCGTCGGCTGGCGCGACCAGCTGCACGCGGCCCTGATCGGCCTCGGGTACGCGACCCGCGAGGCCGACGAGGCCGTGGCGGCGGTCACTCCCCAGGCCGAGGCCACCGAGGGCACACCCCAGGTGGGCCACCTGCTGAAGGCCGCCCTGCAGACCCTCAACAGAGCACGCTGACCGGCTCCGCCGGCCACGGAAGCCCGCGCCCTGAAGAAGCGCCCGTACGGCGACGAGGCGCCGCACGACCCATCCGACCGCGACCGACCCGCGAGGCACAGTGATGAACTGGGACGACACGACCGACGACACCGCCCCCGAGCGGCTGGTGGGCTCTGTCGCCGACCGTGAGGACCAGGCCGTCGAGGCCGCCCTGCGCCCCAAGGACCTGGACGAGTTCATCGGCCAGGAGAAGGTCCGCGAGCAGCTCGACCTCGTGCTGCGGGCGGCACGCGCGCGTGGGGCGACCGCCGACCACGTCCTCCTCTCGGGTGCGCCGGGCCTCGGCAAGACCACCCTCTCCATGATCATCGCGGCCGAGATGGGCGCCCCCATCCGCATCACCAGCGGCCCCGCCATCCAGCACGCGGGCGACCTGGCCGCGATCCTGTCCTCGCTCCAGGAGGGCGAGGTGCTGTTCCTCGACGAGATCCACCGCATGTCCCGCCCCGCCGAGGAGATGCTGTACATGGCGATGGAGGACTTCCGCGTCGACGTCATCGTCGGCAAGGGCCCGGGCGCCACCGCCATCCCTCTCGAACTGCCGCCGTTCACCCTGGTCGGGGCCACCACGCGCGCAGGGCTGCTGCCGCCCCCGCTGCGCGACCGCTTCGGCTTCACCGCGCACATGGAGTTCTACGAGCCCGCCGAGCTGGAGCGCGTCATCCACCGTTCCGCCCACCTGCTGGATGTCGGGATCGAGGCCGAGGGCGCCGCCGAGATCGCGGGCCGCTCCCGAGGCACGCCCCGTATCGCCAACCGTCTGCTGCGCCGGGTGCGGGACTACGCGCAGGTCAAGGCCGACGGAGTCATCACCAGGGACATCGCCGGGGCCGCCCTCGCCGTCTACGAGGTCGACGCCCGCGGACTCGACCGCCTCGACCGCGCCGTGCTGGAGGCGCTGCTGAAGCTGTTCGGCGGCGGTCCCGTAGGCTTGTCCACGCTCGCCGTCGCGGTGGGGGAGGAGCGCGAGACGGTCGAAGAGGTCGCCGAGCCCTTCCTCGTCCGTGAGGGCCTGCTCGCCCGCACCCCGCGTGGCCGGGTCGGGACCCCCGCGGCATGGGCCCATCTCGGCCTCACCCCGCCCCGCGGGGCCACCGGGGGAAACGGACAACAGGACTTGTTCGGGGCGTGACGGCGCGGGCATTGGCCGGGTCAGGAACCCGGGTGCGATGCTGAGCGTTGTTCCTTGCGCGCGGACTCGCTTAGACTCCGCCGATGCCGCCTTTGTCGGCGGCACCTCATACCCCCATCCATCAGGCCGCTCACCGACGCGGTCGTGTGAAGGAAGTTCCCACCCGTGAGTCTCGTGACCCTCCTCCCGTTCATCGTGCTCATCGGGGCCATGTTCCTGATGACCCGGTCGGCCAAGAAGAAGCAGCAACAGGCCGTCGACATGCGGAACCAAATGCAGCCCGGCAGTGGCGTCCGCACCATCGGGGGCATGTACGCGACGGTGAAGGAGGTCAGCGACGACACGGTCCTCGTTGATGCCGGACCGGGCGTGGAACTGCTCTTCGCGAAGAACGCGATCGGCGCCGTCCTCTCCGACGACGAGTACAACCGCATCGTCCACGGCATCGAGCACGACCTGAAGTCCGACATCGTGCCGGACGACGCCTCCTCTCTCACCGAGGTCGACGAGCACGCTGCCGACGCTTCCGACGACAAGCCCATCGACCTCGGCAAGAAGGACACGCCGGCCGACGCCGCCGACGAGGCGAAGGCCGACGACGCGGAGCCGAAGAAGACCGACGACGCGGAGTCGAAGAAGGCCGACGACGCGGAGTCGAAGAAGGCCGACGGCGAGTCCGACGCGAAGTAGTCACGTTCCCGGGTGTGCGGCGCGACCGGTTCGTGCCGCGCCACCCGGGTCGTGCCGTTCCGGCACGGAGCCCCGAGACCATGTCATGGCCGCCCGCCCGCTCGACCGGCGCTGAGGCGGCCCGAGAGGGAGTTACGAGAAGGTGGCAGCACCGAAGAAGGGCCGGAGCGCGAGCGCCCAGAGCAAACCAGGCCGCGCACTCGCCCTCATCCTGATCGCCATCGTGGCGCTCACCGGGGGAATGTTCCTCTCCGGACACACCACTCCGCGTCTCGGCATCGACCTCGCCGGCGGCACCAGCATCACGCTGGAGGCCGAGAACGAGCCTGGTCAGCCGAACGCGATCAACAAGACCAACATGGACACCGCGGTCTCCATCATGGAGCGCCGCGTCAATGGTCTGGGTGTCTCCGAAGCGGAGGTCCAGACCCAGGGCGATCGCAACATCATCGTCAACATCCCCAAGGGCACGAACTCCCAGCAGGCCCGGGAACAGGTCGGCACCACCGCCAAGCTCTACTTCCGCCCGGTCCTGACCACCGAGGTGTCCGGCACCGGCGCGACGCCCAGCCCGAGCGCCAGCCCCAGCGGCTCCCCGAGCGCGTCGCCCTCCGACAAGGGCAGCGACAAGGAGAAGGCGACCTCGTCCTCCTCCGCCACGCCGTCCTCCACCCCCACCTCGCAGGGCCGCGCGGTCACCGACGCGCTGAAGGCCGACCCCACGCCGAGCGGCTCGGCCTCCACGAGCGCCAGTGCCTCCCCGTCCGGGAGCCCCGGCGGCGCCGACGAAGCGACGGCCAAGCTCCAGGCCGAGTACACCACGCTCGACTGCACCAAGGCGGCGCAGCGCGCCAAGGTCGGTGAGGGAGCCAAGGCCAGCGACCCCATCCTCGCCTGCGGCCAGAACTCCCAGAAGCAGTGGCAGAAGTACATTCTCGGCCCCGCCGCGGTCGACGGCACGGACGTCGACAAGGCCCAGGCGATCTTCGACACCCAGGGCTCCTCGGGCTGGAAGGTCACCATGGACTTCACGTCCCAGGGTGGCAAGAAGTTCGCCGACATCACCGGCCAGCTGGCCAAGAACCAGTCCCCGCAGAACCAGTTCGCGATCGTCCTCGACGGCGACGTGGTCTCCGACCCGTACGTCAACCAGTCGATCACCGGTGGCAACGCCGAGATCTCCGGCAGCTTCACCCAGGAGGAGGCCCAGGGCCTCGCGAACATGCTGTCGTACGGCGCGCTCCCGCTCACCTTCAAGGAGGCGAGCGTCACGACCGTCACCGCCGCCCTCGGTGGCGAGCAGCTGGACGCCGGTCTGATCGCCGGCGCGATCGGCCTCGCACTCGTCGTGATCTACCTGGTCGCCTACTACCGCGGTCTGTCGCTCATCGCCATCGCCTCGCTGCTGGTCTCCGCGGCCCTGACCTACGTGATCATGTCGCTGCTGGGCCCGGCCATCGGCTTCGCGCTGAACCTGCCGGCGGTCTGTGGCGCCATCGTCGCGATCGGCATCACGGCGGACTCGTTCATCGTGTACTTCGAACGCGTCCGGGACGAGATCCGCGAGGGCCGCTCGCTGCGCCCCGCCGTCGAACGCGCCTGGCCGCGCGCCCGGCGCACCGTCCTGGTCTCCGACTTCGTGTCGTTCCTCGCCGCCGCGGTGCTGTTCGTCGTCACCGTCGGCAAGGTCCAGGGCTTCGCGTTCACACTCGGTCTGACCACTGTGCTCGACGTGGTCGTGGTGTTCCTCTTCACCAAGCCGCTGCTGACGATCCTCGCCCGCAGGAAGTTCTTCGCGAACGGCCACAGCTGGTCCGGCCTCGACCCGAAACGACTGGGTGCCCGGCCGCCCCTGCGCCACACCCGCCGTCCCGCCGCCCCCGTCGACCCGAAGGAGGCGTGAGATGTCGAAACTCGGCAACCTCGGCGCCCGGCTCCACCACGGCGAGGTCGGCTACGACTTCGTCCGCAACCGCAAGCTCTGGTACGGCATCTCGATCCTGATCACCATCACGGCCATCGTCGGCCTGGCGGTGCGCGGCCTGAACATGGGCATCGAGTTCCAGGGCGGCGCCGTCTTCACCACCCCGAAGACGAGCGTCTCGGTCGCCCAGGCCCAGACGTACGCCGAAGAGGCCGCCGGGCACGACGCGGTCGTGCAGGAACTCGGCACGGGCGGTCTGCGCATCCAGATCTCCGGCGTCGACACCGGCAAGTCCGACGCGATCAAGACGGAGCTGGCCAAGGACCTGAAGGTCGACTCGGAGAAGATCAACGCCGACCTGGTCGGCCCCAGCTGGGGTGACCAGATCGCCAACAAGGCCTGGCAGGGCCTCGGGATCTTCATGGTTCTCGTGGTGATCTACCTGGCGATCGCGTTCGAGTGGCGCATGGCGGTCGCCGCGTTCGTCGCCCTGGTCCACGACATCACGATCACGGTCGGCATCTACGCCCTCGTCGGCTTCGAGGTGATGACGGGAACGGTCATCGGTCTGCTGACCATCCTCGGCTACTCGCTCTACGACACGGTCGTCGTCTTCGACAGCCTCAAGGAACAGACGAAGGACATCACCAAGCAGAACCGCTGGACCTACAGCGAGATCGCCAACCGCTCGATCAACAGCACCCTGGTGCGCTCGATCAACACCACGGTGGTCGCGCTGCTGCCGGTGGCGGGCCTGCTGTTCATCGGCGGTGGATTCCTCGGCGCGGGCATGCTCAACGACATCTCGCTGTCGCTGTTCGTCGGCCTCGCCGCCGGTGCGTACTCCTCGATCTTCATCGCCACCCCGCTCGTCGCCGACCTCAAGGAGCGCGAGCCGCAGATGAAGGCCCTGAAGAAGCGCGTCCTGGCCAAGCGCGCCCAGACCGCCCAGGGCGAGCCCGCCCAGGCGCAGGACGACGACGAGGAGTACGGCGACGAGCCGGAGGACGCGGCCCCCGCGGTCGTCGGCCCGCGCCACCAGCCCGCGTCCCGCAACCGGGGTCGTGGCCGGCCGTCGGGGAAGCGCCGATGACCGAGCTCGCAGAGGTCACGACGCTGCTGCTCAGCCGCATCCGCGACATCCCCGATCACCCCGAGCCGGGCGTGATGTTCAAGGACATCACGCCGCTCCTGGCCGACCCGGTGGCGTTCACCGCGCTCACCGACGCGCTCGCGGACCTCGTCGTCCGCCATGGCGCCACGAAGATCGTCGGCCTGGAGGCCCGCGGCTTCATCCTCGGCGCACCCGTCGCGGTCCGCTCGGGAGTCGGCTTCGTCCCCGTACGCAAGGCGGGCAAGCTTCCCGGAGCGACCCTCGGCCAGGCCTACGACCTGGAGTACGGCTCCGCGGAGATCGAGGTGCACGCCGAGGACCTGTCGCGGGACGACCGCGTCATGGTCATCGACGATGTCCTTGCCACCGGCGGCACCGCCGAGGCCTCCGTCCAGCTCATCCGCCGGGCGGGAGCCGAGATCGCGGGCGTCTCCGTGCTGATGGAGCTTGGCTTCCTGGGCGGCCGCGCCCGCCTGGAGCCGGCCCTGGAGGGCGCCCCGCTGGAGGCCCTGCTCCGGGTCTGAGCACCGCCGCGACAGGCGGACGAAAGCCCTGCGCCATCCGTACGACACCACTGAGGCGGGCACCGGAGGAATCCGGCGCCCGCCTCATGCGTTGCTCGGGTAGCGGACCGTCTCACCAGCCGAAGGCGAGCCGGGAGCCGAGGATCGCTACCATGGGGTCTCCGGAGCCTGCCGGAGGACCCGGATCGCGCACGAGGAGTCCTCTTGCCAGACGAGGCCCAGCCACTGACCGCCGCCAAGCCCGAGTCCGCCTCGGGAGCCGCGGCCAAGCCCGCGCAGAGCGCGAAGAACGCCGCGCAGGGCCCGGTCGAGCGCGCCCAGTCCGCGCCCGGCGACAAGGCCGTCGAGCAGCCGCGCCCCAAGCCTTCCCCCGCTCTCGACTCCGCTCGGGCGGGGGGACCCCCACCTTCCGGGCGCCCGGCGTCCGCACGCCCGGCCGCGGGCCAGCCCGCGCGCTCCGGCTCCTCCAACCGCGTCCGCGCCCGCCTGGCCCGTCTCGGTGTGCAGCGGTCCAACCCGTACAACCCGGTGCTGGAGCCGCTGCTGCGGATAGTGCGCAGCAACGACCCGAAGATCGAGACGTCGACGCTCCGCCAGATCGAGCGTGCCTACCAGGTCGCCGAGCGCTGGCACCGCGGCCAGAAGCGCAAGAGCGGCGACCCGTACATCACGCACCCCCTCGCGGTGACCACGATCCTCGCCGAGCTCGGCATGGACCCGGCCACACTCATGGCCGGCCTCCTGCACGACACGGTCGAGGACACCGAGTACGGCCTGGACCAGCTCCGCCGCGACTTCGGCGACCAGGTGGCGCTGCTCGTCGACGGCGTCACCAAGCTGGACAAGGTCAAGTTCGGCGAGGCTGCCCAGGCCGAGACCGTGCGCAAGATGGTCGTCGCCATGGCCAAGGACCCGCGCGTCCTGGTCATCAAGCTCGCCGACCGCCTGCACAACATGCGCACCATGCGCTACCTCAAGCGCGAGAAGCAGGAGAAGAAGGCGCGCGAGACCCTGGAGATCTACGCGCCACTCGCCCACCGCCTGGGCATGAACACCATCAAGTGGGAGCTGGAGGACCTTGCCTTCGCGATCCTCTACCCCAAGATGTACGACGAGATCGTCCGCCTCGTCGCCGAGCGCGCCCCCAAACGCGACGAGTACCTCGCGATAGTGACCGACGAGGTGCAGTCCGACCTGCGCGCGGCCCGCATCAAGGCGACCGTCACCGGCCGTCCGAAGCACTACTACAGCGTCTACCAGAAGATGATCGTCCGCGGCCGGGACTTCGCGGAGATCTACGACCTGGTGGGCATCCGCGTCCTCGTCGACACGGTCAGGGACTGCTACGCCGCTCTCGGCACCGTGCACGCGCGATGGAACCCGGTCCCCGGCCGGTTCAAGGACTACATCGCGATGCCCAAGTTCAACATGTACCAGTCGCTCCACACGACGGTCATCGGCCCCAACGGCAAACCGGTCGAACTCCAGATCCGTACGTTCGACATGCACCGCCGCGCCGAGTACGGCATCGCCGCGCACTGGAAGTACAAGCAGGAGGCCGTCGCGGGCGCCTCCAAGGTCCGTACGGACGTACCGAAGGCGCCGTCCGGCAAGGCCGGCAAGGACGCGGCCGCGATCAACGACATGGCGTGGCTGCGGCAGCTGCTGGACTGGCAGAAGGAGACCGAGGACCCCAGCGAGTTCCTGGAGTCGCTGCGGTTCGACCTGTCCCGCAACGAGGTCTTCGTCTTCACGCCGAAGGGCGACGTGATAGCGCTGCCGGCCGGCGCGACACCCGTCGACTTCGCCTACGCGGTCCACACCGAGGTCGGCCACCGCACGATAGGCGCCCGGGTCAACGGACGCCTGGTCCCGCTCGAATCCACCCTGGACAACGGCGACCTGGTGGAGGTCTTCACCTCCAAGGCGACCGGAGCGGGCCCGTCCCGCGACTGGCTCGGCTTCGTGAAGTCGCCGCGCGCCCGCAACAAGATCCGTGCCTGGTTCTCCAAGGAGCGCCGCGACGAGGCCATCGAGCAGGGCAAGGACGCCATCGCCCGCGCGATGCGCAAGCAGAACCTGCCGATCCAGCGCATCCTGACCGGCGACTCACTGGTGACCCTCGCCCACGAGATGCGCTACCCGGACATCTCGTCCCTGTACGCGGCGATCGGCGAGGGCCATGTGGCCGCGCAGAACGTCGTACAGAAGCTGGTGCAGGCCCTCGGCGGCGAGGAGGCGGCCACCGAGGAGATCGACGAGGCGGTACCACCGGCGCGCGGCCGGGGACGCAAGCGCCGCAGCACCAACGACCCGGGTGTCGTGGTCAAGGGCGTCGAGGACGTCTGGGTGAAGCTGGCCCGCTGTTGTACGCCCGTCCCCGGCGATCCGATCATCGGCTTCGTGACCCGCGGCAGCGGTGTGTCGGTTCACCGCAGCGACTGCGTCAACGTCGAGTCCCTGTCCCGCGAGCCCGAGCGCATCCTCGACGTCGAGTGGGCGCCCACCCAGTCCTCTGTCTTCCTGGTCGCCATCCAGGTCGAGGCCCTGGACCGCTCGCGGCTGCTCTCCGACGTCACGCGCGTGCTCTCCGACCAGCACGTCAACATCCTCTCGGCCGCGGTCCAGACATCCCGTGACCGCGTGGCGACGTCCCGGTTCACCTTCGAGATGGGCGACCCGAAGCACCTGGGCCACGTCCTGAAGGCCGTACGGGGCGTCGAGGGCGTGTACGACGTGTACCGGGTGACATCGGCGCGCAGGCCGTAACGTCGCGGCACTGCGGCTCACACGGAAAGGGGCTCCCGTACGTGGTGTACGGGAGCCCCTTTCCGTGTGCCCGGCGTGTCAGCCGCCGAACTCCTGCAGGCCCTTCAGCGCCTGGTCCAGCAGCGCCTGGCGGCCCTCCAGCTCCCTTTCGAGCTTGTCGGCCCTGGCGTTGTTGCCCTGGGCCCGCGCCTGCTCGATCTGGCCCTTCAGCTTGTCCACGGCCGCCTGGAGCTGGCCCGTGAGACCCTCGGCCCGGGCGCGGGCCTCCGGGTTCGTACGACGCCACTCCGCTTCCTCGGAGTCCTGGAGGGCCCGCTCCACGGCGTGCATCCGGCCCTCCACCTTCGGGCGGGCGTCCCGCGGGACGTGGCCGATGGCCTCCCAGCGCTCGTTGATGGAGCGGAACGCGGCACGGGCCGACTTCAGGTCCGTGATCGGCAGCAGCTTCTCCGCCTCGCCGGCGAGCTCCTCCTTGAGCTTGAGGTTCTCCGCCTGCTCGGCGTCACGCTCCGCGAACACCGAGCTGCGCGCCGCGAAGAAGATGTCCTGGGCACCGCGGAAACGGTTCCACAGGTCGTCCTCGTGCTCGCGCTGGGCGCGGCCCGCGGCCTTCCACTCGGACATCAGCTCGCGGTAGCGGGCCGCCGTCGGCCCCCAGTCGGCCGAGCCCGACAGGGACTCGGCCTCCGCGACCAGCCGCTCCTTCGTCTTGCGGGCGTCCTCCCGCTGCGCGTCCAGCTGCGCGAAATGCGCCTTGCGCCGCTTGGAGAACGCGGACCGCGCGTGCGAGAAGCGGTGCCACAGTTCGTCGTCCGACTTGCGGTCGAGCCTCGGCAGTCCCTTCCAGGTGTCCACCAGAGCGCGCAGCCGCTCACCGGCCGCCCGCCACTGGTCGGACTGGGCCAGCTCCTCCGCCTCGGCCACCAGGGCCTCCTTGGAGTGCCGTGCCTCGTCGGACTGCTTCGCCCGCTGCGCCTTGCGCTCCTCACGGCGCGCCTCGACGGACTCGACCAGCTTGTCCAACCGCGTCCGCAGGGCGCCCAGGTCGCCGACCGCGTGGTGCGCGTCGACCTGCTCCCGCAGATGCTCGATCGCGGTCTGGGCGTCCTTCGCCGACAGGTCGGTGGTCTTCACTCGCTTTTCGAGGAGGCCGATCTCGACAACCAGTCCCTCGTACTTGCGTTCGAAGTAGGCCAGCGCCTCCTCGGGGGAGCCGGCCTGCCAGGAACCGACGACCTGCTCGCCGTCGGCCGTACGCACGTACACGGTCCCCGTCTCGTCGACGCGGCCCCACGGGTCGCTGCTCACAGCGCCTCCTCCACATGATGCCTGCGAAGGGCTGAAGCACCCCCGGGCATCGTCCACAGTTTCGTCACGGCCAACATAGGCGACCGGCGGGGCGGCTGTCCGCATCCCGCGCGACCGAAATTGCGCAGTTGGCGGTCAGCTTTCCTTGACAGTCGCCTTGTTGATCACGACCGTCGCGTTCGGCGTGCCGTCGCCCTGCCCCGTGTTCTCGCCCGCCTTGGCGATCTTCTCCAGGACCTTCATCCCCGATGCGGAGATCGTGCCGAACGGTGTGTAGTCGGGCGGGAGCTGACTGTCCTGGAAGACGAGGAAGAACTGGCTGCCACCGCTGTTGCGGCCCTCCTTCGTCTGGGCGTTGTACTGGTTCGCCATGGCCACGGTGCCCGCCGGGTACACCCCGCCCTTCAGGCTCTTGTCCTTCAGGTTCTCGTCCGGGATCGTGTAGCCCGGTCCGCCCATGCCGGTGCCCTGCGGGTCCCCGCACTGGAGCACGTAGATGCCCGCGGTGGTGAGCCGATGGCACTTCGTGTGGTCCAGGTACCCCTTGTTGACCAGGAAGTCGAACGAGTTCACTGTGCGCGGGGTCTTCGCCGCGTCCATGGCGATGGAGATGTCACCGCAGGTGGTCTGCAGGTCCATCGTGTACTTCGCGCTCTCGTCGACGGTGACGTCGGGCTCCTTCTTGAAGGTGAGCTCCTTCACCTTGCCCTCGGCGGGCTTCTCGCACGGGTCCGGGGCCTTGCTCGGCGAGGCGCTCGGCGTCACCTCCGCGCTCGCGTTCTCCTTCTTGCCGTCGTCCTTGAGTACTCCGGTCGTGTACAGCGCCACACTGCCTATCAGGATGACGCCGAGGACCGACGCGATCACGGCATTGCGGGCACGTGCCTTGCGCCGCGCGGACGTGCGCCGCTGCTGCTGCCGCAAGAACTTCTCCCGGGCGAGCTGACGCCGCCGCTGTTCCTGGCTGACCACCGGGTTCTCTCCTCATGCGTCTTCGTACGTCGACCGGTACGCGTGCGACTGGTGAGCCGACCGCTTGTGTGTGCCCCGTACCGTATATGGGTTCGCTGAGGAAACGGCAGCGCCGGTAGGCTCTGATGCGCAGCAATCCAGCCCGTACTCCACAATCCGAAGGACGATCGTGCTCATTGCCGGGTTCCCCGCCGGGGCCTGGGGGACCAACTGTTACCTGGTCGCCCCGGCCGCAGGCGAGGAGTGCGTGATCATCGACCCGGGCCACCGGGCCGCCGCGGGAGTCGAGGAGGCGCTGAAGAAGCACCGGCTCAAACCCGTCGCCGTCGTCCTCACCCACGGCCACATCGACCACGTGGCCTCGGTCGTCCCCGTGTGCGGCGCGCACGACGTACCGGCGTGGATCCACCCTGCCGACCGCTACATGATGAGCGACCCGGAGAAGGCCTTCGGCCAGTCCATCGGGATGCCGCTGATGGGCGAGCTGACGGTGGGGGAGCCCGACGACGTCAAGGAGCTGACGAACGGTTCGACGCTGGAACTGGCCGGTCTGGAGCTGTCCGTCGCGCACGCGCCCGGCCATACCAAGGGGTCGGTGACCTTCCGGATGCCCGAGACCGCGGAGATCCCGTCGGTCTTCTTCTCGGGCGATCTTCTCTTCGCCGGCTCCATCGGACGCACCGACCTGCCCGGCGGTGACATGGCCGAGATGCTCGACTCGCTGGCCCGCGTGTGCCTGCCGCTCGACGACTCGACCGTGGTGCTGTCGGGCCACGGCACCCAGACGACCATCGGCCAGGAGCGCGCCACCAACCCGTACCTGCGGCAGGTGGCCGCAGGCCGCCAGGAACCCAGTACGGGTGGGAGCACCCCTCCCCGACGAGGAATGTGACGAGACCTTCCGTGAGCACCTTCAAGGCCCCCAAGGGCACGTACGACCTGATCCCGCCGGACAGCGCCACGTACCTGGCCGTCCGTGAGGCGATCGCCGCTCCGCTGCGCAACTCCGGCTACGGCTACATCGAGACGCCCGGCTTCGAGAACGTGGAACTCTTCGCCCGTGGCGTCGGCGAGTCGACGGACATCGTGACGAAGGAGATGTACGCCTTCGAGACGAAGGGCGGCGACAGGCTGGCCCTGCGCCCCGAGGGCACGGCCTCGGTCCTGCGGGCCGCGCTGGAGGCCAACCTGCACAAGGCGGGCAACCTCCCGGTCAAGCTCTGGTACTCCGGCTCGTACTACCGCTACGAGCGCCCGCAGAAGGGCCGCTACCGCCACTTCTCGCAGGTCGGTGCCGAGGCGATCGGGGCCGAGGACCCGGCGCTGGACGCCGAGTTGATCATCCTGGCGGACCAGGCGTACCGCTCGTTGGGCCTCAGGAACTTCCGTATCCTTCTCAACTCCCTGGGCGACCAGGAGTGCCGCCCGGTGTACAGGACGGCCCTTCAGGACTTCCTGCGCGGCCTCGACCTCGACGAGGACACCCTGCGCCGCTCCGAGATCAACCCTCTCCGGGTGCTCGACGACAAGCGGGACGCGGTCCAGAAGCAGCTTGTGGGCGCTCCGCTGCTGCGCGACTACCTGTGCGACGCGTGCAAGACGTACCACGAGGAGGTCCGCGAGCTGATCACGGCGGCGGGCGTGTCCTTCGAGGACGACCCCAAGCTGGTGCGCGGCCTCGACTACTACACCCGTACGACCTTCGAGTTCGTCCACGACGGCCTCGGCTCCCAGTCCGCGGTGGGCGGCGGCGGCCGCTACGACGGTCTGTCGGAGATGATCGGCGGCCCGGCGCTGCCGTCGGTCGGCTGGGCGCTCGGGGTCGATCGCACCGTCCTCGCCCTGGAGGCGGAGGGTGTGGAGCTCTCGCTCCCCGCGTCCACGAGCGTGTTCGCCGTCCCGCTGGGCGAGGAGGCCCGCCGCGTTCTGTTCGGCAAGGTCACCGAGCTGCGCAAGGCGGGTGTCGCGGCCGACTTCTCCTTCGGAGGGAAGGGGCTGAAGGGCGCGATGAAGAACGCGAACCGCAGCGGTGCGCGGTACACGATCGTCGCGGGTGAGCGTGATCTCGCCGAGGGCGTGGTGCAGCTCAAGGACATGGAGTCCGGCGAGCAGATGGCGATCGGCGTGAACGAGGTTGTGGCGGAACTGGAGTCCCGGTTGGGCTGAGGGGGGCGGGTTGCTGCGGGCGGACCGGGTTACGGCCGGGCTTTTCCTCGCCCCCGCCGCCCCTGCCCGTCCCATCCCTTCCCTGGGGGCTGCCGCCCCCAGACCCCCGCTTGTCGGCCTGAACGGCCTCGTCCTCAACCGCCGGAGGGGCTGGTGG
>NZ_VMNX01000215.1 GCF_009377235.1 Streptomyces acidicola
GGTTAGGGGCGGCGGGGGCGAGTAAAACCCGGCGCACCCCGGACCCCCCCCGCTCAGGGCAACGCCCCGGCCCCCGCGGGATCCAGCAGCGGCGCCAGAAGATCCCCGTACGCCTGCAGCCGGGACTCAAGATCGGGCGCGCAGAAGACGAGCTGCCCCGGATCCGTGCAGTCCGCGACTTCTTCCCAGGTCACCGGCGTGGACACGCTCGGCTCGGGCCGCGCCCGCAAGGTGTACGGAGCCGCCGTGGTCTTGCGCGCGGCGTTCTGGCTCCAGTCGACGAACACCTTCCTGGGCCGCAGGCTCCGTGTCATCCGGTGCACGACGAGCCGCGGCATCGCCTTCTCCGCCCCCACGGCCAGCTCCTTGGCGTACTCCGTCACCCGCCGGGAGGGAGTCGGCCGCACAGCCGCCAGCAGGTGCAGCCCCTTCGCCCCGGACGTCTTCGCGTACGCCTCGATCCCGTCCGCCGCGAGCCGGTCCCGCAGCCACAGCGCGACCCGGCAGCACTCGACGATCGTCGCCGGCGGGCCGGGATCGAGATCGAAGACCAGACGGTCGGCCTCGCCCGGCGCGCCGATGAGCCACTGGGGAGTGTGGAACTCGGTCACCAGGTTCGCCGCCCACATCAGGCTCGCCAGGTCCTGCACGAGCACCATCCGGGCCGGCCCCTCGGAGCGCGGCACCTCGGCGGTCGTGACCCAGTCGGGCGTGCCCGGTGGCACGTTCTTGGCGAAGAAGAGCTGGCCGTCGGGCCCGTCCGGATAGCGCAGGAACGACAGCGGCCGGTTTCGGAGGTGCGCCAGCAGCGGCTCAGCGGTCGTCGCGTAGTAGTGCAGCACCTCGGCCTTGGTGAAGCCGGTCGCGGGATACAGGACCTTCTCCAGGTTGGAGAGGGCCACCCTCCGGCCCTCCACCTCCGTGATCGGCGTCATACGACGAGAATCCCATGGAAATACCAATAAAAGCGGGCAAACATTGCCGAGTGTGCCGATCTTCGGCCTGGTCAGCATCCCGATCAAGCTGGTGAACGCCACCGAGAGCCACTCGATCTCCTTCCGCCAGATCCACCTGGAGGACGGCGGTTCTCCGCGGGTGTGAGGTGTTCGCCCGGTTGTCGTTCTGGCGTCAGTGCAGCTCAGAGCTGGTGATCGGAACTCTATCCAGTGCAACGGCTGTGGCAGCTGTTGCTGAACCGGGTGAAGCGGTGGGCTCAGAGTCCACTCAGACGCATCACGGAGCACCGACTGTTGGGTGCTTCCGAGCAGTGACGGAACGGTCGGCAGCATGATGCGCCTGGGGCCGACACCGTGAGGGGCGCAAGCCCATCCGCCTTGCGGCAGCCAAGGCGAGCTTGGCTGAACAGGCACGTTGGCAGGCCAAAACGACCCACCAGCGCTGCCGGTCGGCGGCTAACGTGTCCAGCGCCCGATCAATTCGCCGAATCGGAGAAGGTGTTGACTGAACGGCCGAACGGACGTCGCCCCACACTTGAGGACGTGGCGCGCCGGGCAGGGGTATCGAAGTCCACCGTGTCGCGGGTGATCAACAGGGAGCCGAGGGTGCGAGAGGAAGTCGCCCGACGCACCCGAAAGGCCATCGCCGAACTCGGCTACGTACCGAACCAGGCAGCCCGAAGCCTGGTCACCCGACGCAACAACGCCGTCGCCGTGGTCGTCACCGAGCCGCAGAACCGCCTCTTCGTGGACCCCTACTTCGACTGCCTTCTCCGCGGTATCCGGCAGGAACTCGTCCACCAAGGAGCACAGCCAGTGTTGCTGTTCATCGAGGAGCCGGACGACTACCCCCGTGTCGGCAACTTCCTGGGCGGCGGACACGTCGACGGCGCGCTGCTGTTCTCCCTGCGTGCCGACGACCCCTTGCCCGCCATGGTCGAGCAGACGGGCCTTCCCGCCATCTTCGGCGGACGCCCGGTTAGCGGCTCCGGACACCGCGGTCACAGCTACACATACGTCGACGCCGACAACCGTGGCGGAGCCAGGGAAGCCGTCCGGTATCTCGTCTCGCAGGGCCGTCGGCACATCGCGACCATTACCGGGCCGCTCAACCAGGCCTCGGCGATCGACCGCCTCGACGGCTACCGCGACGTACTCCTGGACAGCCCACCGCAGTTGATCGCTGAAGGAGACTTCACGCTGCAGGGCGGCGCTGCAGCCATGGCCCAGCTCCTCGACCGGTGCCCAGACCTGGACGCGGTCTTCATAGCCTCGGACCTGATGGCATCCGGCGCCCTGAAGCTGCTGCGGGAGCGGGGACGCAGTGTGCCGGAGGATGTGGCCGTCGTCGGCTTCGACGACCTGACACCCATAGCCGAGGCAACAGATCCGCCGTTGACCACGGTTCACCAGGACATCGAGGGCATGGGGCGCCTGATGGCCCAACTGCTGTTCAACCGGACACCGGAGCGGCCTGCGCCGGGAGACGCCGGTCACCCGCTGTCCCGCGTCGTCACCCCCACGCGGTTGGTCGTACGGGAATCCGCCTGACCAGGCCTGTTGTTCCTCGTGCGTCCTGAAATCCGGTCGACAGGCGGACGCAGGACGCACTGTGATGGCCCTGACCGCCTGCCGCATGGAGTGGGCCGACCACAGGAGCTGCTCTTGGCAACCGCAGGAACCGCGGACACCCGCCCGGAGATCGATGCCGCACTGGCCAGGCGCCTGATCGACACCCAGTTCCCCCAGTGGGCGGGGCTGCCCCTGGAACTTCTCGACCCGGCCGGCTCCGACCATGTGATCTACCGGCTGGGCAAGGAGTTGTCCGTCCGGCTGCCCCGCCATGTCGGGGCCATCGGGCAGGCCAGGAAGGAGTTCGAGTGGTTGCCCAGGCTCGCCCCGCACTTGCCCCTGGCCATCCCGGTGCCGGTGGGTGTGGGGGAGCCCGACTTCGGTTATCCGTGGCCGTGGGCGGTGTCCCGCTGGCTGGACGGCGAGGTGGCGACCGTCGAGGCACTGGCCGACTCCTCCAGGGCCGCCATTGAACTGGCGCAGTTCCTGGCTGCCCTGCAGCGGTTCATGCCCGAGGGCATCCCCGCCGAGACCATCCGCGACGACCTCACCGGCCGACCGTTGTCCGACCGGGACAGCGTGACGCGACTTGCCATCGCCCAGGTCGACAGCGCGTTCGACGCCGCGGCGATGACCGAGCTGTGGGATGCGGCGCTGAGCGCACCCGGATGGGATCGCTCTCCGGTCTGGTTTCACGGCGACTTCCACACCGGCAACCTGCTGACCGTCAACGCCCGCCTCAGTGCCGTCATCGACTTCGGTGGGCTCGGTATCGGTGACCCGGCCTGCGACCTGGTGATCGCCTTCACCCTGATGACTGCCGGCAGCCGAGACGCCTTCCGTGACGCGCTCGGCGTGGACGACGCCACCTGGATGCGGGGCCGCGGTTGGGCCCTGACCACCGCCCTCTCCGCGTACACCGCCTACGCCGCCGTCAACCCCCAGGTCGCGGCGCAGGCCACTCGGCAGATCACCGAGGCTCTCACCGGCTAAGAGGAACGACAGCGGGAAACGATCGGATTGAACGTGGGAACCGGCGGCGCCATCGCCAGAGCACCGCTGGTCAGATCCTTGCGTCGATGCCCCATCAACAGCGTCAGGACACCTTCGCTTTGCGTCGGCCGCCTTTGCCGGAGAGGGCCTTGATCAGTTCGTCGCGGCTCATTGAGGAACGACCAGGGATGTTTGCGTCGGATGCCCTCTGGTAGAGCTCTGTCTTGCTCAGTTCTTTGAGTTCGGAGGGCTTCGGCGGCTTCTCCTCGGTCTTCTTTGCAGTTCGGGTCCGGCGTTTTTCTGCCGCTTCCTTGATATGCGTCGGCGGGCGACCACGTCGGGTCGCTTCCTCTTCCGCGCCGACATGCTTTCTGCGGCTTTTGGCCGTTTCGACACTTGCCTGCAGGGCCGACATGAGGTCGACGACCTTGGTTGTCTGCGGGGGCGGCTCGCCCTTCTCCACTGTCTGGCCCGTGCGCTTCGCCTCCACGAGTTCGAGCACCTTCTCCTGGTACGTGTCGTGGTATTCCTCCGGCATCCAGTCGATGCTCAGCGCCTCGATGAGCTGCACCGCAGTCTGCAACTCCTTCTCGGCGACCTGCGTCTCCTCCGGGAGACTCGCGATCTCCCGGTGAGGATCGCGGACCTCATCCGCCCAGTGCATGGTGTGCATCGCCAGGACGTCGCTCTCCGCCTTCACGGCGACCAGGTACTCGCGGTTGCGCATGACGACGGTGGCGATACCGACCTTGTTCGCCTGTGCCAGGGCGCTGTGGAGCAGGGCGTAGACCTTGGCGTACTCCTTGCCCTTGGGCGCCAGGTAGTAGGTCTTGTCGAAGAAGACCGGCTCGACCTGCTCCAGGTCGACGAACCCCGTGATCTCCACCGACTTGGACTGGCCGGGGGCGATCTCGTCCAGCTCGTCCGGCTCGACGACCACGTATTCGTCCCCCATGTCGAATCCCTTGACGATCTCCTCCATGGGGACTTCTTCACCTGTGCGCTCGTTGACTCGCTTGTTGCGCACCCGGTCGGACGTTCCGCGTTGGAGCTGGTTGAAGCGGATCGTGTGGCTTTCCGTCGCCGAAAACAGCTGCACAGGCAGGGCGACGAGCCCGAATGAGAGAGCACCGCTCCAGACCGCACGGGCCATGGCCTTCCCACCTCCTGTTTTCCTATGGCACATCCCCTGGCCGCTGATCGCATCCCGGCATGCGCCACCTGGACGGTTCGGAGGAAGAAGCGCGGTCAGCGATGGGTCTGATGGAGGGTCCGGGTCGAGGAACTCATCGCCGCGAGGCCTCCGGCGAGGCACCACCGGCCGCCCCCGCCGAGCCGCGGGCCGGCAAGGTCCTCGACCTCATGTCCGCCCTGGAGAGCAGCGTCCGCGCGGCCAAGGAGCCCGCGGCGAGGAGGTCGCCGAGGTCCCCCCCCTCAAGGGCAAGACGCCCTCGCGCAGGCCGCCCCGCGCTGCCCCCAAGGAGAGGGCCGGCAAGAAGTCGACGGCGGGTGCGAAGAAGACGGCGGCGGCGGCGAAGAAAACGGCGGCGGCGAAGACCACCCGGACCACGACGGGGCGAAGAAGTCGACGTCAACGGCGAAGAGGTCCACGTCCACGTCCGCGGCCACGTCGACAGCGGCGACGAAGAAGACTGCCGTCAAGTCCACGACAGGTGCGAAGAAGACGGCGGCCAAGAAGACGACGAAGAAGCGCGCGTCGGCCTGAGCCACCGCGGTTCGGCACGGGCGCCCGGTGAGGGCGCCGAGCGCAACGGGGCCGACAACAACCGCCCCCTCACCCCCGCACCCGCCGCAGCGCGAGCACCGCGTTGTGGCCCCCGAACCCGAACGAGTTGCTCAACGCGACGTCCCCCCGCGCGGGCAGTGGCCGCGGGGCCTTGGTCACCACGTCCAGCTCGATCGCGGGGTCCTGCTCGGCGCAACCGATCGTGGGCGGGACGATCCCGTGATGGAGGGTGAGGACCGTGGCGACGGCCTCGACTCCGCCCGCCGCGCCCTGGAGATGCCCGAGGTGCCCCTTGAGCGCGGTGACCGGCACCCGGCAGCCTCCCAGTACGGACTTCAGCGCCCGCGCCTCGGCGAGGTCGCCGTCGGCGGTGGCCGTGGCGTGGGCGTTGACGTGTACGACGTCCGAGGCCTCGGCCCCCGCGTCGGCCAGCGCCCGCCGGAGCGCGAGCGCGACCCCCGTGCCGGACGGGTCGGGCGCGGCCATGTGGTGGGCGTCGGCGGAGAGTCCCCAGCCCGCGGCCTCGCAGTAGATCCGCGCGCCACGGGCCCGTGCGTGCTCCTCCGCCTCCAGCAACAGGAACCCCGCGCCCTCCCCGTTCACGAACCCGTCGCGGTCCCTGGCGAAGGGGCGCGAGGGGCTCTCACCGTCCCCGAGCCCGTGGGTCGACAGCGCCCGCATGGCAGCGAAGGACGCCATGATCGCCGGGGTGACGACGGCCTCGGCTCCGCCGGCGAGGGCCACGTCGATCCGCCCGTACCGTATGCGGTCGACGGCCTCTCCGATGGCCTCGGTGCCGGAGGCGCACGCACTGGTCACCGTGCGGGCCTCGCCGGTGATCCGCAGCGCCAGGGACACCTGGGACGCGGCCTGCGAGGGCACGGTCATGGGGGTGGTCAGAGGGGACACGCCCCTGGGGCCCTTCTCGCGCAGCCGCCGGTCACCGCCGACGAGGACGGACGCGTCGCCGAGGATGGCCCCCGCCGAGACTCCGACCCGCTCGGGGGCCGGCCCGCTCTCGGCCGTGCCCGCGGGGTCGAACCCGGCGTCCCGCCACGCCTCCCGTGCGGCCAGCACCGCGAACTGGGCGGCCCGGTTCATCCGCCGGGCCTGCGGCCGGGGCAGCAGCGCGGCCGGGTCCACGGGTACGGTCCCCGCGATGCGTACGGGCAGGCCGGCGAACTCCTCTCCGTCGAGTTCCCGTATCCCGCAGCGCCCTTCGAGCAGCCCCGCCCACAGGTCGTCGACGCCGACACCGAGTGGGGTCACGGCGCCCAGCCCGGTGACCACCACCCGTCGCGGTCCGCCGGTCCGGCTCGTCGCCGGCCGGGCGCGGCGCGGGTGGTGCCGTACGACGTGGTCGACGGCCTCGGCCGCCCGCTTCCTCAACTCCGCGTCCGAGAGCGGTGGTTCGGGACGGTCGTCCGCATGGTTTCCCGCATGGTTTCCCGCACGGTGGTCTGCGCGGCTGTCCGCGCGGTCGCCCGGTGTGTCGTGGCTCCAGCCGCCCCGTCGCCGTACGTACGTGTCCTCGACCGCGTGCGGATCGACCGTCCGCAGGAAGTCGACGCGGTCGCCGTCCCGGAAGTCCACGGCCCTCAGGTTGGCGGAGGTGAGGAGAGGGATCCCGGCGGTGTCCACGCGGTGGTCGCCGACGGTCACGGTCCGGGTCCGGTCGAGCTCCTCGTCGCGGTCGGCGCCGCCGAGCGGTGGCCGCAGCGTCACCCGGATCGCCTCGGGACGCACCGGAAGGGTGTGCATCACGACGTACCAGCGGTCTACGTCGGCGTCCCGCGCCGAGAGGGCGAGCAGATCCCCGGGGACGAGTTCGGCGACGGTGACGGTGTGCGGCGTACGACTCATCTCGTGCCCCAATCCGGCGACTTCCGTGGATCGGCCCAGTCCCCTGTGGCGTGATGGGTTCCTCGTTCAAGCTCCCCTCTCTGAGCGGGCGCGGAACGTCGAGGAACCGCGCGTTTCCGGCCACTTACGGGACGAAGGATTTGATTGACTGTTCAAGTGAAGCTGTTTTAGGTTGCGGTTGAAGCGTCAAGTCACCAGGGGGCGCGTGCGGACATGAGATCCACCGCCGGGCACGAGGACGACCGTGACCGTGACCGTGACCGCTGGAAACCGCCTACCGTTTTGGAGACATTCATGAGTGAACGCGCCGACCGGATCATCGCCGCCCTGCGCAGCGGACACGACCACCTCGCCTCACTGGCGGGCGGCTGGGGCGCCGGCGACCTCACCCGCGCGTCCGGGGCGGCGGAGTGGGACGTGTCGCAGGTGCTCAGTCACCTGGGCAGCGGCGCGGAGATCGGCCTGGCCACCCTCGAAGGCGCGCTGGAGGGCACCGGGCCCAAGGACGCGGACTTCAACAAGTCGGTGTGGGCGCGCTGGGACGCGATGTCGCCCGGCGAGCGGGCCGAGGCCTTCGTGCCCGCCAACGAGGCGCTGGTCGCACGCTACGAGAGCGTCTCTAATCGGCTTGGGTTTCCTGGGTGATCCCGGGTGTTCGGGATCGCTTGGGATGGTGACTCGGCCACGGCCGTCTTCGGACGGGGGTGGTGTGGGCGTGGCGGTGGAAGCCTGCCCCGAGTCTGGCCCCGTCCGGCCGGTGCGGCCGGACGGGGGTGCCGATCGTGTTCGGTCCCTGCTGCCTTCTCCGCTCCTGGCTGGAGTGTGTCGGGTGCGTGGGGGGCCGCCCCGCCGGACGCTTGTCACCCGGTCGTGCTGTTGGGGCACGGTTGCCGGGTGGGGCGGGGACCCTGCGCCGCTTCCCGGGCACAGGGCGTTTTGCTGTGGGGCCGCTCTTGGTGCGGTCCCGGGTCTGCTGCTGGACCGCGCTCGCGCGGTCCAGGGCCTCGACCACCGTACGGATCACGAAGGTTCCATTGCTGCGGTCGACGCTGGTCTTGTGCTGGTGGGTCAGGCCGCGGGCGCCGATGCGCTGCCAGGCGGCATGGTCCCGGCCGGTGCTGTAGCCGCACGCGGGGTTCGGGCACGATGCCCAGGCCCAGCCCGCCGCCCGGTCGTTGGGGGCTTTGTGGTGGCGGAAGGCGGTCAGACACCGGGGGCAGTACTTTGACGTGCCGCGCGGCGGGACGATGACCACCGCGATCCCCAAGGTGGCGGCCTGGTGGCGGACGTGGGTGACGATCGCGCCGCGCACCGTCTGCGACAGCCGGGTGTTCAGCGTGCGGCCCTTGCCGCGCGCCTGCATGTCGCGGAGGTCTTCGAGGTGGATGACGCTCGCTCCGGCCGCGATCGCGTGATCGACGATGAAGCGGGCGGCTGCCCGGGCCAGCGCCGCGTTCAGCCGGGTGCGCCGCCGGGCGACGCGGTCCCGCTCGGCCTCCAGGACGGCGAGTTTCGCCACCAGCCACGGGTCCGGCGGCATCCCGCGCTCCTGCCGGGAGGTGATCAGGGTGCGCAGTTGGCCGATGCGGGCGGCGATGTGCTCACCCAGGGTGCGCAGGCGGTCGGCCTTGGCCAGGACTCCGGCCGCGCGGAAGACGACGGGAGGCCCGTCGGTGAGCACGCGGGGCTGGGCTTCGCCGGTGAGGTGGAGGGTGCCGCCGGTGAGCAGGGTGTTCAGCCCCCAGTCGAAGGCGACCGCGGTGCGGTGCCCGGCACGCTCCGGCTTCGCAACCGCCTGGACGTAGGGCACATCGAGAAGGAGCCGCCCCTGGCGGATGCGCAGGGTGGGCGCACACAGCACCGCGGTGGCGGGCACGTGGGGCGGCAGTCGGAAGCGGACCCGTACCGGATGCCAGTCGGCACGCGACGCGGGATCAGGCCGCACCGGCAGCCGCAGCGTCAACACCGCGTACCGGGCCGGGTCTTCCGGGCAGCGCTCCAGGGTGGCCAGCTGCTTGTCGACCGCCGCGAGCACCACCTGCCCACCCGCCCCCGGCGCCGACTCGCACTCGGTCACATCCGCAGGCAGCCGCCCGTGGCGGGCCTGGAACGCGGCGATCTGCCGGGTACGGGCCAGCAGCACGCTGGTCGCCACCACCCCACCCTCGGGCAGCGCGGCGCGCAGCGCCTGCCACTCCGCCTCGGTACGCCGGGCCGGATCGGCAGGCCAGGTCGCCAGCAGCGCGGCGGTGACCTCGGCGCGCCACCAGGCCGAACGCAGCACCCGCCCCGCCTGCTCCTGCGCGATCCGCACCACCCGGTCCGGCACGTACACCCCCTGCGGAACGGTCACCGTCCAGCCCAGGCGGCGCAACGCCATCCACCCCTGCGACGGCAACCGGATCCCCGACCGGTCGACGCCGGAGGCGAGTTGGGCCAGATCGGTCCCGTTCCAGTGCTCCCGCACCGCACCTGAAGCCAGTGATCCGACCAGCGCGGTCAGCCAGCCTGCCCGCTCCACCAAAGCCGCCTGGTCGAGCTGCTCGCCACTGACCACATCCACACCCCGCAACGCACGGGCACAGGCCGCCGCGACCTGCTGGACTTCACCCTCACCCACCACAACCCTGCGCCGCACTCCGCCACCCCCTCACGCACGCCGCACACTGGCCTGACGATCACATCAACGATCAAACCTCCATCCGGGTTACGCACTTCCGTACGACGCTTCCGTAGAACCAGGAAAGCCCAGGAAACCCAGGCCAATCGATCCACGGTTAACGGACCCTGGACGCGCAGGCGCGCGAGGATCTGCGGATCAACCTCGGTTTCCTGCCGACGCCCGTGGACGTGGCCACGGCGGCGGGACTGCGGCTCAGCGAGTTCACCTTCCACACCTGGGACGTCGAGGTCGCCTTCGATCCGGCGGCCGTCCTGGCGTCCGACGCGACCGGACCGCTGCTCGACCAGGCCGGGATGCTCATCGGCTTCCTCGGCAAGGCCGACGCCCTGGAGGGCCGAGCGGTCCGTCTCGCGGTACGCACCACCGCGCCCGAGCGGTCCTTCGGTCTCGACCTCGGCGAGGCGGTCGGGCTCGGTGACGAACCGGCCGAGCCCGACGCGGTCCTGAGCGCACCCGCCGAGTGGTGGCTGCGCCTCACGACCGGCCGTCACGCGCCCGCGTACACGCCCGCGAACGTGACCCTCACCGGGGACGCCCTGACGCTGGACGATCTGCGGAGGGTCTTCCCCGGGTTCTCAGGGGGGAGGGGCTTCGGCATCGGCTTGAGGGTCTTGCCACCGGTCTTGCCACGGGTTTTGCCGGGCGGGGGTCCTTCGTTTCCACAGGCCCGTTTGAGGGCCGAGCCCGCTCCGGTCATGTAGGCCTTCTGGGACCTCGGGGTCCCAGGAGGCCTACGTGTCGTTCCCGGTGTCCGCCGGCTTGGGCAGCAGGGCGCGCATCACCGTGCAGTCGTGCTGCCCCTCCAGGCCCTCGACCGCCCGGGTGACGGCGCCGGCGAGTGAGGCGGAGGCCTCACTCAGGAGCCGGCGTGCCTTGTCGGTGAGCGCCACCTGGATGCCGCGCCGGTCGCCGCACGCGGTGTTGCGGGTGATCAGCCCGGCGTGCTGGAGGCAGGCGACCTGATAGGTGAGCCGGGTCTTGGGGCGGCCGAGACGCTCGGCGATCTGCGTCATGCGCAGGCCGGTGGCGGGGCCGTCGGCGAGCAGGCACAGCACCAGGAACTCGTCGTGGGAGATGTCGAGCGTCTCCTTCACCAGGGGGCGAAGTTGCTGCTCGATCGCGCCCGAGGCGGCCAGCAGTCCCATCCAGGCCCGTAGTTCGGGGGGCAGCAGGGTGGCCCCGCCGGTCGGGTCGTGTCCGGGCGGGTCGGCGGGGGCGGGGGAGTCGGCCATGAGGTCCCAGTCTATCTGTTGTCCAAATTTGGAGCATCGACTAGCCTGAGGTCATCCAAATTTGGATGACTGGCGAGTCGTTCGTTGTTGAGTCGTCGTGTCCACCTCCACCCCCGCCCCTCTCAGGAGAACCTCATGTCCGTCGCAGTCGAAACCGGGACCTGGCAGCTCGACGCCGCCCGTTCCACCGTTGGTGTCCAGCACAAGACGATGTGGGGGCTGGTCACCGTGAAGGGCACCTTCACCGGGCTCACGGGCGAGGGCGAGGTGGGGGCCGACGGGGCCGCCACCGGTTCGATCACCCTTGATGCCACGTCCCTGGACACCAAGAACGCCAAGCGCGACACGCACCTGCGGTCCGCCGACTTCTTCGACGCGGACCGGAACCCCGAGCTCACCTTCGTCGTGCGCAGCGCGGCGCCCGCGAGTGACGGGGCCGTTCAGGTCGCCGGTCAGCTGAGCGTGCGCGGCATCAGCCGTCCGCAGTCCCTCACCGCACGCCTCGCGGAGGTGAGTGCCGACGCGGTCACGCTGACGGCGGAGTTCATCGTGGACCGGGAGCAGTTCGGCATGGACTGGAACCAGTTGGGCATGATGCGCGGCCGCACCACGGTCACGGCGTCCCTCCGTTTCGCCCGGACGACGTCCTGAGAGGGCGGTGAGGCGGGACGCGACGGACTGAGGGGCGCGCATCCCCTGGGGGCGCGCCGCAGGCCCTGCGACTCCGGCCCTGTCCTGTCCTGACCTATTCGATCTCGCGCATCATCTTCTCCATCGAGCCGACCGCGAGCCGTGTCTGCGTCAGCTCGTCGAGGGTCTGCCGTTGCTCCTCGACCGTGCGGCGCTGCAACTCCACGGTGTCCTCCAGGAGTTGTGCGTACCTCGCCGCCAGCTCCTTGTACTGCTGCTCGCGCGCGGCCAGCATCCGGGCCCGCCAGGTGGCGGCGACCTGCCAGACGATCACGATCAGCAGGCTGAAGAAGCCGGCCGCGCCGACGGCGCCGACCAGAACTCCCAGCTCGTCGGCTCCGGCGGCGAGCGTCACCTGTTCCTGATTCACTTCGCCTCTTCTTTCGCGGTCCGGTCGGCTTTCTCGGCGGGATCAGCCTTCTCGGTGATCGTCGCGGCCGCCCGGGTGATGGTGTGTGGCGTCAACTCGTAGAAGAATGGGGCGACTTCGAAGTACTTCATCGTCTTGCCGTCCTCCGCGAGCTCAAGCGTGCCGACGACGAGTCCGGCTGCCTCCAGCCGCTGCAGATGCATGTGCAGCAGCGGGCGGCCCATGCCGATCGCGCGAGCCAGCGCGCTGACGTAGTTCCGGTTCTCCGTGAGCGCCGCGATGATCCGCATGCGGTGCGGATTGCCGAGAGCGGAGAGCACCTTCAGCAACTCGTCACCGGTCGGTGCCGGAGGCGGGACCTCGGGCATCGCGGCCCCTTTCCGTCGTACCTGTCAGAAAAGGCTGACGGCCGCCTCGCGCACCTGTCAAAGATTTCTGACACATCTGGGGGATAGCTCGGGGTCATCTGGGGGACGGCTAAGGGATCGAGGGGTGATCAGCGGCGGATCAGCGGGTGGTCGCGGCGATCGCTCTACGCACTGCTGATGTCCCTCATCCGCGAACCGCACCGCAGGGCCTTCAACGCGGTCATGGTCGCCGGGGCGGGCGCCGCATACCTGAGCGGCGGCGGCCTGGGCGGCTGGGAGTTCGCCTTCGCCGCGGTCGTCACGTACGTCGCCTACCGCGGGCTGGAGTCGTGGACCTTCATCGGCATCGGCTGGCTGCTGCACACCGCCTGGGACGTCGTCCACCACATCAAGGGCAACCCGATCATCCCCTTCTTCGCCGACTCCTCGCTCGGCTGCGCGATCTGCGACCCGGTCATCGCGCTGTGGTGCCTCGCAGGCGGCCGGACGCCGCGCGAACTCTTCTGGGGCCGGGGACTCGGCCGCGGGGCGCTACGACGATTGCCTGGACGCGGGGTTCCGAAGGAGTGCGTTCCGGGACAGGGAGCGGCCCATGCCGAGCGGGGCAGTGCGGTGTCGGGGCGCTAGCGCGGTGAGGGCGTACGCGGTGGGGATGCATTAGGCGGGGCGCATACGGCGGGAGCACGGCGGCCATCGCGAGTTTGTGATCGGCGCGGCCCGAGCCTCCCTCGGTTTACGACACATTGTTGTGGTGTGGATCACGCTTGCGGGATTGAGCGGTTTACCCGGTGGATTTCCGTACCAGGCTGTGACAGCCGAGGTGCCGGTGCAAGGATGAACCGCCATGACTGCTGGACGGTGTTCTCGCGCGCTGAGGGCTGCGGTGTTCGCGGCCGTCTGCGTGCTGTTCGCCGTGCAGGGACACGTGATGACGTCCGGTGTCGAGGTGCCCTGGTGGGCACTGGTCGCCGGAGCCCTGGCGACGGGCGGGACGGTGTGGTGCCTCGCCCACCGCGAACGCGGACTTCTCGCGGTCGGTTCCGTCGCCGTCGCCACCCAGGTGGTGCTCCACTCGTTGTTCGCGCTCGCGCAGGCGGTCGAGCGGCCGGAACCCGGCGGGGCGTCCCTCGCCCAGCGGTGGGTGCGTTATGTGCTGTGCTCACCACCGGAGGCCGGCGGGGGTTCGGGCGCCGCGACGACGCCCACGCATTCCGTGAGCCATGAGGACGCATTGGGCATGGATGCGTCACTCCTGGATGCGCCGGGGTCGGTGATCCCGGTGAGCGGCATGGACGGCGCGGGCGGCATCGACGTGGTAGGCCATGCGGGCCATGCCATGGGCGGCATGTCCTCGACGGGCATGCTCACGGTCCACCTGATCGCCGCCCTGCTGGGCGGCCTGTGGCTCGCCCACGGCGAACGCGCCGCCTTCCGTATCCTGCGGGCTCTCGCCGGATGGCTCGTCGCCCCCCTGCGCCTGTTGCTGCGGCTGCCCGCGCCGCCGCACCGCCCACGCGTCCGCGCCCGTCGGGGTTGCTCGGACCGCACCCCGCACCGGCTCCTTCTCGTCCACGCCATCACCTCTCGGGGTCCGCCCGCCGGGACCGCTGTCCTCTGACGACAGCTGGTTCCCCGGGGCCGTACCCGGAGGTGTCCGCCGACTCCTCCGTCTTTTCCCTCTTCGCCGACACTCCGCTCCTGCCTCGGGCATCGGTCGCGCACGTCCGCGCGGCCGTACGTCATCAACCACCGGAACCGCCGTGCCCGTTGCGCCGGTCCGGTTCCCGGACTCCCGAGAAGGACACCAGGTGTTCACTCCCGCCCTGCCCGCTGCCTTGCCCGCTGTCCTGCCCGGCGCAGCGCCGGCTGCCCAGTCGGCTGCCCAGTCGACTGGCCGGTCAGCTGCCCTGCCGACTGCCCCGCCCACGTCGCGCGACGAGTCGATAACCGCCTGGGCGCTCGCCGCGCGCGGCGGCGACGCCGACGCCGTGGAGAAGTTCGTCCGCGCCCTGCACCGGGACGTCAGCCGCTACGTCACCTACCTCGGCGCCGATCCACAGTCCGCCGACGACCTGACCCAGGACACCTTCCTGCGGGCCCTCGGCAGCCTGCACCGCTTCGAAGGTCGCTCCTCGGCGCGCAGTTGGCTGCTGTCCATCGCGCGCCGCGCGGTGATCGACAGCATCCGGTACGCCGCCGCCCGACCCCGCCTGTCGGACACCGACGACTGGCAGTCGGCGGCCGAACGTGCCCAGCCGCGCGGTCTGCCGGGCTTCGACGACGGCATCGCGCTCGCGGAACTGCTGGCCGCGCTGCCCGACGACCGCCGTGAGGCGTTCGTGCTGACCCAACTGCTGGGCCTGCCCTATGCGGAGGCGGCGCTCGTCAGTGGCTGCCCGGTGGGCACGGTCCGTTCCCGCGTGGCCCGCGCGCGCCGCGCACTGATCGAGTCGCTGTACGAGACGGAAGGGCCCCGACTGGTGGCCGTGACTGTGGCAGCGACCGCGGCCTGACGGCCGAGCGCGTCCCGCCGCCCGGCTTCACGAGGCCGGGCGGCGGCGACCGGTAAGGCTGAGGGACCGGGGGCTGGCCGGTGGCGCGCGGGGCGGGTCAGTTCTCGTCGGTCGTGCCGGTGAGCACGGTGAAGGCGTCGCGGCGGTGTGCGGCGAAGAGGGCCAGGGCGGCTTCCGCGTCGCGGGCCCGCAGGGCTGTGGCGAGTTCGCGGTGTTCGGCCGGGATGTGGGAGAGGTAGCCGTCCGTGCTGCGGCCGATCCGGGTGAGCAGGAAGAGGTGGACCTGGCAGCGGATGGCCTGCCACGCCTCTTCGAGGCGACGATGCCGGGCAGCCGCGTAGACGGCGTCGTGGAAGGCGATGTCGCAGCGCACCATCTCGTGCGCGTCCGCCGCACGGTCCATGGCGTCGACCACCTTCTCGACGGCCGCGATGTCCTCGTCCGAGGCACGGGCGACGACCTCCCGTACGGCGAGTTGTTCCAGCACGCCCCGCAGGCTGTCCAACTCGGCCACATCGTCGGGGGACAGCGTCGTCACGGTGGCGCCGCGGTGCCACGCGCTGCGTACGAGACCCTCGCGCTCCAGCTTCAGCAGCGCCTCGCGCACCGGGCCGCGGCTGACGTCCAGGGCGCCGGAGAGCTCGACCTCGCGCAACTGTGCGCCCGGGCCGTAGGCCCCGCTGAAGATGGCCTCCCGGATGCTGTCGGCCACCTCGTCGGCCAGTCCCCGGCGACGCGCGGGGGCCACCTTGCCTTGGTCGCTCATGACTCCTGCCCTGCTTGTGCCCTGCTTGTCCTGCTGTCTTGGCGCCCCGCCTTCGCCCCTTGTCGCAATGTTAACCATCTCCCCGGCGGGCAAAATGTCGACTTTCGACGCTCGGCTTCGGCATGCGGCATTCCACATCCGACATCCGACATCCGACATTCGCGCATCGAAGCCCGCGCGGCCGAACCGCGAACCGCGCCCCGATGCGCTCCGGCTCAGGGCACGGCGGGCCCGGTGACGAGCTGCCCTTCCTCGTCGTACGGCCAGACGTTCGGAACGCAGCCGTTCATGCCCTTGATCTGCTGCATCATCGCCGGGGCCGGTTTGCCCCGGCCAGGGCAGCCGACATGGCCGTGGCCGAGGAAGTGACCGACCTCGTGGTTGATGATGAGTGCGCGATAGGCCGTGACGTCCTTGGCGTACACGGGTGTTGCCAGTTGCCAGCGCTTGAGGTTGACCATGACGTCGTCGCCGACGCGGCAGTTGACCTCACCCCTGGTGTTCAGCCCGGACCTGCCGCAGATGGTGTCGACGGTGCCGGGAGTCGCGACCCGGACGACGAAGTCGGCGGCGCCCCCGGAGACCCGCTGGAACGCCGACCGTCCGTCCGCCGTCCAGCCGCGAGGGTCGCCGAGGATGCGTTCCACCTCTTCGGCGACGTCCTCGGCGGACAGCGTTATGCCTTTCTCGACGTCGACCTGGTAGCGCAGGGTGCTGCCCTTGCCCACCTTGTCGCTTCCACCGGAGGCCGTAGTGAACGTGCCCGGCCCGGTGGAGGGGATGTCGATCGGGGAAGGGGTGGACGACGGGCTGGGGGAGCTACTGGGGGACGG